>VBHI01000358.1:0-23014 GCA_005881495.1 Chloroflexota bacterium
AGACGGAATTGATCCCGGTGGCGCACCCACTGAAGGGCAGGGTGGTCTCGCCCCAGGTCGTCCCACCATCGGATGAGAAGCCAGCGACCAGGCCCTGGGCCCCGCCGTTCGACCAGCGGTCCTGCTGCCAGACACCAACAATGTTTTTAGGATTGGCCGGATTGACGGAAACCGAGGGTTCAACCTCAGCATTGAGGTAATTGGTACCCGGCTGGCCAGCGGTCGAACAGCCAGCATAGGGGCTTGGGCCGGAGACAGTGACCAGGCTGACCGGGCTAGCTGCAAAGGCACCAGCGGTAGTGGCCACGATGGACAGTACAACCAGCAATACTGTGAGGGGTGCGATCACCCTCACATGCTTCAGGTGACTCATGAAATCCTCCTACAAGTGAACTCTGTCCCGAAATGAACGTTAAAATATGCCAATTCATCAATAAAAGACAAAGAGGCAACCGTGAACAGTATAGAAGGATTGCAGAGAATTGAGGAAGAGCAAAGAGGTTGTGATCTGGTTAAGATCTGGTTAAGATTGAGTGGTAATTTGATGATTTATTTGAACCATGCCTAAAAGTCATAATTGGGGGCCTACAGTAGCGTCCCGATTTATCGAGGACCTACCGCAGGTGGAGATGTACAATCGAGGCGTATACAAGTATGCCCCCAAGAATCACTTTCCAGCAAGTGCTCAGGCTTTTCTAGCATTACAGACGTATCACAAAAATTACATTGTTGTCCAGCCAACAATACTCAATGATGCCCCTTTGCCGCTGATGGACGCGATTGTCGTTGGTGTTCCACCACTGAGCGAGCCAATTTCGAGCGTTTCTTTATGACTTCCATTGGCCTGCAATGCATACGTGCTGTTATCGCGGGACACGTTTGACCAGGGGAACTGCGTTGCACTGTTGAAGCCGCTAGAAATTCCTGGCACATCCGTTGTCAGGCGGGTAAGGCCGGTGCCATTGGTCTGCATCTTCCACAAACCGTTGTGACTCTGATCAACCTGGCCAGCAATTGAAAAGGAGTCGATGATGAAAAGCAGGGTTGTGGGAGTGACCGCTCGCACGCTGGTCACCGCGTATGCTGGTGTCGAATACAGCGCCTGCGCTTGTCCGCCAAAGGCCGGTCGTACGGTAATAGTACTTGGACCCGTGTCACCACCCTGTCCACAGACACAGGTGTTGATAAACAGTTTGCTTCCATCGTAACTGCTATCGAAGTCGGCAAAGTTGCCATTGAAGACCACCGGGAGATTGCTCAATTGCTGGTTAGCGCCCTTCCTGGTATCGAGCAGGTAGATGATGTTGGGGGGCTGATCGATCTGCGTATTGGTGATATAAATGCGTCTGGTATCGAGCCATGCGCGCACGATGACGCCATTATTCGCTGGCGCTGACAGGTCTGTTTGTACCACACCAGTGGTAGCATTCAGGACATCGACATGCTGTGTGCCATTACTGACGGTACTGAAGACGACAAGCTTCTGATCAGTTGACCACTGGGACTGGTCGATTGACGAGGCACAATAGAGGGTCTGCAAGTACGTGCCATCCATCCGAATCAGTTGGAGTTTGGACAACTGCGATCCTTGCACCGTCTGTTGCGTCACGAAGAGCACCCACTGGCCATCTGCCGAAATCTGTATCCCAGCAATGTTCTTCTGCTGCACCGCATAAATGACCGTCTTCGTTTTGGTCACCACGTCGTAACGCTTCAAGAAGCTGCTGAGAGGATTGCCATTGGTATCGAAGGTGCTATACGTATACACGACGTTTCGATGCGGTCCCAATGAGAGATAGGGTAGAACGGCGGCTCGTCCCGTCCCCGGCGCCGGGCACGAGGTCGAGATAGTTGTTTGCTGTGCCAGGCTGCTTGAGCTTGGCAACAGTGATAGATTTGCCAGCCCAGAGGTCTGTTGTATTTGTGGTGCCTGTTGTACCTGTGTACCGCACGCGCTAAGAAAAAGAGCGAAGAGACAGCCGAGTAATAGAAGCGAGAGTGATCCATACTTTTTGAGAGACATTGTTTTTCTCCTCGATTGAGTGACGTTTTTAAGAAGGATGTACAAGCGAACTATTAACCGAGATATACGAGGTTGTAAAAATGGGCTGAAGCTTTTTTAGGCTTCAAGAGTAGAACGCAAGGGGAGAATTTATTTGTGTGCAGTGGTTCACATTTTGAGGGTGAAGTTGGTCACATTTTCAAAAAAAGGAAACTGATCAAACTCCGATTCTCGGAGATTGAAATTCCTCAGAACGCCCTGCTCGCGCCAAGCAGCCGTTTGGTCAGCTCGCCCCCTTCAAAGACCAGTTCTTTCAGCGCTTCATCGATGTGACGGTCTTCGACGACGATGGCCTCGCTATCATGACTCTCGTCTGCGGAAAAGAGGGCGGCTTTGCGCATTAGCTCGCGAATGAACGCCGCGCTGACGCCCTCGGTCTGATCGATCAGTTCTGGCAAGTGTTCGAGGCGCACCGTCAGGCCCTGTCCGTACAGATCAAACAGCCGCCCGCGACAGTCACGGTCTGGTAATGGTATCTCGATGGCTTGGTCGATGCGTCCGGGGCGCGCCGCCAGCGCCGGTTCGAGAATATCGGGCCGGTTCGTGGTGAGCAGGAAGAGGATATCGGCATCGTCCGCCAGCCCGTCCATCTGGTTGAGCAGTTCAAAGAGCAGCGTGTTGCACCCTGATTCTTGTTCGGTACGCTCTTCCGCGATCAGGTCAACATCCTCGAGGATGATGGTAGCAGGTTGCAGCAGCCGTGCCATCTTGCACGAGCCTTCAAGCAGCCCGACGCCGCGCCCGGTGAGGAGCAGGGTGGTGCGTCCTTGCATCTGATGCGCCAGATACATCGCGGTGAGCGTTTTCCCGGTGCCGGGAGAGCCATAGAGTAGCAGGCCGCGCTTGATGTGACGCCCGGCTGCCTTCAGTCTCTCATTCAGTTGGGAAAAGCCAATCGTCTGTCGCTCGACGCGGCCCAGCACTCCCTCTGGCAAAATGATGTTGTCGCGATGAATCTCTGGCAGGTGGTGGAAATGGACATCGAGCGCGTCGTGATTGCCCAGTGCTAGTGACACAATGTGGCTGCGATACACATTGTGCACGCGCATGCTGGTACGCAGCGTCCCCAGGATATGCTCTGCTCTGGCCGGGTCGAGTGCCATCACCTGGAGATCAACCGTGTTATGCCAGTCGCGCGGGCCGCTGATCAGCAGCGCTACCGGCTCATTTCCGTCATGCGCCAGGTACAGGCCGGTATTGACGCATACCTGCATGCGATCATCATGCAGTAGGATGTTGAGATATTCGACGGGTCCCTCTTTTGCCTCCGTGCTGTAATGCGGGGTCAGCAAATGGCTGAATTTCAGGCCCTCGTGGTCGGCATATGGGACGATACATCCCAGCAGTTGTGATACCCAGCCGTCGCCTGAAAGGAGGTCGCTGATAGCCAGGTGCAGGTTGGGATGATCGGCCTTTTCAAATGTTTCGCGCACCGTAGGAAGGTGCATCGGGTCTGTTCCGAAGTGATTGCGCAGCTTGCTCAGGAAAACAGGCTCAGACTCTTCAACATGTACCTGCGCTGCTGCTGTGTCCATAAAATGCTTGAATGATGTGAGAAAGCCGGTGAGATCAATCGGTTCTTCTGCTGTCACGCTTAGTTCTCCTTATATATGGCACATATGTCTCTCGCCCCATGTATATAATGGAATAGAAAGAGCGAAAACCAATAGAAAGAATTTTAGAGGTGACTTTTTAGATGACGCGCCGGTATTCATGACTTGTAGTCTCCTAGCTTGTAGTCTCCTAAACGGCTTAACTTAGTTTATTGGTATCCTGTTAATTTTTTTAATTCGGTGGACCACTGCCTTCGGCGGCAGCTCTCCGCTCCGCGTCGGTCGGCGGCGCACTCCAGTAGACATCAATTTCCAGGTCGGAATAGCGGTCGGCGCTACCGCGTCCCGTGGAACCGGCCACCATGATAACCTGTGCCTTGGGATTGGCGGCATAGCCTTTTGCGATCTGTTACTCCCCGAGGGCCTGCATTGACAAACGGAAAAGTTATCTCTACAATCAATCGTATGGTGATTGCAGGGATAACGAAATGGCAGTTCGGGAGGGAGCGACATGGTAAATGAGCTGGAAGGAAAACACATAGCATGGTAAACCAGCAGCAGTACTATATTCTCAAACAGGGCGTCGCGGTCTGGAATCAGTGGAGAAAAGAGCATCCAGAGATACTACCAGACCTCAGCGGCGTAAGCCTCATCAAGGCAAACCTTATCAGCGCAGACCTTAGCAGGACGGACCTCAGCCGAGCGAGTCTCTCCAGGATTGACCTGAGTGAGTCTGACCTGCGTGAGGTCAATCTCAGTAGCGCAATCCTCTACCGGGCTAACCTGAATCAAACCAACCTGAGCAAGGCCAACCTCAGTCTGGTATTTCTCGTCAGGAGCGAACTCATTCGGGCCAACCTGAGTGGGGCCAACGTGAGGGGAGCCAACCTGAGCAAAGTAGACCTCTATAGAGCTGACCTCATGTTTGCCGACCTCACCGGAACAGACCTGAGCGAGGCCAACTTGAGCGGGGCTTACCTGAATGGGGCTTTCCTCTACAGAGCCAACCTCGGATATGCCGACCTGAGCGAGGCCGATCTAAGTGGGACTATCCTGGACGAAGCCAACCTGAGAGGAGCCATCTATGCCGAAGAACAACTCTCACAGGCCAAATCGTCTAATAACATGATCCGATGATGGACTGGTCTGAGGATGTGAACGGTAAGGACGAACGCTTACCTCTCTGAGAAGGTCGTGATCGTCATCGTCTGGTTGTGCAATTTGCACGTGGCCCCTGGTGTAAAGGGGGAAATCTCACCATACGAGTAGAACCCCGTGAGCACAGCTCGGTCTCCTAGAACGGCACGTACCCCTTTCACTTCTTCATCGATGCGCTGCTTGAGTACCAGCTTTCGCCCCACGCAACTGATGAGCACAGCTAGATCAGGAGAGGAGCGAATCGGTTCATAGCTCGTCTTCGCCGCACCCACTGCCCCATCCACCAGTTGGTCGAAATTGGCTCGCATGAAGCGAGTATGCATTCCCTCTGGCATGTCTCCAGCAAACGTAATGCTTTGTTGAGCTTCGTTGACAGACAAAATCGTCCGTACCACTGGATCTGAACTATCTGGGGTGATCAGACACAATGGAAAGAGCAACCCTGTAGCAGGCAGGCCTTGCGCATGCTCACCGAGGTAGGCTTTATACATTGGCAAGGCCAACTTGCCATCTAGCTCGTAAAGCACGTTGCCCGCCGAGCGGGTAATTAATCGTTTGGGGCCGAAGGTTTCCCAACCGCCCAATGACCCATAACTCACGCGGAGACGTTTACTATAGAATCCAAGCACGGCAATACTCTCTGCTTCTGGCTTACCCTCCCAGACTACAAGTGTCTCCTGAAACCTGGTACCATCGCCTGAAAGCCCCCCAGTAATGGTAACATGAGGAGGCAGGTGGCGAGTTAGCCCGGCAACGAGATCGCTTCCGTTAACATTCACCCCACGAGAGAGAACTAAGACATGAACGAGTCCTTCCTTGTCAAGCTCCTGTGCCAGGAGTGCTCCTGCTTGAAAGTCACGAATGCCGTTTTGGAGCTTGATACGTACCCCTTGCAGCGCGGTCTGTTCGAACTGGACTGCCGTTGCGACTAAAGACTCGTCGAGTACTCGCGTACCAGAGATTTCACCAGCGGTCGAACAACCGAGAAGATGGGCACTGGGATAGGCCTGTTGGATCCCTTGGAGCAGGTCCCGCTGTTTAAGAAGGGATGGGCAACCAAACAGCAACACCAGTTGAGCTGCAGGTAGCTTGCCAGGGACAGTCGGCTCCCACCTGCTGCCTTGCCATTGCATGTGTTCTATTTTCATTTTGTGTCTTTCATTTTATGTCGCACTCCTTTGATAGTGGCCGGGAGAGGTCACTGTCCTGCTTGTCATAGGCGGAGGAGCTGGGCAAAAGTTCTTGCTTTGCTGCAATGTTGTATGTAGCACCTCTATTTACTAGAATACGAGGAGAGGGCAGGGTTGTACAGCGCCGTAGTACTTTTTAGCCGAGACCTCGGACTCAATCTTTCTCTGCCCCGCCAGGCACCTCAACCTCCGCAATGGACTCCCGTACCCAAGTAGGCCGATAGGGGAAACGCTCCACCTGTTCGCGTTTGGTGGCTCCAGTGAGCACCAGGATGGTCCGCAGACCGCTCTCGGTCCCGGCGATGATATCGGTTTCCATGCGGTCACCGATGATCGCAGAGTCCTCGGAATGGGCATTGAGCGTGCGCAGGGCCGTGCGCATCATCAGCGGGTTCGGTTTCCCAATGATATAGGGCTTGACGCCCGTGGCTGCGCTGATCAACGCAGCTACGGCACCGGTCGCGGGAATGATTCCCCCCTCATCAGGTCCCATCGTCTCAGGATTGGTAGCAATGAAACGCGCACCAGCAACCACGAAGCGGATGGCGCGGGTAATGTTTTCAAAGCTATACGTCGTCGTCTCACCCAGCACCACATACTCCGGCTCCTGATCGGTCAGAACGTATCCGATATCATGCAACGCTGTTGTCAACCCAGACTCTCCAATGACATATGCCCGCCCATCTGGTCGCTGAGCGTGAAGGAACTGCGCGGTCGCTAGTGCAGACGTGAAGATCGCTTCAGGCGGCACGTCCAGTCCCATATAGTGCAATCGCACCTGTAGGTCGCGTGGGGTATACCGCGAGTTATTGGTAAAAATCAAGAACGGAATCCCCTGAGCCCGCAGACGCTGCAAAAACTCTACTGCCCCAGGAAGCGGCATCGCGCCCTGCACGAGGACCCCATCCATATCGATCAAGTAATTCTTAATATTGTCCACTGATATCCTCCTGCTCGGCATTCCCCGCCGAATCTGGGGTGACGACATCGAAACCTGAAAAGTGTCTGTTAAGTCACTCGTTGGAGAGTGCTTGTTGTGGAAAGTTGCTTCTCAGTCAAAGAACTAGCTTGTAGAGCCGATGGAGAGAACCGTCTGCTAGCGCGCACTGCGCTAGCGGCGCAGGCCCTCCGCCTCGAGCTGGTGGCCCACCAGCGTGGAATACTTTTCCACCTGTGCGCGCGTATGGTCGCTGGACCAGCCCAGTTCGCGCGCCATCAGGGCGGCTACCTCCGCGGCGACGCCCGCGCCGCGTTCTGCATCCTCCAGGATGATGCGCGTGCGCCGTGCCAACACATCCTCTAGCGTCATCGCCATCTCGCCACGGCAGGCATACACGACTTCGGCGTGCAGATAGGGCAGGTCAGGGATGAGACGCTCTCGCAGGCTCTTATCCTCGTTAACCAGGTCAAGCACGGTGTTGGCATTGCTGCCGAAGGTTAACGCGAGATGCTCCACAATATCTGGTGCCAGGCCAAGCTGTTGACCTCGCGCTTCGATCTCGCGCTTCGCATTCCGCCAGCCGATTGCGCCATTCAGCAGCAATTTCTGTGTGGGATGGGAGATAGGCATTCCATCACGTTTGGCGAGAACATCGACTGTATCCTGGGCCATGCGCCGGTAGGTCGTCAGCTTGCCGCCAACAATCGTGACCATGCCGTTGATCTCCTGCAACACGACATGAGTGCGCGAGAGATCGGCGGCCCGTGCTCCCCTTGATTTGACCAGTGGTCGGTAGCCCGCGTAGACACTGAGGATATCATCGTGGGTCAGATTGACCTCCAGGTAGTTGTTCACGTGCTTCAATAGATAGGCGATATCTTCTGGGGTGGCCTGCGGGTCGTCCAGGTCGCCAGAGCCGGTATCGGTGGTGCCGATAATGGCCCGCGCCTCCCAGGGGATGACGTACAGGATGCGCCCATCTTCGGTCTCGGGCAAGACCACGGCGGTGGTGCTGATGTTCACGCGCTCACGTGCCACCACCAGATGGATGCCCTTGCTCGGCTCGACTGTTGCCTTCGGCTCGTCGCCGGTCAAGGCTGCTACCTGCTCGGCGAAGACTCCTGCCGCATTGATGATGTAGCGAGCCGAGACGGTCACCTCCTGCCCAGTCAGTTTATCGCACACCACGGCACCATTGAGCTTGCCATTGGCACGGGTAAAGCCGGTGACCTCGGTATAGTTGGTCACCACGGCACCAAGCTGTGCCGCGGTGCGCAGCACTGTGACCGTCAGTTTAGCATCATTGGTCTGCGCGTCATAGTACAGGAGCGCTTTTTTGAGTCCAGCGCTCCGTAACGCCGGTGCTCGCCGCAGCGTCTCCCCGGCGCTGATGCGCTTATGGCGACCGATGTTGAGCCATCCGGCCATCAAGTCGTACATCCACAGGCCGATATCGAGTACCAGGGTCAGGCCAAAACCGGTGGGCGGCCTCACCGGCAAGCTACTGGGCCAGGGCATATGCTCGTAGACTGGAATGATAAAGGGCAGTGGTCGCACCAGGAACGGGGCATGGCGGACCATCAGCCCGCGCTCGATCACGCCTTCCTGAATCATAGCGAGGTCAAATTGGGGCAGGTAGCGAATGCCGCCGTGGGCAAGCTTGGTAGATTTACTGCTAGTGCCGCTGGCGAAATCGGCTTTTTCCACCAGGGCAACCCGGTAGCCGCGTGCGGCGGCATCCAGGGCGACGCCTGCCCCGGTGATGCCGCCTCCGATCACCAGCACATCAAACTGCTCCTGGGCCAAACGTTCCAAATACACTGTTCGTACAGTGGCTGCTAAAGGTTCCATGGCTCTTCTCCTCGTCAGTTTCACGCACCGGCAGAGGCATCTCGCACACGGCTACCGCAGCAGTGGCCACATCCCGCAAGGTTTTTCCAAGGGACGCTTCGACTGCGGCAACGACTGCTCCCTCCACAAACGGCGCGTCACTCAAGATACTATGCTGGCGTTGCTCCGCTGGGAGCATCTCCAGCGCCATCTCAGCGCTGCCTCAATCCATAAGTCTCAGCAGCACCCCGTCATCGGTATACATCTCTTGAATTGCCTGCTGTATCAGGTCAGCGCTGGTTCCAAGATCACCTGCGGCGGGGGTACCGCCGCGGCGATGCGCACCGTCCCCTGCGTCATCTGGCCTGCCAGCTCCTTCGTTCCTTCCGCCACAGCTTTGCTGTGGAAGACGAGCATAATGCCAACCACAAACGTCTTCCTTTCATTATAGCACCAATCAGAGGAGGATTGACAGGGCAAGCAGGCTTCTCGCTCTACATGCGTCTTCCTCACCTTTTGGCTGAAACCCTGCTGATATGTGCATGTTTTTCTGCGGCCTCATCGCTACGCTCTTCGCACGGGTTTTTGGTGAGTTTGTGGGTTTGGCAGACTGCGTCTGCCAAACCCACAAACTCACAGGTAGTTTTTTTGCCTGAACGGAAAAGAGAGCTTGACAGCAGGTGTAGCCTGAAGGAAGAAGGAGGAGGAGGATTAGCTCAGCAGGAGAAGAACCATGGCCCGACGAACCCCGCGTCCGATCTCCTCGCACGCGATCACGTTGACCCCGTTGAAAGAGCATTGTGAGCAGTGCGGTCAGCCGCTGTGGGTGGGCTACCACGCCCATCGCACGGTGACCAAGTTGGATGGCCTCTGGAGGTTGACCATTGTGGTACGTCGTTGTATGCAGCCGCAATGCCCACGTTACCATGTGGCTTACCGGCCCGAAGAAGAAGGGGGATGGGCGCTGCCACATGGCGAATTTGGTCTGGAGGTGATTGCCTTGATTGGGCGCTGGCGCTTTCGTGAGCACCGCAGTGTGCCGGAGATGCATCGCATGCTGCTGGCGGGTGGAGTGAGCATCACGGAGCGAAGTGTCACCAATTTGATGCAGCGCTATGAAGAACTGGTCGCCTTGCGGGTAGCCAATCACGAGCGCATCAAGGAACGGTTGCAGAAGCAAGGGCGTGTGATCCTGGCGATTGACGGATTGCAACCGGATGTGGGGCATGAGGTCCTCTGGGTGATACGTGACTGTCTCTCGGAGGAGATCCTGCTGGCACGTCCCCTGCTCAGTAGCTCGCAAGGTGACCTGACGGCCTTGCTGACTGAAGTGAAGCAACAGCTCAAAGAGCTCGAGGTTCCGGTCAAAGGGGTCATCTCCGATGGGGAAGAAACCATCGGCAGCGCAGTGGCCTTTGTTTTCCCCAAGGTGCCCCATCAACTCTGTCAATTTCATTACCTGCGTGATGCCACCAAGCCACTTTACGACGCGGATCGACATGCCAAGACGGAACTGAAGAAGCACGTTCGAGGGGTGCGCCCTCTCGAACGTGCCCTGCAAGAACGCAGCGACCCGGAGGCCGAAGCGCTCCGGGGCTACTGCCTGGCGGTCCGAAGCTCGTTGACCGATGATGGGCGTGCGCCGTTGGAGGCCTCCGGGCTCCAATTGCAGGACCGACTCACCCAGATCAGCGACTCCATCGCCCGTGTCCAACAAAAAAAAACCTTCCGCCAGCCTTAAAGCACTTGCAGCAGATCCTCGCGAAAGCGTTGCAGCGCACGGCGGGACTGTGGCCACCCCTCAAGGCTGCCTATGGGCTGGTATATCAAGCCGCTCATCTTTTAGCCAATCACGAGCAGCAGACGGGCGCTCAGGTTCGGGAAACGTATCTGGCCTGGGTCAAGCAGATGCAAGAACAGAAAGCGAGTCTGGGTCCACTCAGCACAACGATCGATCATTTTGCGCAGATCACCGAGAACTTTGCGCCTGGTTTGTTTGAGTGCTATGATGTGCCCGACTTGCCTCGCACCAATAATGATCTGGAACATTGTTTTGGCGTCGCTCGTGCGCATGAGCGTCGAGCGACCGGACGCCGAGGCGCGATTCCTGGGGGGGTGGTGCGCGGCTCGGTTCGTCTGATGGCCGTGGTGGTAACCAAACACGAGGACTTGCAAGCTAGCGACCTGCAACCCAGCGATTACCAGGCCTGGAAGCAACTGCGGACGCAACTGCAGTATCGCCAGGAAGCCCGTCGCCAGCAGTTTCGTTTCCGCAAGGACCCGGCTGCGTACCTGGTGGCTCTGGAAGCTCAACTGCTCGAGGGAAGTTTTAGGATCGTAAACTTGTCTTGACAGGAGGTGTAAGCTAGCAGAAAGAAAAAGAGAAGGTGGAACAAACACGTCTGAGCCGAAGAGAACCTCGTCCCCAAGCGACCCAGTATCACCGATTGGAGCCACAAAGAACGACCTGTATCGAGTGCAAGCAGCCGATGTGGGTGGTCTACCATGCGCATCGAAGCATCACGACGCTCCACGGGCTGTGTCAGTTGACTCTGGTGGTGCGTCGATGCGGCAAGGGCTCCTGTGGACGCTCTCGGCAGGCGTCTCGTGCAGAAGAAGAGGGCCGCTGGGCCTTACCGCCTGGCGAATGTGGACTGGATCTGATCGCTCTGGTGGGAACGCTGCGCTACCGAGAGCATCGTAGTGTGCCCAAAATGCATCAAGCCCTCTTGGCGCGCGGTATCAGCATTGCCCAGCGCAGTGTGACCCATCTGATGTAGCGCTATGAAGAACTGGTCGCCTTGCGTATCAGTGACGAGCCTCAGATGCAAGACACGGTTGCAGCAGTAAGGGCGTGTGATCCTGGCGCTGGATGGATTGCAGCCAGATGTGGGCGCACTTGCAGCAGTGTGAAGAAACCCGCAGGCAGCAGTTCCGCTTTCGCAAAGATCCTGCCTCTTATCTGGCTGCTCTCGAAGCTCAACTTCTCACCATCCCTTTGCGGGGTCAGAAAATAGGACCGACTCAACCTTAGTTCGACTCTCAGTCTCGCCCTCTAGGGCCTAGTGCACAGCGTCTTGAGAATGGATGGTATCTCTCACCGTACTTTTCACAACCATGCTACTGTCCCCTGGTATCTTTCGACCCAAGGTAAGGTTGCACTGTAGCCACTTCTACCCTAGTGGCGTTGGACCACCCCAACAAGGGCACCATGAGCACATCGGTGCACAATAGGCTTTCGTGCTCTGATCATATCACATGGCTCAATCTTTCCCCTCACCGCTGTCAGATTCTACCGTGAAGATGTTGCGGTGATAATATTGATTGCACTGTTCCCAGCTTCATCATATACTTTTGCGGTAATGGTATAGGTTGTCCCTCTTTTTCCAGGTACAGTCCATGCACAGGTATAAGGAGCTGTGGTATCTGTACAGAGGAGTGAATTGTTTACAGAGAATTCTACTTTGCTTACCCCCACATTATCAGAAGCAGTAGCAGTAATGGTTACTGTAGTTCCATGTTTTACGGTGCTGGCATTAAGAGGGTTTGTAATATTTACTGTTGGCGATGTGGTATCTGGTACTAGAGGAGGTGTTGGTGTTAACGTATTGGTTGGGAATGGTGTTGGAGTATTGGTTGGGAATAGAGTTGATGTCGGTGTTGAAGTTATTGTCGTATTAGAGTAGATTCCACTCAATGTTTTCCAAATGCCGCCATTAGCTGCATAGGTGACACTAATACCTTTCTCCGCCATAATTCTGTCTTCCATTGGCCATGGCCAGAGGGGGGTGTTGGTTAATTGTCCGTCAACATACTCATAGATGATGTTAGCACCAATATCTGCACCATTTGCTCCTGCACCTTTGAGGGGTGAGTTGTTTGGAACAAACAGGTAGGCACCTCTGCCATAGGTTGTCGTGTCATATCCCGGGTTAACCTGCTTGTCGGTTGCTACCAGGGCAGTGCCGTTACTCGTGTTGCCATAGAAATCAGAATAGGAGTGACCGGGATCATTGTTGATAGCGGATGTGTTATTGAGAAAAACGCTGTTGGTGAGACTGGGTGGGGCACCGTGTGAATTATAAAATCCCTGGACATTGTTTGTAAAGGTGGCGTTGGTGATTGATCCGCCATTGGTTGTGCCCCACATTAATCCATTCCCCTGCGGTTTGGTCGTATACGTACCGGTCAATTTCTGAATATCAAAGTAGTCGTCTTTGAATTGTGTATTTACTCCTGTATCACCATTGACCCACCATCCTTCCCAATTATTATAAAACATGGACCCAAGAATAGTTGTATTACTAGTTGTCCATGGCGCATTAGCGCTTGTCTGCCACGTAGCAGTGTAGTAGTTATCATCCGTCTGCTTTGATATCGTATTTATGGCAATCACATTTTCAAGCGTTACATTCGTTGCCCCATAAACACTAAAACCGGATCGTGGTTCAGTATTGGTATCAGTGATGTTATCCCAATAAGCCCAGTCCCGTCGAAATGTCACATGATCTGCTTGATAGGCAATAAATCGATATCTTCCATCTCCCCAGGCAGCGCAATCCTCTACGAGGACATTGGTTGCTCCAAAGGAGATCATAAATAGATGATGATTTCCGGGAGCCGCATTATAAGCAGTAATACGACGAAGGGTGATATGATCAGCTCCTCCCAGCGTATTATTGCTGTTGCCATAGACATAGATAACATTTTCATTCACATTAGGGTCTGTATTACTTTGCGGTGCGTTCCTGGCAACAATGCCCTCAACATCAATATACGCAGAACCCCCACCGATAAACACCGGTGGTGTATATGTTGCGGTAATTTGACTGCCATCAACAATTGCCTTGCCATCGTTGACTGCTTTAATGGTAATTGGTGCTGTTGCAGTGCCTTGCTTGCCGCTAATTGTTAATGGCGAATAATATACACCATCATTGAGCAATAATGTATCCCCGGGTTGTAAACTGTTTACTTTACTTGCCAGACTGTCTCCCGGATTGGCATAGTAGGTGCTGCCCGCTGCTCTTGCAGCAGGCTGTTGAAACTGTCTTTGAAGATTGACAAGAAAGAGACTAACAGGAAGAGCAAGCAAAATAATAACTAGTGAGAAAAAAGAAACCAGTTTTCTCGAAGAAGAAAAAGCATCGCTCACTTTTTCTTTAAAGATAGTGTCATCTGAGGTGCGCACAATGCGTGATTCATTAGGGACATGTTGACGTTGTGGGAGTGGTTCGGTGGTGAGTGGTCGGGTTGGTAGATCGCCCATATACGGTTGTGGTGGGTAGTTGATAAGGCTTGTCCGTTTTCGAAGAGGCTGCTCTATATTGTTGCTCATGTCTTACCTTTCTCAATTGACAGGCAAGGCCACAAGCGCGTATACTCTGCTTAGACCTTTCGCCTGTCCTGGCTGCAAAAACCCTACATTAACTTGAAGGTTCATGCTGCCACTGTATCAATCAACAGTAAAAAGGATGATTTTGTCGGTGTTATGTGCTGTGCTGCTCTCGGAATGCGCCACAGTACACAACAATGCAAGAAAAGGTCACTTGAAGCGTTTAGCAGAGGTTTGCTAAGCGCTTCTTGATTTCATAGGCAACCCCCTTTCTTGAGAAAAGAAGCGCAGTAAGAGTCTAGCCTTTTATGGAAATAGCATGTGATCATTGAGGAAACCGCTCTGCGAACTCAATGGCAAAACGATTGGGTGCTGGCTTCCAATCACGGATTGGAAATCAGCGTGGGTGAGACTTCCACAATGGTGAGAAAGATCTGCGTTGTGCAGGCTGATCGCTGTATATGTTGTGTAATTGCTTTCGCATAACTACCCGAATCCTTTCGTGTTTATATCAAGGTTGGAATGCTCCACATATGGTCCTTACAGGGTCATGGACTTGGCTCACCACTTATGTGGAGATATCTCATCACACTCTTGTCTGTTTCTAGGCGTCACACACCAAGCAGATTACTGCTCAAAAGCTCTAGCATGAGATCTAGTAGCTTTATATGGTTGGTCCTGCGAGTAGACCCGCCTCCGGGGCTATACTTCTCACCAAGCATATTCATTACCTGACAACCCACTAGTTGTCTCTGATGCACAGGCAGTTCAAACACTGTGAACTGAGGTAAGATGTTCTAGTATCCCTTGGTATGCTTACGATATTACCACGACCTTTTTTCTCTTTTGCGTGTTTGGTTGACTAATGGCAGGAAAGTACTAAGGTAGGGTTATGATTTCTTAATTGCATTTCCTCTATAATGAGCGTATCTCAAGCCAAGTTTGCCGTTCTTGTTTTTTGCTGAATGGCAAACTTCACATGATGCGAGCTTGAAACCGTCTCTTTTTTCCCCTTACAATGAGCGTAGCTCAAGGAAGGTTTGCCATTCAGCTTTTTTTATGCCCAGACGTTGATAGCGTGGGCTTGACGGCGATAGCGTTTGGGGATCAGTATTCTTTCGAGAAGTGTAATCGTATATTTGCTCCTGACTCGCCGATAGAGTTTCAAGGCGAGTGGGAAAAAACGCCCGGTCTGGAAGTGATGAAACGGTTTGAGAGGGGCCGGTGAGAGCAGGGCCATGATCCGTTCCACGATGTAATAGCGAAGCGGGCCAAAATGATACCGGTAGGATTGGAAGAGCTTCTCGGCATGCTCCGAAGGGCGATAATTGCGCTGCAGGGACTCTTCACGTACATATAGGTATTCCTCGTAGCTCTGGGGAATATTGGGGATTCCCATCCATTGGCCCATCGTCCGGCACATCTCAAAGTATTCCAGCCGCTGCTCAGGGCTCAGCGGGCCGTGAAAAAGCTCGTAGGTTCGCTCCCCCATATCTATGATCATCATGAGGACGTCTCGATAGGCTTCAGCTGGAATGACGAAGCCGCGTTTTTGTTCCAGGGGCGTATGGAAGTTGCGGATCTGCTGGGCGATGCGCTGCTGTACTTCTGGAGAGCCAAAGGCAAATTTTTTTTGATATTGTGCTGAAATAATCACGCGGAGTATGGGGTCTCGCAGGATCCCTTTGCCAAAGAAGAGCCATTCGACGTCTTTATGATAGGCAAATTCTACGGCGCTGCCGATCCAGAACAGGGAGGCCAGGTCGGTGTTGCCGCTGATCTCTTGAAAGACGTTGTTGATCTCGGAAGTGGTGTAGAGTTTCCTTGATAATGCTCGTTTTAGCACGTGCCCCTCCAAAGGATTTTTTGTCACAATAATATACATGCTAGACGGCTACGTTGGTTGAGCGGCTGTAGGGTTTTTCGGGATCGATTAGCACATTGACACAGGCGGGAAGGCCGGAGGCGAAGGCCCTTTCGAGGGCGGGGCGGATATGCTCTGGCCGATTGACCAGTTCTCCATGGCCGCCAAGGGCTTCGACCATTTTATCGTAGCGAATGCCTGGTGATAGTTCCGCTGCCGTCGCGTGACCGATGAGCGCTCGCTGGGGATGCTTGATCTGTCCCCAGGCGCCGTCGTTGCCGATGATGGAGACGACGGGCAACTTCTGGCGCACCATGCTTTCGAACTCCATGCCGTTAAGCCCAAAGGCACCGTCGCCATGCAGGATCAATACTTTCTTGCCTGGTCGAGCAAGCTGCGCGGCCATGGCGAAACCTGTGCCGGTGCCCAGGCAGCCCATGGGGCCGGGATCAAGCCAGTAGCCGGGTTTGGAGACGTTGATCACCCGGCCACCATAGCTGACAATATCGCCGCCATCGCCCACTACGGTGGTGTCCTCGTCAATGAAGTCGCGTATCTCGCGGCAGAAGCGCATGGGATGAATGGGTACGGCATCAGAGTTCATCGAGGCGCTGTCCCGTTCAAGGCCCCTGCGTTCCTCGGTGCGAATGTAGGCAAGCCACTCTTCCTGGTTGAGTTGCCTGGTGGCCTCGGCTACTTGCTGCATACTGACGCCCACGTCGCCAGCGAGTCCGGCGGGTGGCTGCCCGTGATTGAGGCGGAAGTCCATGCGCGTGCCAATGACCAGGATGGTATCGGCTCCTTCCAACACTTTACGGCGCGCAGATGAGAAAAACAGTGGGTGTGTTGGCGGCAGGCAGCCACGTCCCGCACCGTTGAGAAAAACTGGGGCCTGGGTACGTTCTGCTAACTTGCGCAGCGGTTGGGCGGCGTCACACCACCAGACGGCGGTGCCTGCCATGATGACAGGGCGCTGAGCTTTCTCTAGTAGGGCTGCCGCCTTCTGCACAAGTTCAGGGTCGGGATAGGCGCGTCCCGCGGGCCGATAGCTGGCGGGCTCACCGGGATCAAAGTACTGCTCGGTATCGACGAAATTATTGAGGACATCCATCGGCATCTCTAAGAAGGTGGGACCAGGCTTGCCACTCAACATCTGGCGAAAGGCGATGGAGGTGTACTCGGCGAGGCGGGAGGTTTCATGGACGGTGCGTGCCCACCTGGTGATGGGGCGCAGCAGGTCGATCTGACCCATCTCCTGGAGCGCGCCGCGGTCCCAGAAGCCGAGGGGGGCAGCGCCGCCAATGACGAGAATGGGGCTGCCCGCGAGATAGGCGTTGGCGACACCTGTGACGCCATCGGTGACACCGGGGCCGGCGGTCAGCAGGGCAACGCCGGGCGTGCGCGTACATTTTGCCCAGCCTTCAGCCGCGTGCACCGCCGCCTGTTCGTGGCGCGTATCCACTACACGAATGCCCTCGCGCTTACAGCCATCGTAAATAGCGGCAATATGACCGCCGCTGAGGGTGAAGACGACTTCGACCCCTTCTCTTTTCAGGATTTTAGCGACCAGCCAGCCGCCATGTATCATACCCAATTGATAGCTCCCTTCGTTTTGTAGGGGTGACTTGACCGATATAGTGTTTTCTATCAAAACAACATTATATGTCATTTGTACTCTCCCTGTTTTTCTGTTTACCACCATGTCTAGCAACCCCCGCCCCCAGGTCGACCGCCCGGCACAATTTGTCCGTGGCATCACTGGGAATGGCGATCGAGTTGTTCAAAAACTCGGCGTACATTTCTATGGTTTGACACAAAAGAGAAGTATGGCATATCCTGTAACGAGAAGAAAAGAAGGAGCGTTTCAATGAAAAGAATGATATCTGTTGGAAGAGGCGAAGGGATAAACAAATCTCTCGTGAATGCCTTGTCTCGCAGTGTTGCTAGCCGCAACAGCCAGCTCAGCTATGGAAGTATTTTAAGTATTCTCAGTATCTTCAGTATCCTGGGAGTGCTGAGCGCTGGAAGTTTGCTCAGTATTGGGAGTTTTGGGAGTATTCTGAGTATTGGCAGCAGCGGGAGTATCTTAAGTATCGGCAGTGTGGGGAGCATTTTGAGCATTGGAGGCGCGGGTTCTATTTTGAGTATTGGTAGAGCGGGTGGGTTGTTGTCAAAGAAGCGAGAAGTAGCGTGAGCTGGGGGGCGAAGTTTCGACCGGGCGACCACCAGCCCGGGCGACCACAAGGGTCGCCCCTACTATGGACGGGCCTCGGATGCGACTTCTCATGCCGCATCGCACCTGCCCACCATGGGCGACCCAAGGGTCCCCTCCCCACATCCACACCTCTCCCGCCCCTACGGATGAACGAGGGGCGATCCTACTCTGCTCATTGCTGTGTTGGCCATGCCAAATCTTCCTCCAGGATATCGTCCAACGTTGTTACCAGGTAGTCTGCGTTGGCCTCTGAGAATACTAGCGGTGGTTTGATCTTTAGCACGTTGTGTAAGGGGCCATCGGTGCTTAAGAGGATGCCGCGCTCTCTCATACGGTTCACGATGTACGATGCCTGGACTGCCGCAGGCGCTAATGTCTCGCGATTATCCACCAGCTCGATACCTACGAAGAGTCCAAGCCCGCGCACATCACCGACCAAGGGGTGTTTCTCCATTAAGCCGCGCAGGCCCTCCATAAGATGTGTGCCGACGCGGAGCGCGTTCTCCTGTAACTTCTCTTCTTCAAGGACATCGAGCACCGCCAGGCCGATAGCACAGGAAACGGGGTTGCCACCGAAGGTGTTGAAGTATTCCATGCCGTTGTCGAAGGAAGCGGCAATCTCGGGTGTTGTTATGACCGCGGCCAGAGGATGCCCGTTGCCAATGGGTTTGCCCAGGGTCACGATGTCGGGCACTACGCCCTGCGTCTCGAAGCCCCAGAAGTGTGTTCCGACGCGACCGAAGCCCACCTGTACCTCGTCGGCAATGCAGACGGCGCCCGCGTTTCGCGCATGGCGGTACACCTCTTTGAGATAGTTATTGGGCAGCACGATCTGCCCGCCGCAGCCTAGCAGCGATTCGCAGATGATGGCGGCTATGTTGCTCCCGTTTTGTGGCTGTGATGGGGGCCGATACATCGGCGGTGGGCAGGATACATCGGCCCCTACAGTTTGTCGAATGGCCTCCTCGACGTAGCGAGCATATTTCTCGCCTGCCCGGGGATCGCTTCTCCTATACTCGCCCCGGTAGACATCGGGCATTGGAACCATGTGGACGTACGGCGGCGCACCTGTACCGCCCAGCCCATCGAACTTGTACGGGCTGATCTCGACGAGGGCCGTGGTGTTGCCATGGTAGGCGGCATCGACTACGACGATGTCTTTACACCCGGTGTGCGTTCGTGCGAGTCGCAGCGCCAGCTCATTGGCTTCGCTGCCCGAACAAACGAAGTAGCATACAGAGAGCGGCGCCGGCAGCGTAGCACAGAGGCGCTCTGCGTAGCGTACCAGGTCTTCGTGCAGGTAGCGGGTGTTGGTATTGAGCACGGCCATCTGCTCTTGCCCCGCTTTGACCACACGCGGATGGCAATGCCCGACGTGACAGACGTTGTTCACGGCATCAAGGTAGGTACGTCCATTCTCGTCGTAGAGGTACTGCATCGAGCCGCGCACGATATTGAGCGGGCTGCGGTATGAGATGCTCAATGACCTGCCGATGTGCTTTGTCCTCGCCTCGAGTATCTGCCCGTGACTCAGGCCGTGCGTGGGAAATGCTTCCGCGGGAATCTGCGTAACCAGGTTCGGGTCGGGACTCAGGCTCAGCCAGATGTCACGCTGGCCGGGCCGCGCCACGCCGGGATACTCGCCCTCTCTGTCGAGCAGGTCGGTGATGAGTTGAAAATGCACGTGTGGCGGCCAGCCGCCGTTGACCTCGTAACTGCCAATTTTGGCAAAAGGCGTTCCTTGCGCAATAGGTTTACCCGCGTAGAGGCCAGCGAGCGAGTCCTTGCTCAGGTGACCGTAAAGGGTGTAGAAGGTGAGTTGTTCGCCGGCAGGGGAAGCAATGGTAGCCATGGTACCCGTGGTAGTAACGGTATGTTGCAGGATAATGGTGGGACCATAATCGAGCGGTGTGTCGTTGTTGCGGAAACTATGCACGACGCCGTCGAGTGGCGCCAGGACGGGCGAACCAACCTCCATGAACAGATCGAGGCCGATATGCACGGTACGCCACTCGGGGCCGTCGTTACCTTCAATCCTGTACTGGTCGCCAACGTAAATCGGACGGGCTTCGTTGTATCTGCCGATGCCCACGCTGCTCTGCACGCTTTGCATGCGCTCGAAAAGATGTTGAGTGAACCATTCGACGTTGGACAGATCCTCCAGGTTGCCTAGTTCGCGGCTGCCAATGCTCAGGTCGAAGATAACTTTATTGGCAGCGCGTAAGTCCGGCTCAACCACGCGCTCCAACATATCAGGGTTGCTCTCCAACCATCGGACGATGGCGCCGGTCTGAGGGCAAGGGGGTAGGTCGCAGGCATAGCGAAAGGTATAGTGAGCCAGCCGGGGGTGGACATCCACCAGTTGTTCAAGCAGCGTCCAGGCTGGTTGCTCGCTGATGGTCAGGTAGCCATTGTGCGGATCAGCCTGGCGCTGGTACGCTGAATTGACCACGGTGATACACAGCCTGGCGCAGATCAATGGGTAGAGGACGGCCAGTTCCTGTTCACTGAGAGGAAAGGCCTGGTGATAGCCTGCGACGACCTGCGCGGCAGCGGCAAGAGGATCGGCCTTACCGAGCATTGCGTACGCGACAGCAATGGCGAGTTCGCAGACCGTGTATGTATGCACCATGTCACCATAGTCAATCACACTGACGACCTGCATGGGCTTACCAGCGACAGGCTCACTGACCAGAATGTTGTAGTCATTGGCATCGCCATGAATACTACTTGTGCGCAGTTCAGGTAAGTCGGGCAGCACCTCCATCTCGAAGCGATCAAGAAAACCCTCGACAATGGCGCGGCGAGCGGGCTGTTCGATACATTGCAGATAGTCACGAATCCAGCTTGCGCGCTGCAAATCCCATTTCAGGATACGGTGAGCGGCAGGATAGGTGAAGTCTTGCAGGGCGCGATCCATGCGACCCAACAGGTCGCCGAGGCTGTGCAGCAGCGCGGGCGTGTGCGGTTTGACTTTCGCGAACAATTTTCCTGGTATGTAGTTGAGCAGCCGGACGAAGCGACCCGTACCATCTTGCGCGGTTATTGTGGCGATCGACTCACCTGTGAAGGTAGTATATACGCGCGGCAACAAGAGCGAGGAGTCGCGCGCGGCCAGGTGTGCCAGTACGGTATTCTGCAAATCAAGGTTTGTTCTCTGCTCCTCTGCGTGTGCAATTTTCAGCACAAACTCCCGCCCTGCTTCGTCCCACAGATAAAAGTTGTCGTCCAGTTCACCTGGCAATGCTTGCGCCGCGACGTGGAGGTCGTACAATTCATTGGCGATGCGGCTGGCATCTTGCGCGCTACATACTGGTGGTTGATGATTGTTGTTCAATAGAGATTAGCTCCTGAGATAAGCGGGGCGAAAAATCGTTTCGGTTATTGTAGCACCCGTACTGTCATGAAAACAATGTAAGATCAATGTGGCAGGTTTATTTTCAAAAGAGATATGCCCTTTCTGTCCTTTCGGTTGGCACTGTTCAAGCAACAAATGAGAGAATATACGTATATATTAAGCACAGAACAAATGAATCACTTCGAAGTTTGCAATCCATCGCTGCAACTCAGGTTGACCGCAAGGGTCAGGTTGACCACAAGGGTCCGCAAGGGTCAGGTTGACCACAAGGGTCCGCAAGGGTCAGGTTGACCGCAAGGGTCAACCCTACTATACACGCTAGCGCTTCTACCTACGGTCAGGCAAGATGCAAGGAAGCGTCTAGCAAGGCTCAGCAAGAGAGCAGCGATGCTAAAAAGGAAGTAGAGGAGAAGATATTATGGCTTCGGATAAGCTTGAGACAGCAGATACTACTACAATA
Source organism: Chloroflexota bacterium (assembly GCA_005881495.1). The sequence continues at coordinate 21,966 of VBHI01000358.1, forward strand.
GCACAACCCGTCTTTTCTATCGTTGCGCCGGTTTTTAACGAAGAAGAGACCCTGCCGCATTTCTACCGGCGCGTGGTTGAGGTGATGGAAGGAATTGGAGACTCTTTTGAACTGGTGCTGATTAATGATGGCAGCCAGGATGGGTCTTTTCGGACGATGCAAGAACTGCACACGTGCGATCCACGTGTGCGCGTGATCGATTTCTCGCGCAACTTTGGGCACCAGATCGCCATCTCCGCGGGTCTGGATTACGCACGCGGCAACGCCGTCATCATCATAGACTCTGACCTGCAGGACCCGCCCGAGGTCATTCCTCAATTAGTCGCGCGTTGGAAGGACGGTGCAGAAGTGGTTTATGCCCAGCGCAGCATGCGCAAGGGCGAGACGAAATTCAAATTGCTGACCGCCACAGCCTTTTACCAGCTCATGGCGCGTATTACCTCGGTCAATATTCCCCGCGATACGGGTGATTTTCGCTTGCTCGATCGCCGTGTCGTCGACGCGCTGGTAAAGATGCGCGAACATCACCGTTTTATGCGCGGACTCTCAGCGTGGGTCGGTTTCCGGCAAGAGGCTGTATTCTACGAGCGGCAAGAACGCTACGCGGGTACAACCAAGTATCCCCTGCGCAAGATGATTCATTTCTCGCTTGACGCTATCACCAGTTTCAGTCATCTTCCCCTGGAACTGGCGACAAGCCTGGGCTTTCTTCTGGCCGGCATCAGCCTGCTAGGTATCGTGATTGCTATCATTCTGCGTATCTTCACCGGCGCTATTGTTGGCCAGGCTTCTACTCTGATCCTGGTGCTCTTCCTCGGCGGCATTCAGCTCATTTTTCTTGGCATCATTGGAGAGTACCTTGGACGCATATATGACGAGGTACGCGCGCGCCCGCTCTATATTGCACGCGAGGTATTAGAGTGAGAAGAAGGTCTAATAGGAGTCGATTTTGTGAAAAAACGGATTTTCTCAGTGGCAAAAATAGTGTAGCTGTCCATGTGAGGTTTTGACTATATAACCTGCGCAATAGTACAATAGGGATAAAATCG
>VBHI01000358.1:23095-28858 GCA_005881495.1 Chloroflexota bacterium
AAGAGAATGGATTTGTGGTAGGTGCAGGTTTCTTGATTGACAATGAGCAGCATCTACCTGGTGGCAACCATACCGACCTACAAAAGCGATTACAACAGGCGATTCGTGCAGCTCAAGTTGTTGTACTAGCGCTCTCTCCTCAGACGTCCTCTTGGCAAACAGTGAGGGAGCACCTCCGTCTGGCCGATCTGTACTCGCGGCGCCTGATCCAGGTATGGGTCAGTGATGACGAACCACCAGCACATCGGTATTCCTCAAGTGCACTCCAGACTGCATGGGTAGATACACGCACGACACCGCATGAAGTCGTGCTGCAGGCAATTAAATCCAATCTGAGCCAGCAGAGAACGATAACGGGCCTCTTGGATCCTTTCAGTGTGGAAGACCTTCCGTGGGAACCGCGCAATCCTTATAAGGGACTCCGTGCCTTTAGGGAAGATGATAAGGATGATTTCTTTGGACGAGATGATCTGGTTAGTGAACTTCTGACTGATATCGAGAAGATGCTGGCGGTTGAGCCATCTGCAGAGAACCAGGGGCGATTTCTCACGTTGATCGGGCCGAGTGGTTCAGGCAAATCGAGTGTGGTAATGGCAGGATTGTTGCCGCAACTGAAACAGGGAGGGAAACTCACACACAGCGAGCAGTGGGTCTACCTGACTCCAATTGTACCCGGTGAACACCCCCTACAAGCGCTTGTGAACACTCTTCGTCCCCATCTCCCCGATATTGAGCCTGAGATCCTCCAAAAGAAATTAGAGACCGGTTCTACCCTTGCGTTGCATCAATTGATTATCCCACTGGTGAAACAATGGGGAACGCGCGTCGTGCTGGTGGTCGATCAGTTTGAGGAGTTGTTTACACAGACCAGGTCGCAAGATAAGCAAAGGCGTTTCATTGAACTGTTACAAGTTGCGGCAACAGAGCCGGGAGGACCCCTTCTTGTCCTCCTGACGCTGCGGGCTGATTTTTATCATCGACTCATGGAGTACCCTGAATTCTACCAATTGGTAACGCCCAGGATGAAACCACTGCTCCCATTGAAGGTCGAAGCACTGCGAAAGACGATTGTACAACCGGCTTTAGCATCCGATGTTCAGCTCATCTTTGAAGGAACCCTCATTGGAGATCTCCTCTTTGAAGTGCAGGGGCAGACAGGTGCCCTACCACTCTTACAATTTGCCCTCGAGCAGTTGTTCGAGCGGCGCAATGGCCACCGCATAACTCTGCGAGCGTATAGAGACATTGAGGGAGTGAAGGGCGCATTGAAACTGCATGCAGAGAAGACCTATTCCGCGTTACCCTCCGAGACACATCGTAAACTCGCTCAGGCGCTGTTCCTCCGCTTGATCGAACTAGGAAATGCTGAACAGGAAACATCCCGCCGTCGGACGGATCTCACAGAGTTCGCTTTTGATGATATACATCAAACCAATTTGATGCAAGAGACGATTGATGCCCTCGTGAACGCTCGTCTGCTGACGATCAATGGGAATAAGCATGCTGAGACAGTGACAAGTGAGAGTAACCAGAAAGCCCTGATCAGCACGCGTGCGAAGACAACGACGATTGAGGTAAGCCATGAAGCCTTGATCACGGAGTGGCCACTCCTCAAAAGTTGGGTAAGTGAAGCCCGCAAAGATCTCCCTCTTCAGCATGCGATCAGCGATGATGCAGCGGACTGGGAACAGAACAATTGTCCGGCAGATCGCCTCTATCGCGGCACACAACTCAAAGAGGCGCGAGCATGGGCCAAGCGCAACATTGCAAGCAGGCAAGAGCAAGCGTTTCTGCGCGCCAGTGCTACTATGCGTGTGCGTTCTGTCATGATGGTGTTAGTAGTGCTTCTTCTTGTGGTTGCCTCATCGGGGATAGCAGGATGGCTTGCCCTGCACCAGCCTCCCGATCCGAGATACGTCACAAACGCCGACAACGATGGTGTAGGGTCATTGCGTTGGGCTATCGCCAATACGCCTATAGGAGACACGATCACCTTTGATCCTCGTCTGACAGGAAAGGCCATAGTCTTGAAAAGTGCTGACATCCATACTGGCAGCAAAAAGCTAAAAATTCAGGGACTAGGGAAAGAGCGTCTGGTCATTGGTAGCAAGAACAATATTAATGTTATTATTGATCCCGGTGCCTCGGTTATCATTTCTGATGTAGCTTTTAAAGGGAGTAGTCTCGTTATCGCCAATGAAGGCGGCCTTACACTGACCAACAGCACCGTCTCAGGCAACTCGACGGCAAGGTCCGGCGGCGGCATCTATAATGCGGGCACCCTCAGCTTGACCAACAGCACCGTCTCAGGCAACTCGGCGAAAGAGGGTGGCGGCATCTATAATGCGGACATCCTCAGCTTGACCAACAGTACCGTCTCAGGCAACTCGACGGCAGGGTTCGGCGGCGGCATCAGTATTTCCCCTGAAACTGATCCTCTCTTTAACTTGTCTGCTGTCGTACGCTTTTGTACCATCTATAATAACCCTGGAACTGAACTTTTCGGTGACGATGGCATCTGGATTGATCAATCTATCGAACCCACGCGTGTGCGTATACACGCTAGCATTGTTGCTGGGAAGCCCAACGATATGACCTCAGTCATATCAGGAAAATTTACTTCACTCCTCATGATCAATCAGTCTCTGGAAGCAACCTCTCCAAATTGTTCAATGTTCAGGAAGGGCTGCGAAAGAATGGTGGACCTACTGCGACATACAAGTTGTTCTCAAGCAAAGACAATCCAGCCATCAATATAATTCCACTTGATGTCTGTCACGTCAAAGACATATTCGATAAAGGTAGACAGGAATATATCGATCAACGGGGGATGCCTCGACCAGGTGGCAAGAAGCAGCGCTGCGATATTGGAGCCTACGAATCTTCGGGTTGAGGATGAGCTGGGCAGGAACTCCTTCCGTCTTGCCTGTCCAGCTCACCCTCACTCCGAAATTCGTTTCTGAGCCAGCAGCCTTCAGGCTCAGATTGATTCCAAAGGTCACTTCGATCGCTCCGGCGTGACCCTGCCCTACACCATCGGCGTCCAGTGCCTCAAAGCCTTGACGCCTGCCGAAATCATCGTCGTGGATCGCTCTGCCGCCGCCCTCGAATTGACCAAGAGCTGGGGTGCCGATCAGACGGTGGTGGCCGATGGCACGCATGTGGCCAAAGTCAAAGAGATGACCAATGGACACGGAGTCGAGGCCGTGATCGACTTTGTGGGAGAGCAAGGAGCGCAACAGGATGCCATTCATGATCTCGATAGCGGCAAACTGCGCGGGCGAGGGATTCTCGTCCCTCAAGCATAAGTAGCCTGCTCCTGATAGAGTACACAACTGGCAAGGTCTGTGTACTCTATCAGTACTTTGTCGATGCGGGAATTTTGCTCGCTTCAGAACAATCAGCTCACCAATGGTGATGCCTACTGAGTGAGTAGGCATTGCCTTGCTTAAACACGCTCACAAAGGAGACAGTCATGTAGGGGTACGCCACCCAGCATGAAAAAGGACTTTTTCAGAGGTGGCGAAGAAGGAGGTTGATACTACCTTGACAAGACATCGTACGGTTCACTTCGATAAAGACAAGTAGGATGGGGTAACAGGAGCATGGGCTCCTGTCTTGCTAGAAGAACGTTTGTTCTTCACAGATCAGTCCCTTCATGAGTTGCATGAAGATGATGCGCCGTAGACGAGCGACCTCCTGGACATCGCTCCATTCCTGTGGGCAGCACCGCACAATCTCCGCGGGTTCCAGTCCACAGTGATAGAGCAGATAGGCCAGGCGGCCTTCACGTTCACAGGAGAGCCTTGCTTGGAACCAACCCCAGATATCGAGGCTTTGGGGATGGCCTTGCAGGTCTCGCTCTGCTGACATGCGCTCGGAGACCGCGCTTGGACGCGAGGAGACCCGCAGTGTCTCCAGGATGGCTCCGTTCAGACTCGCACGCAGGTACACCAACACCTCAGCAAGCGTCTCGCAGGCCCCCTGCCCCTGGACAACGGTCTGCTGCAACTGCTCAAAGGCCAGCGCCACATAGTGCTCTTCGCTCTCCCAGCAGCAAGCCACCTCTTTGTTAGGATGGCTGTGCAGCCACCTACGCACAGTCTTGCCCAGACACTGCTGTATCCCTGCCCAGGCGTCTTGGTCGCCTTGTACGAGCGCCTGGTGCAACAGCTCCTCAACCGTAGAGCTGCTCAGCGCATCCTGTGCGAATGCCGATCCTCTAGAGACAGGAGCCGACCGCGCAGATAGAAGATTCCGTTGTGCAATCGGTGGTTCCTCCCCATTGAGAGCAACCATCTCGCTTCCATCATGCCTCATGTCGATCCTCCTTCAGGCTCTAAAAAGTTGCGTGATGACATTTCCCTGCCAGGACCATCAACCACGCTGCGCTTCTTCCAGCTGAGCAGAGATGGCAGACGCCGGGCGAGCCAGCATATAACCGATCCAAACCAGCGCAGCAGCGGATAGAAGCGTACTGACGGCACTGACAATGGCAGGAATGGCTCCCGCAGGCGCTCCCGGTGCAAAGAACGCAACTACCAGGAGGATGGCGGAGGCGATGAGCGCCCAGGCAGTCCAACGTGGGAAGACGTGCGCTCGCAGAATGCCAAGAGCCAGCAGAATGCTCCCGATCAAGAGCATGATAGCGCCAGCCAGGAAGCCGATGATGACAGCCGGGGGCGGAGTAATCGGTCCCGTGGGGGCAGGCTGTGGGGGGCCCGAGAAGGCGATGGCTGCCACCACGTTCTCACCTACCCCTAACACCAGATAGGCGAGAAAGAACAAAATGACGCCGATAAGGCCCAGCCAGCCTGACTGCCGTTGGCTGGTGTAGAGGGCAGGGAGACCAAGCAACAGGAGTACAGAAAACAGCGCCATTCCCCATGCCAGCCAGACCGGTGGTGGGCCAAAGGGATTCCTCCTTTTCATAGAAACGACTAAACGATGCTATGGAATTCTACATACTGACCGTCATTCCTGTGTAGCCTGCTGAAGCGCTTGTAGAGCCGCTGCGTAGTCTGGCTCACGTAGCTGATCGGCGATGTACTCGGCGTAGACGATGCGGTCGTGGCGATCAATCACAAAGACGGCCCGCTGTAACAGACGCCACTCTTTGAGCCACACCCCATAGTCCTGGCCGAACTGCTCACTCCGCTGAGCAGAGAGCGCCTGGTGCAACACACCTACGCTATCCTGCCAACGAGCCTGCATCTGGGGCGAGTCCACACTCACGGTATAGATGCAGGCATTCGGTGGCAACGCTGCGCAAAGGGCTTCCCACTGTCGCGTCACTCGCTGGCAGACCGGGCGTTCAAGGCTGTTCACCACGCTAAGCAGACGTACCAGCCCTGTTGAGTCAGCCAGCGAGATCGTGCGCACGGCCTGATCCGCGAGATCCAGGTAATCCAGACGGAAGTCGGGGGCGGGGTCGCCCGCATGCAGGTGCCTGCCCATGACCGTGAGCTGCTCAGTGCCAGCGAATGCCTCGCCCATGCGTTCTTCCATGCTCTCTGGCTCCTCAGTCTCGTTTTGACTTCAGCTCTTCTGCTCATAAGTCTAGCATGTGGTGGCTGAGAATGCCTCGTCAGAACTGAGGGTTTTTCGCGAGCAGGAGGAAATAAGCTACTGAGGCTGCCTCCTCAGAACTGAGGAGGCGACTGTGATGGGATGAGGAGATGCCCAGCGCATGAAACAAGCACTGAGGGTTGTCGTGAGCCAGGCCACGCGAGGAAATCGTAGCTGAAGGATGGAGAAGCCTTA
>VBHI01000359.1 GCA_005881495.1 Chloroflexota bacterium
GGGGTCGCTGCCATCCTGGGCAATATTCAAAATCCCAGTACACCCACCACCTCCTCTGTTGATGGCGTACCCTGTTGGAGCATCAATGGCACGCTCGACGCCAAATACCTGGTGTCAATCAGCGGCGGTGGCGCCCCCGCAGGCTCCACACTCAAGGGGACCACCTGCATCGGGAAATCCGACAACTTGCCCTACCTGATCAGAATGAGCGGCATCGCGGCACAGAACGACTCCACTAACACTGTCCGTAACTTCAAACTGTCAAAGTTCGGCGAAAGTGTGACCATCACGGCCCCCATTTCATAAACTGCCTGGCGAGGAACACCGCATGGACATAAACAAGGTAAACCTCAAACAGGATCGCAGCGCGGCCATGCTGGCCCTTCTGACTGCCTGTGCGGCTGTTTTTCTCACGGCTCTGGACCAGACAGTTGTCGTCACAGCACTGCCCCAGATCATCACAGACCTGCAGATTCCCGTGGTTCAGCTCGATCGCGCCGCCTGGATTGTCAGCGGCTACCTCCTCGGCTATGTCATCGCCATGCCTCTCATGGGGCGCGTCTCCGACATGTATGGACGCAGGCGTATCTTATTCATCTGCCTTGGCATCTTCGCCCTTGGTTCCCTTTTCTGTGGCCTTGCGCCTATCCTGGGCAATACCATTGATGTATCATTCTTACAGAACTTCGGCCTGGATGTTGACTCTCCAGGTCTTATCTGGCTGGTCGCGGCCCGCTTTGTACAGGCCGCTGGAGGTGGCGCCGTCGTCCCCGTCGCCATGGCCGTTGCGGGAGACTTCTATGGCGTAGAACGACGCAGCGTTGCTCTCGGCCTGATTGGCATGGTCACCGAAGCTGGCGGAGTCCTTGGCCCCCTCTACGGCTCTATCATCGTCCAGTACTGGGGTTGGCAAACCATCTTCTACCTCAACCTCCCCATCGTGGCCGTGTTGCTCATCTTAATCTGGCGTTTCATCCCACCCGGTGCCCATCTAAAAGAGCGCATCGATCTACCAGGCGCCCTCTTACTGGGCGCCTCGCTGGTCTGCCTCAGCCTCGGCCTGTCCCAGGAAGCAGCACAGATCACAACCGCAACATCTGCAACATCTGCAACATCTGCAACAAGTGCGACAAACCCGCCTATACAAAACAATCCCTGGCTTCTGGCAGCCGCGCTCATCTTCCTCGCCTGCTTCATCGCCCTGGAAATCTTCAAAGAACGCCGCAGCAACTGGCCCATCGTCGAACTCTCGATCTTCAAGCGCCCATCTTTCTCAGCAACAGCACTGGTCAGTCTCCTCGTGGGGGCAGCGCTGATCATAGCCATGGTGGATATCCCTATCTTTATCGCAACGGTACTGGGACGCCCGCCAATCGATAGCGGCCTCGCGCTCCTGCGACTTACAGCCATGATCCCCGTCGGAGCGCTGCTAGGAGGCTGGCTCTGTGGTCGCATCACCTGTCGCTGGACAGCCGTACTCGGCCTGGTCCCCACAGCCATTGGTTTCTGGCTTATGCACCTCTGGCCACTCAACGTCAATTGGACGCAGATTACCGTCAGCACGCTGATTGGAGGTCTTGGCTTTGGGCTGGTGATCGCTCCCATCGGCACCACCGCTATCAACTCGGTCAACCGGCGCCAGATCGGCATGGCCGCGTCAGTCGTCACAGCATTGCGCATGGTGGGCATGATCCTGGGCCTCGCCGCCCTGACATCGTGGGGACTCAGTCGCTTCCGCCTGCTCGCAGCCGCATTCAAACCTCCAGCCGGCCTCGTCCCTTTTAGCACCGAGTATAATAACCTGTATGCACACTATCTTGTCTTGTCGGCTCACGAGGTATACACGGACATCTTCCTGGCAGCCGGCATCCTATGCTTGATAGCCATAATCCCATCCCTTTTCCTGCAAGGAAGAAAAACCCTCCTCCCCTCTCGTTCGTAATATCAATGAAACATAACTCACAACAAACATGACAAGGACAACTAATGAGTAGAGACAAGGCCAGAACACCAGAAGATTGGGATGACAACGATCGGAGACAATACGACGACCGGGACGACGAAGAGTACGAGTACGCCCCTGCTCCTCGTCGTCGCCGTCCTCCCCAGTACAAGCAGCAACGAAGGCGCAGTGTCTGGCCATGGCTCCTCTTAGGCTGCGCGAGCGGTGTCATCATCATCGTCCTCGCGGCGGTCGTCATCGTGCTCCTGGCAGTCCGTTCTGCAACGACTGGGAATACCATCCCTATCATTCCCGGCATCCCCAGCCAGGCGACCTACTCAAAGCAAAGCCAACAGACGCTGCAAATCACCTCGTTAACACAGCTGCAAGTACACAACCAGATTGGCAATGTCACCATCATGGCAGACCCCAACGCCACCAATGCCACCATCACGACCATGAAGCATGTCAAAGCCGCCAGCAGTAACGACGCAAACACAGAATTCAATACTATCTCCGTACAGGTGCAAACGCCCACTGCGCCAGATTACACTCTTAACATTAACGCGAAAGTGCCTGACACAGGCAGCGTCTTTGGCAACCATAATGATTCCGTTGATCTGAACGTCACCCTTCCAACTTCGGCGCTGACAGCTACTCCCGTAGCCACTTCGCCTTCCCCTCAGGCAACGTCCTTCAAGCTCAACGTGGTCAACTCCATAGGGAACGTGACCGTTAGCGGCCTCAAAGGTATCTTCCTGCTCCAGGATGACATCGGGGATATTGCCGTGGATCATGCAACCCTCTTCGATACTTCACACCTGCTGACAGGAACAGGCAATGTTATCTACAACGGTGACCTGGATACGACGCCTCGTGCAGGCAATACCACGCCGAGGTACAAACTCCAGTCTGAGACAGGCAAGGTTATCGCCACTCTTCCTGGTGACACGAATATCATTCTCGATGCCAACACCAACTATGGCACGATTACCAGCGACTTTTCCATCAACGTCACGAACTCTGACAAATCGGCCAATTTTTATGGGCCGCTCAACGCAAACGCGTCGTCTGGTTCAGCAGTAGCAGTGCTAACTCTAAACGTCAGCACAGGCGATGTTCTTGTTCGTAGAGCGTGACAGGCCGTCTAATTTGCGATAAAATGACTGGCAGAAAACCTTGACATTGCACTACATGCATACATCTACCAGAAAGGAGATGCCGTACACCCCTGCTCATCACTCCACGTATCTATGACGGCAGGCCTCTGCGGCTAATTGTATGGAATCACTGAACAAGTCACCAGGTTTCGGTTCGATCAACTTTCTTACAGGCTCGCAGGCAGGCAGCACCATCCAGTTGCATAAACCCGTGTTAACCATCGGACGAGAGCCGGGTAACGATATTGTCGTTACCGACCCATCAGTTTCGCGGCGTCATGCTCAAATTACCTTTAACGGTGGCGTATGGACGATCAGCAACCTCACTCAAAAGAATACCGTCACCGTCAATCGACGGGATGTCCCTCCCTTACAGCAGGCGCTCATCAGCGAGCGCGACACGATAGCTTTGGGCACAGGTACGACTTTTATCTTCTTGCCAACTGTTGGCACGCCATCATCTTATCAATCGTCGAACAAAGCGCAGCCCGCACAACCATTAAAACAATCCCAACCTGCCACGCCTATGCAACAGCCTGTTCAAAGTAATCCGCCTTCTCCAGTGGCATTCCAACAAGCAGCCATACCGCAACAGCAATTTGAGAATATTCCTCCTCCTGCCGCGTCGCCGTCAATCGTTGCTCAACCACTTCAACCAGCAGTCCCACCGTACAATCCTACCGTGGCTGTCCCTCCCCCTCCACCACCAAATCAACCGGTGCAACCAGTTCAGCAACGTGCTCCTTTAGGAGGGTACGACGCACCAACAAGTGGCATCGAGAATATCCCTAAAGGCATCCCCTCGCTAGAGATTACTTCAAACACCCATACTGATAAACCAGTCTATCCGCTAACCAAAGCGGTAATCAGCATTGGGCGTCACCCTACCAACGACATTGTCATCAAAGAACCGGTGGTCTCTGCTTTTCATGCCCAGATCGTACGTGAAGGCGGTCAACTCATATTCATACATCCTCACCCACAGCAGCAACGCACAACCAATGGACTGCTGTACATGGGTCGCTCTATCCCAGGCAATGAACCTTTCCGCAAACCATTGGAACGAGGAGACATCTTCCGCATCGGCGATGAGTATGGTACACTAGTCACCCTCGCCTATAACGATGGCTCTACCGCGGTCCAGGATATTGTGTCTGTAATTCGCCCTATTCCACTGGGCGCTCCACTCATTAGCCTTGGACGGCACTCCGATAATACCGTGATCCTCAACCATCCGCAGGTATCTGCACACCATGCTCGTCTGGAAATGGTGCAGGGCGGCTACCGCATCGTTGACCTTCGCAGCACTAATGGCGTGTATGTCAACGCCCAGCGGATGTCAAACCAGTTGCTCAAACCCGGCGACGAGGTCCGTATAGGACCTTTTAAGCTCACGTACACAGGCACTCAGCTCACCCAGCAAGATGAGAGCAACAGTGTTCGCATTGATGCCATCGATCTCGTGAAAGTAGGCAATAAGCAAACGATATTGCTAGACGACATCTCTCTTGTCATTCCGCCACGGAAGTTTGTCGCCATTGTTGGCGGCTCCGGGGCTGGCAAATCCATGCTTATGGATGCACTGAATGGCCTGCGACCGGCACAAAAGGGCACCGTTCTTTATAACGGGCAGGACTATTATAAGCATCTTGCAGCTTTCAGTACCCAGCTTGGCTATGTCCCACAAGAAGACATCATCCACCGCGATTTAACTGTTGTACGCGCCCTTTATTACGCCGCAAAATTGCGCCTGCCAAGCGACTTTACCGAAGCTCAAATTAAACAGCGTATCAATAAGGTACTGGAAGATGTAGAGATGTCCTACAGGCGAAATCTACTGGTGAGCAAACTCTCTGGCGGTCAGCGCAAGCGCGTCTCCATCGCCCTGGAACTGCTTGCCAATCCCAGTGTCTTCTTCCTGGATGAGCCAACCTCTGGCCTTGATCCTGGACTGGACCGCAAAATGATGTTCTTGCTGCGCAAACTCGCAGACAGGGGTCATACCATCATTCTCGTAACCCACGCTACAAACAATATCAACGCGTGTGACTATGTCTGTTTCCTCTGCCAGGGTGGTCGTTTAGCCTTCTTTGGCCCACCAAACGACGCAAAAACCTATTTCGAGAAAACTGACTTTGCCGAGATATACAGCGCCCTGGAGCCCACTGAACAGAACAAGAACATACCGCAAGAGGCAGAGGCCAGGTTCAAGGCCTCACCATACTACCGGCAGTATGTGCAAACACCGCTTGAACAGGGGCCTGCCGGTCGCTCCAGAGTCATCGACGCGTCGATTGGGGTGAAGCCGCCCAGGCGCGGCGACCCCATGAAGCAGTTCAGACTGCTCTCCATGCGCTACCTCGATCTGCTCAAAAACGATACTGGTAACCTGTTGATCCTGCTCTTGCAAGCGCCCGTTATCGCCTTGATTCTGTTTTTCCTGGTAGCACCTCAGACATTTACTTCTAGCAGCGTCGCTACCTGCCCGCCGAACCCTCAAATTCCACAAACGGTCCCAAACAAGTACGACTGCCAGAATGTGGTGAACGCTCTCAATACGCCTCAAGGGCAGGCTTACCTGGCCCCAAAGGGCATGACCAAAACAGAAGCCTTACAGAAATCTATTATACAGGGTTCTGGTGGAGATGCCCAGAAAATCCTCTTTATCATGGCATTTGCCGCTGTGATGTTTGGAGTAATTAACGGGGCGCGTGAGATCGTCAAAGAAGAGCCCATTTACCGGCGCGAGCGCACAGTAAATCTTGGCATCATTCCCTACATGTTTTCGAAAATCAGCGTCTTAGGAGTATTGTGTCTCCTGCAAAGCCTTGTGGTTGTGATTTTAGTCAATCTGAAAGCACCATTCGAGCACAGTATCTTTCTTCCACCTGTTCTAGAAATATACATCTCCCTGGCACTCGCTTCATTAGCGGGCTTGATGACTGGATTGGCGCTCTCGGCGCTTGCACCGAATAATGACCGGGCGACGAGCTTTATCCCGCTCATCCTCATTCCACAGGTGATCTTTTCGGGTATCATCTTCTCGCTGGATAATATTGGCCTACAATTCTTAGGATCATTTTTTCCGGTTCGTTGGGCTATGGCGGCAATGGGCTCCACGGTGGGACTCCACGGAGACAAACTTGGTAGTGGAGGTGATTTCGCGTACCAGGGCACCCTCTTCTCGATCTATAGCCGGGAGCAGGCAGTTGTACACCTTTTGCTCATGTGGTTTGCTCTCATCGTCCTGATTCTCGCCCTTGGGTTCGCTACAGGGTACTTCTTGAAACGAAAGGATGTGCGGAAGTAGTTAGGTGACTAAATCCGCACATCACCATTTCTGATGGTACTTCTTGGCATATTTCTTGCCTGAAAGTATCATCCTATGCTATTGTAACAATGTTCTCGTCAGGATCAACCAAGCTAAGGGAACAAACGAAGAGTGTTACTCAACAAGCGTATCATCGTCGGTATCTGTGGAGGGATTGCATCATACAAAGCAGTTGACCTGGTAAGCAAATTGCAACAGGCAGGCGCGCTCGTAGATGTAATCTTAACAGAACATGCGGAAGACTTCGTTCGACCGCTGACTTTCTCAACCATGAGCCATCGGCCCGTATATAGCGACCTCTGGGAAGCTTCGGGACATGCTGCCGAAACGCATATCGCGTTAGCAGAGGAAGCAGAATTACTGGCGATAGTGCCAGCGACGGCCAACACTCTTGCCAGGTTAGCTCATGGCATAGCGGATAACATGCTTACCGCTGTGGCGCTGGCAACGAGGGCTCCCCTGGTTTTGGCTCCTGCGATGTACCGGGACATGTATTTGCACCCGGCAACACAGGCAAACCTGGCCCTGCTACAAGAACGTGGAGCATGGATCATCGAGCCAGAAGTTGGACGACTGGCTTCCGGGGCAATCGGGCCAGGCAGGCTGCCAGAAACAGAGGTTCTGCTGGGAGCTATCAGCAAAGTACTGGGACGCAATGGTGACCTCGCGAATCGCCTCGTCGTAGTCACAGCTGGTGGAACGCATGAACCGATTGATCCGGTACGATATGTAGGGAATCGCTCATCAGGAAAGATGGGTTATGCTCTAGCAACAGAAGCCAGAGACCGCGGCGCTCGCGTCATTTTGATCTCGGGTCCTGTAGCCTTAGATGCACCCTATGGCGTAGAACTACAGACAGTTGAAACAGCATTACAAATGCGTAACGCTGTTCAAAGCGCGATCACCGATGCGGATGTGCTTGTTATGAATGCCGCTGTTGCAGATTTCCGCCCAGAAACTCCAGCAGTACAAAAATTGAAGAAGGAAAATGGTGGCGGTGAAGCGCAAGGATTTGTTTTTGATGCCCAGGGAGGGTTTACCCTTCACCTGGTACGTAATCCAGACATTCTTGGAGAACTTGCCGGGGTAATAGAAGCATCAACCGGGCAAACAACGGACATTGGTGAACCTGGAAGGCGCCTTATGCGTGTTGGCTTCGCTGCCGAAACAAAAGATATCGTTGCCAATGCACAGAGCAAACTGGTTGCCAAACACCTGGATTTGCTGATTGCAAACGATGTCAGCCGCCCTGAAAGCGGCTTTGGTGTGGAAACCAACAAAGTTATCATCTTTCATGCCACTGGTATAATGGAAGACTTGCCTGTAATGCCCAAAGCAGGCGTCGCGGCAGCCATTTGGGATAGGATCGTACTCCTATTGAGTACGATATAGATTGAAGGGAAGTGGCGCTGTGATGGGAGATTTTGTTCTAGAATTATTGAGTACGAGGAGTACGCAGGAGGCATCCACTATGGATCGTGCTGCTAGCGCTGGTTTTGAAGGCATCGCTCAGATGCTGCTCGAACAGAAAAAATTGATGGACGCTCTGGAATCCGAAAATCGCGAGTTACGGCGACAACTTGCCGATCTTCGACGAGGGGTAGGGATCGCGGTAGTCATTGAAGGCAAGACCATTCAGCTTGCTGCTGACATTGGCGGACCTGTTCCGATGAACCCACAGACGCAGGCAGCTTTCCAGAGCCTGCAAAATTTACAGAATTCACAAGCTAGTAATACTTATGGACAAAGTAGTGGTCGCCCAACAGGTGGGCAGCAGCCAGTGAGCCTCAATGGCGAAAAGCGAGAAAATAGCGCCTCACGCGGACCACTTGCAGACAGCTTTGTTCTGTAACTGTTTGTAAAAAGTTGAAAAAAGGACAGACACCCGAGCTCTTGTAGGCTGCCTATGAGGATGTGGGTATCTGTCTTTTTTTGTAAACTTTCCTGCCAAAGTTGTGGGTTCCATAGCGGTAGAGGTCGTGGTAGCGAAGAGTATCAGTGCTGAAAGCACTTATTGGCAACGCACCCTTGTATATTCTTTCCGTTACTGATATTATCCAGTCAGGTTTTCAATCAAACGTTATGCAGGCCCTCATCCTCTTGACGCAACGAAAACAGGGGGCTTGCAGCAATTGCTAACGCACATAGGAGGTCATACATGATTTGTCCTCGTTGCCAAAGCCGGGTAGCAGATGGGGTAAAGTTCTGTGGAACCTGTGGAAGCCCTATGCCATTGGGTCAGACCCCACCGCCACCTCAGCCACCACAAAATCCGTATGTTCAACCCCCACCCCAGGGTCAATATGGTATCCCTCCGCAACAAGGTCAATATCGGGGGCAACAACCACCTGAGGGAGCATATATACCACCTAACCAGTATGAAGAATACACGAGTAGCCCATTCGGCACTGCTGTACCAAGGGCCGAACTTCACAACCCCAAAGGAGATCTCAGGATAGGCGATCTGGTAATCCACATTGATGGGGAACTTGTGCCGGTTGTGGATATCATGCTTGGAAATCAGCTCCCGATCTACTTCGAGCATCATATTCTTCTCTGGAAACATCCGGGTGTACAGATCGGTTTCAAGAGTATTAGAGGAGCAGCGAAACGTTTCTTCGCCGGACTGCAAATCTTTATCAGCGAAGCGCAAGGACCTGGGAACATCTCATTCTCGCGCGATTCCGTGGGACAGATTGTGGCATTACGCCTGCAACCCGGACAGATGGTTGAAGTACGTGAGCACCAGTTCCTGATAGCTACAGGCAACGTCGATTACGGCTTCACGTTTATGCAAGGCGCGTCCAATATCCTTTTCAGCCGCACTGGACTCTTTATCGACCAGTTCACTGCTCGCGGTAGTGAGGGTATGGTGCTACTGCATGGTTACGGCAATGTGTTTGAGAAGATGTTGGCCCCTGGAGAAACGCTTGATGTTGAGCCTGGTGCATGGCTGTGGAAAGACCCGTCTGTACAGATGCAGGTGACGACAGTTGCGGGTTCACAGCGCGGAGGCGGCATCTTCGGTGCTATCGGTGGCTTGATGGCTGGCGCGTCAATCATCCTCAACCGCTTCACTGGCCCTGGTCGTCTTGGGATTCAATCGATGACTTACCATCCTCCACAGCCGGAGGGCGCGCAACAGGCGGGTGGCCAGCAGAATCTCGATCTTGGGCAGTTCTTCAACTCCTAAGTCAGTTCCCAGAAACAAGAATAAAGGACTCCGTCAAGCGTTCCTTGACGGAGTCCTTTATTCTTGCCCTCCCTTTTCCTTTTCGCGATTGATGCGCAAAATTTTGAGCATATATTGTTCTGAGTTGAGATAATATGGATTGCGCTTGATATATTTCCCGACAACAGAAATAGGATGCAGCTTCAGCATCTCCACGACCAGGTTGGGAACCAATTTCCCATGATCGTAGTGCATCAATGCGATGATGGGGGCATTCTGAAAGGTAAAAACAGCATCCGAAGCCGCTTCATACTTCAGAATCTGCTCAGGGGAAGCAATATCTTTGGCAAGCCAGCTCATATCAATTGAAATACGTACCGCCTGCCATCCTTCACGCAGGGCTTGAGCAATAAATGTCTGGTGAGAAGAGAGTAAGAAATAAGGATCAAAGCGTTTGCCATTCGCCAGAAACGGCTCCCGTTCTTCATACAATACCAACTGCCCTGACTCGATCAATTCATCCACATTCAATTGCAACTTTTGTAGTTCTTCGCGTAGTTCCTTCACCTGGGCGGGAGCAGCTGCAAACAAACATTTCTCAGAAAGCGTAAATCCCACACGCATGAGACGTGCCGTCACGCCAGGAATCTCTGTCACCTTACTATAAAGTTGACAGATATGTGAGCCAGGCGGTATACGCTCAGTTTTACCTTCAACACTAAGATCCATACATATCTCCGTTTGCATTGCTAGCTTTAAAATTGCTCATTCCGGTAACTTTCTTTGCCTGACGAATTCGCGCGGACTTGTTGTTCGTAACGACAACGAGCACTCCCAAACCGCCAAAAACACCCACGCCCGAGAGAATCACGAAGAGAAAGAGCCATGCCATCCTTTGGAAGGAATATGAATAGAGAGCAGCCAGTATCAATGGGCAAATCAACATCGGGAGAGAGAAAAAGACGACCCAGGCAAGCAAAACTCGTATGCCTTGTTTGAAAGATAGAACATCTTCTCCGCTATAGGGGAAGAGTATACGACGTAGAAGTGGGTAACGCATAGGGTTATTCAAGTCCTTCCTTACGCTGATACTCTAACCAACGCTGCAATACATCTTCCGCCTGGTAAAGGATATTTACCTCGTTTTGATAACTCAAGCGACGGCCTGCCTCTGATAGAGGGAACCATTCCACCATATCATATTCCTTGTCATGGAGTGCTGTATCCCCTCCTATGGCCTCCAACAAAAAATGCCGTACCTGTTTCTGATACCGTACTTGTTCGCGCACAAAGGAATAGGAGATGCTGCCAATATAAGCAATTAAACGAACAGCAAGGCCCGTTTCCTCTTGCACTTCACGCAGCGCAACTTGTTCGATGGTCTCTCCAGCTTTTGGTGTTCCTTTAGGTAATGTCCAGATACCTGCGTGGCTGCGCCCGACTAGCACTATCTCTACGGAGAGGCCATTGTCGGTCTGAGGTGTTCTCTGCCCCAAGCCTTCTTTACTTGTTACGAAGTTGTTCTCTTCCCCGGAGCGCATTGGAACAAGGCGAAAAACCACTCCCCCGGCCGAATAAGCCCGCATCGTTCGATATCGCTCCATTATTCCCAATTTACCTTCTCTGTACCACCTAACGAAGTGTCCCGCGATTGTCAATCAGACATATTCATAACACTATACAACATGTGTTTGGTACGTTGCAGAATATTCCACTGTTCACTTAGAGAACAGAGTATAGCGAATGGTATGCAGCATGTCAAGCCAGGGTATTGCGAATGGCCTCCAGATTCTTTGCAGGCGTTTCAGGTGGGATAGAACAACCAGGGGCTAGAAGAAAATGCCTGCCACCTGTCAACTCTATGGCGTTTGCCACCTCCTCGCGCACCTGTTCGGGTGTGCCGTTCTTTAGCGTGCTCTTTTGACTGATCCCACCCATCACGGCTTTGTCCGAGCGCATTTTGCCCGTACGAAGATCAGGATTGCCTTCTGCCAAAGCATCCCAACTGACAGCTTGTACAGGGTACAGGGCAAGTTGATCGAAGTAGATAGACGTGCCACAATTATGCAGTATATTGAATTTACTGCGGCTCTTGATGGCATCGAGAAACTCTAGATCATACTGTTCGCCAAATTCACGATACTGATCTGCGGTGAGCATACTCTTGCTGGCCCAACCATTTGTCGCATAAAAGATACCGCTAGCGCCCTGCTCCAGACAGGCAATAGCATATGCTGTAAATGTTTCAGTAATGACACGCAAAGCGGCGTGCATGGCGGCACGATCCTCATGCAAGGTCTGAAGTACCGGCTCGGTTTTGTTACCGGCCAGGTATTTTGCCACACCGAGCGGACAAAAAATGGTCTGTACGAAGTATGCATCAAAGCCAATTGCGTGATTGATTAATTGTAATGCGCGCAGTTGTTCGCCAAGAACACCTCGATCAGCCTCAAGAGGGCGAATACGTTTCCAGTCAGAGGAGCTTTTAATGGGTGTATCTTCAAAGATAGGCGCTACGTATTTTTCCCCCGAAGGCCGTACTTTGACTCCCCAGCCTTCGACATGGTAGGACGCCCGGGGATTAACCTTCATGTAGTCCCAATCGTAGCGTGTAAAGTTTTCTACCATCGCTTCAGCTAATGATTGGGCTCCCCATTCCCGCTCAAAGTCATGACCCCACATACTTGCAGGTATTCGATCTACTTGATCACCGCGTAGTGCAGCATCAACACGTTCCTTTTTATGCATAACATTGCCTTTCTACTCTGCTAGTTGTTTCATTGTCAGGAATCATTTCAGGTTTATATCCAGATAGGCATAATCGTCTTACCCTTCCAACTCTTTGAAGCGGTAGCCAACACCCCGCTCGGTCAGAATATATTTTGGATGGGCAGGGTCTTGCTCGATTTTTTGTCGTAGATAGGTGATATACAAACGCAGATAGTGTGCCTCATCGCGATATTCACGTCCCCAAACCTTAGAGAGTAACGTTTCATGCGTCAACAGTCGCCCGGCATTGTTCACAAGGTGATAGAGAAGCCGATATTCTGTTGGGCGCAATATGACTTTTTTGCCCCGCACAATCACTTCGTGACGAGTAAAATCTATTTTCAGATCAGGATCAACAACAATTTCTGTCTTTCGCGCAGGCGCTGGCATAAACGAGCGACGCAGTAGCGCACGAATACGTGAGAGGAGTTCGCGCGGACTAAATGGTTTGGCGATATAATCGTCAGCACCGAGGTCCAGTCCATGTATCCGATCCTGTTCATTCTGGCGCACGGTGAGCATTATTACTGGTACAGTTGAGACCTCGCGGATGGAACGTAACGTCTCAAACCCGTCCATTTCTGGCATCATAACGTCCAAAACAACAAGGTCGGGGAGATTCTCGCGCAACTGTTCAAGGGCTTCCAGTCCATTGCTGGCCTCAAAGACACGATAATGCTCCAACTCCAGATTCATACGCACGAAATCTCGAATACGCGGTTCGTCATCGACAATCAATATCGTCATATCGCGCTGGTCGATTACATCATTATCCATACTCAAAACACCACCATAGGCAAAAATGCTTTTTCCACACGCGGTAAACTAAATGAGAACGTCGAGCCTTGATGTAAGGAACTCTCGACCCAGATTTGCCCTCCATGCGCCTCAACTATGGCACGACAGATATATAAACCCAGTCCAGCCCCTGGCGTTGAGTGCGTCAAACTATTACCGACGCGGTGAAAACGGCTAAATATGTGCTCCTGGTCACGCAGTGAGATGCCCATACCAGAGTCACTCACGCTGACAATCACCTCATCACCTGTGGCGCTACAGGCAACGGTCAGGTTGCGCTGTCGAGGTGAATACTTGATGGCATTATCCAGTAAATTCTGGAGCACCTCTTCGATACGATCCCTATCAGCCATCACCATAGGTAGATTTGGGGGGATATCCAGCGTCACGCTAAAATCCGGGCTTTTTGCCTGTAGGCGACGAACAACCCCCTGTACGAGGGGTGAAATGTCAAGAGGCGCTAAATCCATCTGTAAACCACCCGCCTGGATACGTGAAGCATACAGTAAATTACCCACCAGCTTGTTGAGGCGATCAGCCTCTTCTTCAATAGCTACGAGACGTGAACGTAGTGCATCAGCATCAAGCAAAGTATCGGTGCGAGCTAATGTTGAAGCGTAGCCTTTAATAATAGCGATCGGCGTTTGCAATTCATGTGAAATCACAGAAATGAATGTTGAACGTTCTTCCTCTTGCTCACGCTCACGCGTGATATCGCGAACATTGAGTATGCCATTCATAGGCTCGCCTTTACCTAAACGAATACACGAAGCCGTTACAGATACATCGAATCGCTGCCCATCACGCGCAGAGATCACCATTTCTCGATTCACAACATTTTGACCCGCGAATGCCTGTAAGATAGGTGATCCTTGCAGGCCCAGTTCGTTTCCCTGGCGGTTTTTGGGACGCAAAACATCATGATAGAAGCGTCCCAGCACCTCGCTTTCATGCCAGCCGGTCAATCGCTCCATGGCAGGATTGAAATCAATAATGCGTAAAGCACTATCTACAGTGAGGATGCCCTCCATGCTATGTTGAAAGATAGCAGCCAGTCTTCGCTGTTCTTTCACCAATGACTGCGATTTCAAAGCAGAACGCAAACCAGCAGCTAGTTGTGCAACAAAGAGCCGCAAGGTGCCATCTGACCCTACCTCCTGTTCAAAACAGGAGCGTACACCGAGTGGTCGAAGAAAATGCAAGACCCCCAACACGCCGGCATTATCGTGCACCAATAATGAGCAGCGCTCGGCATCTTGTAGCCTCACTTCTTCGTTATCACTGAGGTCATCAACCAGCATGGGTGGCAACACCTTTCTAACCAGGATACACGATGAGTTTGGTTGCCTTCCACTCTGCTGTATGCTTTCAAGGAGCACTGGCAGCAACGACGGGCTAAGGCGATATAGTATATACTCGGGGCTACTTTGAGGATCAAACGCTTCGTTCGATACTACAAAGACACCCACTTCACCTAACAGCAACCGGATCGCACTCCCGGTGAGAATTGTCATCTGATCATGCAAATTCCCGGTTTGCAAAGTTTGGGACCAAGACATAGTTAGCAGGCTCCGCTTGTTCACTGGGGTCAACCCCTGACATCCCTCGTGGATGTCTCTACATGAGGCCAGCTCTGTTTGACGACGTGAGAGACATATAACAGCACCCCTTGAAGGTGCCAGGGATGAATGTATAGACTTGCCAGAAAGAAGCAACGATGATATTGTAACACACATAGGGAAGAAGGGGAATCTATGCATGTTGATATTTTTACACTGTTCCCTGGCATGTTTCAGGGACCGTTGACGGAAAGCATCCTTAAACGCGCACAGGAGCGGGGGTTGCTGAGCATTGCGTTGTACGATATTCGTGATGCTACTACAGATAAACATCATATTGTTGATGACTATCCCTATGGTGGCGGAGCGGGTATGGTGATGAAGCCAGAACCAATTTTTACCTCTGTTGAGTCCGTCTATAAGGATGGCCCAATTATCCTACTTACCCCACGCGGGCGGCTCTTCAACCAGAAGATCGCCCACGAACTCGCCCAGGAACCGCGCATCAGCTTACTGTGTGGTCACTATGAAGGGATTGATGAGCGTGTACACCAGCACCTGGTTACTGATGAAATCTCTACCGGCGATTATGTACTGACCGGCGGAGAATTAGCGGCCATGGTTGTGGTTGACGCGGTCGTTCGCTTAATTCCAGGGGTATTGGCAGGAGAGTCAACGCGGGAAGAGTCTCACAGCAGTGGTCTGCTGGAGTACCCGCATTATACACGTCCCCCCGAGTTTCGCGGCTGGCCCGTGCCTGATATTTTGCTTTCGGGACATCACGAGCAGATTGCCCGCTGGCGCCGCAAAGAATCACTGCGCTTGACACGGAAGCTACGACCCGATTTGTTTACGAAGGTGGATTTGAGTAGCAAGGAGGACGTGAAGTTGTTGAGGGAATTGGAGGAAGAGGGAGGAGCATAGTCAACGATAGCAGGCGCTTCAGGCCTGGACGTATGAGCACAGGCGGCAATATATGCGATGCGGGCATTGCCGCCTGTATTTGTCATTTTTCAAGAAGGATGAATGGGGCGATGCGTTCAAGCCAGGCTCGCCTGTGTTCGTTTTCGCGAGGCGCATGTTTGTTGAGGGTTTCGAAGAGGCCAAGGACGGTGGGGTCGTTGATGATATCTCTGACGAGCCAACCGTCGCAGATGGGACAGCCGATTTTTGTGTTGAAGATGAGCCACTGGACGTAGTGGATGTCGTGGGTGCAATAGAAGAGGGTACGGATTTTTTTGGTGAGGGTATCGAGTGTTGTTTGGGTTATGGGGAGTTCTTCAGCAAGCGCAGGCGCGGTTGGTAAAGGAGCAGAGTTTGAGCCGATGTCGTTCACTGCTTCAAGAGTTTCAAGAGTTTCAAGAGTTTCAAGAGTTTCAAGAGTTTCAGGTGTGTCAAGAGTTTCAGGAGTTTCAGGTGTGTCAAGAGTTTCACCTGTGTCAGGTGTGTCAAGAGTTTCAGGAGTTTCAGGAGTTTCACCTGTGTCAGACAAGTTTGAGTCGGAGTGGCTCACTGTTTGAGGTGTGTCAGGTGTTGTTTTTTGGTATAAGGATGGGGTTTTAAGAGAACGATGACCATGAACAGTATAGAGACCATATGCTGGTGAGATGATCTCCTGGGAATTGAGCATACGTCGAAGTACTAATCTTACCTGGCTACCGATTTGTCCTGTTTGCTCGGCGATCTCTTTTGGGCCGAGAGGGATGTCGCTTTCATGCAATAAGGAGATGATGA
>VBHI01000360.1 GCA_005881495.1 Chloroflexota bacterium
ATGGTATGAATACCGTGCACGCGCCCAGGTACGAAACGAATGCGCTGATCTTGATAAAACGTTGCCGGGCGGGCCCAGAGCTTTTCCTCTGACATCCGCCCACCTAGATAGTCCTTCAATGCGGGGCGATAGAAGACCGGCAAAAGGTCATCCGCAACGACTGTAATAGAACAGAGGGCATCTTCAGCGCGGAGAGTTTCGGCGGCGGTGACACCAGCAATGCCATTGCCAATAATCACATAAGATTGCTGTTGACCCATTCAATACTCCCGATTCAATACTCCCGATTATGCAGGCCTGGGGAAGGGCGGGGCAAGCCCAGCCCCTACTATACGCGGGCCGGGGGAAGGGCGGGGCAAGCCCAGCCCCTACCTATACACGGGCCTGGCGGGGTGATTCGTTGTTTGGTCGGGCGGAGCTTGCCTCTGCACCCGCATTCCCGTACTGGTCTCTTTGGTCATTTGGCTTTACGCTGAGTCCCTTTGTATGGTTGCCATTGTTTCTGTAGCATACTGTATCGCCGTATTTCAATCCATGAAACGGTACTCTTGTACTAGAGATTATGGCCCACCTGGGCGACTGCAAGGGTTACGAATAGGCCCATCGAGCTGTGCGAAATAGGAGCAGAGCCTGGCCCCCACCCTGACGGCCTGCCGGTACTAGTTCTCAACCGAATTGTTACCCTTATGTCCTACTTCTAGCAAGCGTCCATTGACGTAACTCAACATACCTGAGTAAACTGCCAACTATAGGGGTGATACAGAAAGAAACAGGGAGATACAGCTCTGCTCGGTACAACAAAAATTATTTGAGGCATGGTTCAAATGCACTTGACAGTTCCTCATCAACAGAAAGGTCCAGCCCTGTCATGCTGAGCGCAGCGAAGCATCTCGTGCGCCATGCGAGACAGACCCTTCGCTTCGCTCAGGGTGACACGGTGTGACTGTTCAAACTGTCAAGGACTCTTCTTCACAATTGAACCTTGCCTGAGCAGGATAATTCGAGAGCCAGGCAGGAATAGGAGATTGATATTTTGAGTATTGAACAAATTGTTGGGAGGACGCTTGGGGAGTACCAGATTGAGCGGCTGCTTGGTCAGGGACAGCTAGGCGCTGTTTACCTGGGACAACAAAAGTCTGGGGGTCACGCTGTCACGATTACGACCTTCAACTTTCCCGCAGGTATTACGGCGCAGGCACATGAAAGCTTTAGCGCGCGTTTTGCCCACGAAGGAGCCATTCTCACCAGGTTAGACCATCCCAATATCCTCCTCATTTATGCTTACGGTGAGCAGGCCGACTATGCCTTCATGATAACATCCTTTGTAAAAGCGGCCTCGCTGTCCCAGGCGCTGAAACAACAGGGTCGATTTACACCTGAACAAACGCTCAGTGTTTTAAAACAAGTAGCAGCGGCCCTGGATTATGCGCATGGATACGGTGTTGTACATGCTGTACTGAGCCTTGCAAATATTCTGGTGATCAACAAGCAACAGGTGCAAATAGCCGGTTTTGGGCTGAAGACGCTACTTGATCTACACGGAAATACGCAGCTCAAGCAACTGCCAGCGCACCTGCTTAACGCGAATGGGAAATTTCTTGGCAGCCCTGAATCTATCTCGCCGGAACGAGTATTGGGCTTACCAGCAGATGCTCGCTCCGACATTTATTCATTGGGCACTATGCTTTTTGAGCTGTTATGTGGTACACCACCCTTTAGCGGCACAGACTCCCTCGAAATGGCGTTGAAACGTATAGAACAGCCTGCTCCCTCTCTGCACATGCGTTATCCCGAGATCCCAGAAACCCTCGCCCTGGTAGTCAATAAAGCGCTGGAACGCGACCCCTCACAGCGCTATCGACACGCTGGAGAACTAGCAACAGCTTTTGAACATGCCTTACAAGTTGCAACACCGGAGCAGGCTCCATCCGCGAGGACCCGCCAGGTGAGACAGGATACGCAAATCACGATGCCACCAACTGTCAACTGGTTCGACGAGGACATGCTGACCTCAAGAAAGTGGCAGGCCATGCAGCCCGCTGATGGCGGTAACGGATCTGTGGTAGCGCCTCAAGCGATGCCAGAAAAACCTATCCAGCCAACACAAGCAGATGTCATACCGGGCGTTGATCCTTTTGCCCTGTGGTCCGCCACTTCAGCAAAGACAGAGGCGCTTACACCTGGAATGTTCACCCGGCGTCCAACCGTCAGCCTTTCAGCCGGCAGAAGGCGTCCGCGCCCCCGACCAGCTCAAGCCGATCGCAGACGCCTGGTCAAGCTTATTGTCGTTGGCACTGTTACAGCAGGTGTGATTGGTGCAGGAGGCATAAGCTTTGCACACTTCATGCAAAGTGTGAAGCAGGTACAATCCAGGGTCGCTAATGCACCAGCCACCGGGCCAACGCAGACGACACAGGGAAATGCACCAGCCACTGGCCCTACACAGGGTACTCAGAATCAGAATACGCCGACAGCAGGCAAGACCCCAACTGCGCAGCCTTCGTCAACGCAAAAGGCACAGCCGTCACCGACTGCGCATGCAACCCAGCAGCCAACACCAAAACCGACACAGCCGCCACCCACGCCCACGCCAAAACCGCCCTCACATACGGGCACAGTGATTGGCTATACGAGCCAGGCAACGAATAGCGCCAAAAGTTTTTCGAATCCAGCCGATGGGCAGGGAAGCCTGCTTATTCGCCTCCCAAACGGGAATTTCGTTGCCTGTGAAAGAGCTTGCACACATGTAGGAGTGGCTGTCAATTATGATTCCGGCAGCCACCAGCTTCTCTGCCCAGCGCATGGCGCAATTTTTGACCCCCCGAATGGCTTCAGCCATGTGTCAGGGTCAGGCCCATCAGGTCTTAACCCCTTGCCTCAAGTCTCCATTCGCGTGAATGGCGACGGTACGATCACAACCGGGTAGGCGTGCAATATACAGAAGCCGCGCCATTCATACCTCTGTAATATATCCAGGGGGTATGAATGGCGTGTTTCTTATTCAGGGCAGGAACTTGGTCTACTTGATACTAGACATTTGTTCCAATAAAGACTATAATTCGAACATAAAAAAGATTTTGGGGGGGAATCTATATGGCAAGTGGGAACAACTCCATCAGTCAACACCTACAGGCTGGCGTAACATCGCAGAAGTCCAAAGAACTTTACCTGAGTGAAGGCATCACCTTTTACAAGGCCAGGCAGTATCAATTGGCTCTGACAGCCTGCGAGCAAGCTATACAATTCGACAGCAATTATGCAAGAGCATTCCATGGTAAGGGACTCGCGCTCATTGGACTTGGGCGTTATGCAGAAGCCATACTAGCTTACCAGCAGAGTATCCGCTTGCATCCACAGAACTCCAGGGGTTATGCCGATCTAGGATGCGTCCTCTACGAACTGAAACGCTTTGAAGAAGCGGGTAAGGCGTACCGGCAAGCTATTCAGTACGATCCCAGTATTACCCAGGCTTATATTGATTTGACAAAAGCGCTCGTCGATAAAGCGCATAAACTCTACGAGCGTGTAAAATTGGACCTATTCTATGAAGAAGCGATTTTTGCCTTTCAACAAGCCATTTTGTTTAACCCGAGCTATCCGGACGCTTATCTGCAACTTGGAATGGCCCTCTATGAACGCGGGCAGTACAAAGACTCAGGAAATGCTTATGAGCAAGCCGTTCAATATGACTCCACCTATGCTGAAATGTACACTCAGCAGTTGAGAGCGCTCACTGATAAAGGGAAGTCTCTTTATGACCAGGGTCGCAATCGTGAGGCCAGGGCGGCATATACTCACGCTATACTTTTTGATAGTAATGATGCACAAGCATATGTTGGGCAGGCAAAGGCTCTCTACAAATTGGGACAGTATTACGAGGCAGGGAGTGCCTTCAGGCAAGCTATTGCACTTGAACCTGATAATACCCGAACTTACACCGAACTGATAACAACGCTCGTCGAAAAAGGAAATGGGTTCTACGAACTGGGAAAATACCAGGACGCGCTTGTGAGCTACCAACAAACGATTCTCTTTGCTCCTGAAGATGCTCAAGCTTACAATTGCCAGGCGAAAGCTTACTACTCACTGGAGAACTACCTTGAGGCAGGAACTGCTTACAGAAAGGCTGTTCAACTTGATCCAAATTATAGTGATGCTTATGTCGAACATATAGATGCTCTTTTTAACCAGGGAGAAAAGCTTTACGAACTTAGGCAATATAGAGGTGCGCTAACACTCTATCGTCGAACAATACAGTTTGATCCCGACAATGCCCAGGCTTATGCAGGTCAAGGAAACTCTTTGTTCGAACTTGAACGTTACGAAGCAGCAGGAGCCGCCTATAGAAAAGTGATCGAGCTTGATGCTGGATATCAGCAAATTTACGCGAAGCAGAGAGACATTCTTTTCGAGCAAGTAAAAACTCTCAACCAACAAAGATACTATCTTGAGGCCGAGGCTTTGAATAAGCGTGCACTTCAATTCGACCCCTCTATTGCTCAATCTTTTATGAATCAAGCAGAGAAACTCGTCAACCACGGAAAAAATCTCTGCATACAACGGCAATTCCAGGAAGCTCTATCTTTCTTTGAACAGGCGATTCTCCTTTTGCCCAACAATGCGAGCGTATATGTCGAGCTCGGAAAAGCGCATTTTGAACTTGAATGCTACGAAGAGGCGCGAGATGCTTATAAAAAGGCGATGCAATTGGACATTAGCTGGACCCAGGCTCATGTCGATCAGTGGAAAACTCTTGTTAACAAAGGAAAAGCGCTTGAAGAACGGGAACATTTTGAAGACGCCCAAATTGTCTACAAAAAGGCAATACTGTTTCATCCAATGGATGCCAATGCTCATATGTCTTTAGGCAAAGTTCTTTATGAGCTTGGTCGCTATGAAGAGTCTCGTGACATTTACCGTCAAGCTATATACCTTGATTCGAGTAAATCCCAGGCTTATCAAGAGCAGCGGGAAGCTCTTCTTAACAAAGGGAAGGCTCTCTATGAACTTGGGCGCTTTGAAGATGCTCTTGCAGCCTATGAACAATCAATCAGCTTTGACCCTGATAATAAAGATGCTTATGTCGAAAAAGGTAGAACTTTAGATAAGCTTCTACGCTATAAAGAAGCTCGCGCTGCATTTCGAGCAGCTTCTAACGTAGCAAGTCCGTCACAATCAATACAATCCATCGAACAAAAAACAACCTGGCTTTATAAAGAGCCATTCCGTTATGATTTATAAATCGATGGCGGTCTTAAAGAGTGCCGAGCCTGGAATCGTGGGGATCAGTCTTTCCAGGAGATCGTCATCGACGACAATTTTTGCTGCCTCGAGCGCGGTGAAAAGCACGCCGATGATAGGCTCAAAACGGCAGCGCGCCGGTCGTACTGCGGGACAGGTTGTGCGCACGCAATCGACAATAGTGTCTGCCAGCAGTTGAGAAGGATGGCGAAAGACGCCGCCGGCTAAGACTAGCGTAAAGGCCGATCCCTCAATGCCCACTTTTCGCGCGGCGGCGAGCGCATATTTCCCGAGCATGACACCGTGTTCCTGAACGATACGTATCGCCACGCTGTCACCCGAAAGGGCCTCATCCAGGAGCAGCGGCGTCAAACGACCGACGTGGCGTGGGTGACTCTGCACCCGGCTGGTAAAAAGATGGAGCAACTCCTCGACTGTATCAAGGTGAAAAAAATCGAGGAAACACGCGGTCAGAGACGTCGGCGGCTCGATACCCAGCGCTGAACGGTAGACAACATCCAGCGCATTCTGGGCGAGGTGAGTACTGCCCTGTGCCTGGTCTTGCCAGAAGCTTGAATGCCAGGTTCGCCCATCTGGCGCGCGCGCGCCGGTGGCAGCTCCTGTCCCACAGACAACAGAGACACCGGTGTCGTCAGATGATCCCGCGTGCAAGACACCCATGGCATCGTTTTGCACATAGATCGTACGTCCATAGCCACGTTCCTCCATCGCGGCCTGGATATAGGCAAAATCTTCCGGCCAGTCCGCACCGGCCATACTGAAAACGGAAGTGACAAGATCAGAGGGCCGGATTTGCGCGGCATCCAGGGCGCTGGTGACGGCGTACTCGACGTTGGCGATGGCCGCGCTGGCGGAGTCCCGCCACTCTGTGCTGGTAGGAGCATTGTAGATGTCGCCACATCCACCACGTCCTGCTCCTAGTATGGCGCCATCCAGAGAGGCAACCAGTGCGATCGTTTTCGTATTCCCGCCATCAACGCCCAAAACATAATGCATATTACACTGCCTCCTACCAGGCACTGTTTCCTGGGTGATCACATGTTTCCTGGGTGACCATATGTTTCCTGGGTGACCCAAGGGTCACCCCTACTACGAATGCAGCTGTGAAGCCAATTTATAGAGATTAGTGGAGTAAGCGTTCAGGTAGATAGTGCCGGTGCGCGGCGGCCATCTCGTCATACATTGCTTCAGCTTTGTAGAGTGAAAAAACTAACGGATGACTTGTCAGCGCGCGGATGGCATCCCTGCGATTGCCACTCCAGGCAGCCTCAGCAGCCAGAGCCTGGTATTCGCCCAGCATTTGCACCAGCCCACGTACTTGTCGCGGTAGATTGCCCTGGACAAGAGGGGCAACACCGTTGCGGTCCACATATCCAATGGTTTCGACGACCAGGTCGTCCGGAAAGTCCGCGATAGAGCCACAGTTGGGAACATTGACATACCAGACCTCTCCGCGGTCATTGTAGATAGCGTCCATTACATCAATAGCCAGCTCTAGCTCGTGGATGCCTCCACGTGAGCGATCAGGGTCGAGTTCGGGAACGTCGCGCGCGGCCTGTTCGCGATAATGTGCCCAGTAATCTGGCACGCTGGCCATGATATCTTGCGCGCGGGTTGTTGGTTTTGCTTGAAGCTCAGCCAGTATCTCATCTTTGAAATAGTAGTACTGGAAATAGTCACTCGGCAGCGAGTCCATGAAACATGCCAGTTCGATCATGCGTAGTTCGTCGGGCGGGAGGGTACCATCACGGCTTATTCTCTCGTATCCCTCATGTAAGAGAGGCATGAAGTCCTGTCCATCGTAGAGATGGCGAATGGTCCAGGAGCCATGATTGAGGCCAATCGAGACCGCGTCCAGCTTATCGGGATCGAGCCCGATCAACTCCACATACTCGCGGTTGGTCACCATTGGTCCCTCACAGAAGGAAACGGCAGGAATGGAGGTGTGGTGGGTAACAGCCTCCGAGACGATATTCACCGGGTTGGTGTAGTTAAAGAGGCGAGCATTGGGACAGACTGCTTCCATATCTTCAATGATACTTTTCGTTACGTGGATAGAGCGCAGCGCCATGAAGAAACCGCCTGGCCCCTGCGTTTCCTGACCGATTACACCGTGTTTGAGCGGAATGCTTTCGTCAAGATAACGGGCCTCAAAGCCTCCGGGACGAAAACTCGTCAAGACGGCGTCACATCCTTGCAGGCCAGCGCGCCGGTTCGTGGTGGTCGTGAAGGTGAGATCCAGACCCCTGGCATTGGCCATCTTCTGGGCGATGCTTTTGACAATACCCAGGCGTTCTTCATTGAGGTCGATGAGAACGACCTCGGAGCCGTTGAAATTTTCACCCTGGTGGACAAATGAGGCCATTGTACCGGCGGCGCGGGTACTGCCACCGCCAATATAGGCCAGTTTAATGCGTGCCATGCTTTGCTATGCTCCTTGTTATGCCGGTTCTATCGTATGTGTAGATATGTCAGTACTCTGCATGCAGGCAGAAGAATCTGCCTGCCGCTCCTTACCGCTGCCATACAGGAAACAATGAGTCCAGTGACCTCCACCCAGTTCGGTGCGTCCGGGAAAACGCTGGCTACAGACCGGCATAGCGTGTGGACAGCGTGGGTGGAAACGGCACCCGGTGGGCGGGTTAATTAGGCTGGGAATCTCTCCCCGCGCTGGCAGACTTTGCGTGCTCTTGCCATCCTCTCCGATACGATCCGGGTCCGGCGCCGCAGAAATAAGCAGTTGCGTATAAGGATGTTTGGGCCGCTGGATGACCTCCTCGCTAGGGCCCCCCTCAACCGTCTGTCCGGCATACATGACCAGCGTATCCTCGGCGAAGTAGCGCGCGCTTGCTATATCGTGAGTGATAAAAAGTAAAGCGAGATGTTCCTCGTCTTTGAGGCGCAAGAGCAGGTTCAGGACATCCAGGCGTATGGAGACATCGAGCATAGAAACAGGCTCGTCGGCCAGCAGTATCTCTGGACGTGCGGCCAGTGCACGAGCGATAGCAACGCGTTGCCGTTGCCCGCCGCTTAACTGGTGTGGATACTTCTGGATAAACTGCTCCGCCGGGCTAAGGCTTACTCGATTGAGTAGAGCAAGTATCTGCTCTCCCTCTTCTCTTACAGAGTGCGCATACCCATGCAACCGTAATGGACGGCTCAAGTGGTAGCGCACATCGTGCACAGGGTTGAGCGACGAGAAAGGATCCTGGAACACTAACTCTACATGGTGGCGGTAGGAGCGTAACGAGGCTCCTCTGCCAACCTTTTCCGATTCGCCACGAAAGAGGATCTTGCCCGCAGTAGGCTCATAGAGGCGCGCCAGCATACGTGCTACGGTGGTTTTCCCACTGCCGCTCTCTCCCACGAGAGCAAGGGCGCGGCCGGGATAGAGCGCCAGCGAAGTGTCTTCTACGGCGTGTACTACCTTTTTTGGTCCGAAGAGTTTGAGCGAACGCAAGGGAAAGTACTTGCGCAAGTGTTGAGCCTCCAGAACAGCGGGTGTAGTAGGAAGCTCACCCATTTCACTTATTCCACTTGTCACAGCACCTTCTATGGTATCTTTGGCAGTTTCATTGAGTGCGACAAATGGGTAGTCGGCTCCCAAATGTTCGGTGCTCATTGCACTTTCCTCGTTCCTTGCATTACCTCATATGTTGCATCATATTTTGCCGCAAAATCGTGATTAGTTGGTACCCCTGCTGCATTGAACCTGGGGTCATAGAGATGACAGGCAACGAGCTGCCCAGGCGTCCCAGGCGTCCCAGGCGTGGAAGGCAAGAGGGTTGGCAAATTGGTATTGCATATTTCAAAGGCCATCGGACAACGGGGATGAAAAGCACAGCCCGGCGGTATGTCCCGCAGATCGGGAGGAGAACCAGGAATACCCGTCATCCTGCGGCGCGGCCCGCGCAGCGTTGGAAACGAATTTAAGAGGCCGTAGCTGTATGGATGACGGGGCTGTTGACGCAATTCCCGGCATGTTGCCATCTCGACGATACGTCCCGCGTACATAATCGCAATCTTGTCAGCTAATTCGAGCAGCAGCGAGAGGTCATGCGTAATGAAAATGACGGAGAAGTTCAGTTTCTCCCGCAGCTCCATAATCTCCATCAGAATTTCACGCTGCACCACGACATCGAGCGCGGTTGTTGGCTCATCCATGATGATCAGTTCAGGCAAGAGCGCCAGGGCAATGGCAATGATTGCACGCTGGCGCATGCCGCCGCTCAGTTCGTGTGGATAGCTGCGAATGCGGTCAGGGGCAATACCAACAAGACGCAGCAGTTCAATAGCCCGTCTACGGCGTGAGTCTGGTCCCATATGAGGTTGATGGGTACGTAAGACATCAGTAATCTGCGTACCAATATTGATTACAGGATTGAGCGCGTTCATCGCGCTTTGGAAAACAATCGAAAGTTCATTCCAGCGAAATTCACGCAGTTCCGCGGGGTTAAATTGAAGAATGTCCACTGCTTCTGTTGCCTCACCGGGTACTGCATTCTTAAGCGTAGTGGTAATTCTTGCATTTGCCCTCGAAGACCCTTTCAATTTCCCTTTATCCTCTTCATCGCCAGGGCGAGGATAATACAACAGTTTTCCCGCGATGATCTCAGCCGGTGGACGGAGCAGGCGGGTAATGGCATAGGCCAGGGTAGACTTGCCGCTGCCACTCTCGCCGGCAAGGCCGAGGATTTGCCCTCGTTCCAGGGTAATGCTTACATCAGTCAGGGCATGGACGGTCCCGTTAGCGGCGTAATAGTCCACGCTGATATTCCTGATATCTAGCAATGTATTGCCTGGGTTGAGGTTTAATTCCTTAGTATTCATGATGCAGCTGCCTTCCTGGACTTACTGAGTTTAGCATGCTTTGACTTTGGCTCGGTTCGCAGACGAGGGTTTGCTACCTCGTCAATACCAAAATTGATGAAAGCCAATCCTGCGCCCAATACAGCGATGCACAGGCCTGGTGGCAAGAACCACCACCATGCGCCTAATAGGAGCGCATCATTATTACCCGCCCAGTAAAGCATTGTCCCCCAACTTGTACTTGTAATATCGCCCAGGCCCAGAAATTCTAATCCCGTCTCGGCTAGAATGGCATAGATCACTGTACCAAGAAATTCCGCGGCCACAATCGAGGTCTCATTGGGCAGGATTT
Organism: Chloroflexota bacterium; assembly: GCA_005881495.1. The sequence continues at coordinate 10,424 of VBHI01000360.1, forward strand.
CGAAGAAGATGATACGCAGCGTGGACTCCCCGTTGGCCTTCGCTGCTTCTACATAATCCCGGTTGCGCATCGAGAGTGTTTGCGCACGCAGCACTCGTGCCCCCCACGACCAGCCGGTCACTACCAACACAATCACGATAGTCAATGGCCCCCTGTATGCAGCAAAGGCGGCAAGGAGGATTGCCAGGGGCAGCGTAGGCAGCACCAGGAAGACGTTGGTTAACAACGAAAGCACTTCATCGGCCAACCCGCCAAAGTATCCAGAGGCCAGGCCAATAATGATCGAGATGATCATTGTCAGTGTGCCGATGAGAAAGCCCATAGTGAGCGAAAAGCGCGTACCATATACAAGCTGGGTCAGAACATCCTGACCTGTTTGCGTTGTGCCCAACCAGTGAGCGGGTGATGGAGGCTGTAGTATATCCGCACTGAAAGCATTAGGATCCCCAGGAAAGAATACCGGCCCGAAGATTGCGATCAGTACAAAGAAGGTCAGGATAAGAAGACCAAAACTCACCTTGCGGTTTTGCGTAACTAATCGCCACGTATCGCGTAAGCGCAACCTTGCAGTTGAAGACATGGTTGAAGACATAATCACGGTTTGCTAACTCCCTCCTAAGCGTACTCGCGGATCGAGCACCACGTACATCAGGTCAGCGAGGAAATTTGCACCCAACACCGCCACGGTAATCACCAGGAAGATGCCCTGTAACAAGGCGTAATCAAGGTTTTCAACCGCCTGTAGCAAGGTAAAGCCGATACCGGGATATGAAAAGATGATTTCAGTGAGTAATGAGCCGCTCACCACAAAGCCTAAAGAGAGCGCGAAGGCAGTTATATTCGGCAAAATAGCGTTGCGTGCTCCATACGTATACATAACTTTCCAGGAAGTAAGACCTTTCGCCTCGGCCATCAATACGTAATCCTCTGAAAGCGTGGTAATCATCGCGTTACGCATACCGAGCATCCACCCGGCAATAGAGCCGATAACGATGGTAATAGCCGGCAGAATGGCATATTGTACTGCACTTAAGAGGAAGTCAAGGTTCCAGCCCGGGACGGTATTGTCTGTATCATACCCTCCATGGATAGGAAACCAGTTAAGCTGCGAACCAAAGATATAAAGCAGAACTAATGCCAGCCAGAAGTAGGGTATCGCAGAGAGGAACGTGAAAAAAGGGGTGAATACAGCGTCCGAGAAACCGCGCCGCCAGACGACGATGATACCCAGCACTGTTCCAACAATAAAGCTAATTATGAGCGCAACGCCAACCAGTACGAGCGTCCAAGGGAGATCCTGCCAGATCACCACAGATACAGGTGTTGGAAGATACGTAATTGAAATCCCAAGGTTGCCATGCAACAGGTTGTTAATATACTGTACATACTGCGACCATAAAGGATCGTGATTCACTCCAAGCGAGATCTCTAACGCATGTTGTGCCTGAGGAGAGAGTTTTCCGCGCATGCGGGCCATGAGTGCTTGTGCCGGGTTACCCGGAGACAGATGCGGTATGATGAAATTCAGCGTAACCGAAGCCCAGAGCGCAACGAGATAAAAACCTATACGACGTATCAGGTGACGCATGCACATCTCCTTCCAGAGAGTCGTTGTAATGACTACCGGGGTCGCCTGGGAGCAACAGGGGGCATATAGCTCCCCTGTTGCTCCCAGAAGTCCGCGCCTGGCACCGCCATCCAATCTGCAGCCAGACGGATCAACTAATCGGCTGGATGGAGGTTCAAAACAACATATTCAATATCTGGATACACTGCTGTTCCAGGTGCTGCATACGGGTGCTGCTGATCTGGCCAACCAACAAATTTGGATGTGTTGTACTGATACCAGTATGGTTCATTCGTCAATGGAATGCTTGGCAACTGCTCAACCATAATCTTCTGGATACCCATGATCACTTGCTTCTGCACAGTAGGATCAGTAGAAGTAGCATACTGATTCAATAACGCATCTGTGTTCGGGTCCATCCAACGTTCATAGTTAGAGCTTGCGGGCTGACCAATAGGAGCGCTATTCGTGCTTCTCAATAGTGCGTCGTACAAGTAGTAAGGCGTTGGGCCGGGATTGGTCCAGAGCATCGCCATGTCATAGTTACCATTCTGCAGAGCATTATAATAGGCGTCAAAGGCAATCACATTGACGTTGACTTTGATACCAACCGCTTGCAGCTCTTGTGCCATTAACTGGCAATCGGTAATCCAGTCGGTATAACCACTGACAACGTTGAGGTTGAACGACAGCTTCTTGCCATTTTTATCGGCATAGATGCCATCAGATCCTTTTGTAAAGCCAGCCCCCTCCAGCAACTGTTGCGACTTAGCGGTGTCTACCGAGAACGTCAGATTAGCGTACTCAGGGGCCATGTAGTCTTTATTATAGGGCAGCAGGCCTGTAGGGCTAGCAGGGGGTTCGTAGCCGCTTTCCCCCAATTGGTTGAGCTTATTGCGGTCGATGGCAGAACTAATCGCCTGTCGAACCGGCAAAAGGTTGAATGGGTATTTAGTAAGGGGAAGGAAGAGCATAACGATGTCACTGGCGGGGAACCAGTAGTGGTTATGCTGCGGATTGAGATTGATGTACGTTTTCTGGATGTTCGGTATGTAGAGGTTTGTCCAGTCAATCTGACCTTTCTGGAGTGCCAATTCGGCACTCGTGTTTGAATTGAACGAGGGAATCTTCAGCTGACTCACTTCTGGCTTGCCGGGTTGCCAGTATTTCGGGTTCTTGCTCAAGACGATAAGTTGCGGGGTGAAGGACTTAACGATATAAGGGCCCGTCCCGACCGGGTTAGGATCGGCATACTGGGAGCCGTCACCCTGCACCGAGGACCATACATGTTTGGGAAGGATATACGTTTGCCCACCAAGGTACCACAGAAGAGGATAAAAGGGCTTGTTGAGCGATACCACTACCGTATTCGCATCGGGTGCGCTAACGTCCTTAATAAAAGGTGTTATGCTGCTGACATCCATTGCAGGATATTTCTTGAGCAAGCCAAGGGTAAATATCACATCACCACTGGTGAATGGCTGACCATCTGACCACTGCACGCCCTGTCGCAAGTGAAACGTAATGCTTGTCGCATCGCTCGAGCGATCGTAGCTCGAAGCCAACCACGGTTTCACACTGCCATCAAGCCGGTTGAAATAAAGCAAGGTTTCATAGATCAAACCGGGCGTTCCACTGATAACGCTGGGATTATACGGGTTGAAGTTTCTGGGATAGTCACCACCTGCATTACCCAGGAGTGTCAGAGAGCTGTTCTGGTTTGCCTTATGAGTAGCAGTATTGGTCCCGCCACAGGCAGCCAGTACCATTGTTAAGATCATCAGAAATGACAGGAGTAGCATTCCTTTGTTTGCCTTATTGGCGAATAGCGGGTTGAGAGTCATCGAAAACCTCCTAACACTGGATGAATGGATCTATCGTTGATCCATGAGATGAACCAGATCAAAGCGCCATGTGTTCGTAGCGGGGTTCTAAGGAGTTTCCCATGTGAAAGTAGCCCTTAGCGTACCCCTCTATCTCACCTTTCCCTCAGAAAAGATGGAGAAGACGACTGCTTACGAGAGCACATCTTCACCCGAAGATGTTGAGATAGTGATTTGATAATTTGCTCCACACGATTCACGCACTACGAGGCTGGTAGGCAATAGTATTCGCGTTGGCAGAGGGTGTTGCGCGTCCCTTGTACCTTCTCCACCTGTTGTATGCCAAGTTCTGGCAGGATACCTTCCTTCCTGGGTTAGCCTTTGCTGAGAGGAGACCATGGATAACAATAGCTCCATACCGCTTTTCCCCATCTCGTAAACCGGCTGCCTGATGGTTGTCAGCGCAGGTCGGACATGAGCGGAGGGAGCATCATCGTCAAAGCCTACGAGCGCAATATCCTGCGGGATGGAGATCCCATGCTCTTCAGCCGCCGATAAAACACCGTAGGCCATCTGGTCAGTGGCAGCAAAGATGGCGGTAGGTCGTTTTTCGAGTGGGAGTTCAAATAATTTTTTGGCACAGGAGCGCCCAGTAGGTGGCATGAAGTCGCCCTCCAACACCAGCTCAGGATCGGGGGTAATTCCTTCGTCGAGTAAGGCCTGGCGATAACCGTTATAGCGGTCATGTGAGGCAAGATACTCGTTTGGGCCCTGGATATGTGCGATGCGGCGGTGACCAAGTTTGATCAGGTGACGAACAGCCATATAGGCTCCGGCGGTATTGTCCGTCCCTACCCACGGAGTGGTCTGTTCCAATTGATCATCAATGATCACAACGGGAAATCCCTGCTGGTAGAGTCGCGTCAGTTGTTGTGACGCGCGAGCAGGAAAGACAGCCAGCAGGCCAGCAGTGAGTTGAGTCGCCAGGAGACGGCTAATGACTTCGCTACGGTCTCTTTCGAGATCTTCATCTTTGACACTGTAGAGCACTAACTCATACGGTGTGTTCTCTATAGCATCAGCAATTCCACGTAAAAGATCGGGGATAAGCGGCCAGGTGAGCGAGGGAATGAGCATGCCGATAAGCCGGTTGCGTCCACCAGCCAGCCCTGAGGCGGTGATACTCGGCACAAAGCTTTGCATAATCTGACGAACACGAGCATAACTGGGTGGGTTCCATCCCTGCTCTCGTGCAATCGCCGTTACTTGACGATGAATAGCGGCGACAGAACGCGGAGGGGTTTGTAAGACCAGCTCCTCCACCAGTGTGATGGCATCCGGAGGCAAGCGACGCGACGTTCCTTTGTCGGAACGTTCTTCGTCTGCCAAACCAGCGATGCCCTTTTCACGATAGCGCTTGACCCACCGCTGGACCGTACTGGCAGGAACGTTGTGGATACGCGCCACATGAGCCTGGCTGACGCCATCTTCCAGAGCCGAACGAATGATCGTAAAGCGGGTGTATGCTTGTGTTCTTTGGTCCTTGGAAAGGGCCGCAAGTGGGACAGGTTGTTCCGTCATAACAAGGCATCTCCCATAGGCAAGAAACCAATAGTATTTCCTCCCTCATTATAGCCTAACACCCACATAATTGTCAAGTTTGACAATTATGTGGGTGAATTTGACAATTATATGAGTGGTCAAATTTCGCGGAATGAAACCAGGCGAGGCAGGGGAGGTTTGGTTTAGCCGTACTCTTCGTCTAATTCAATCCCAACAAACGGCTCTTTGCGCTGGTGGATGTTGGCTAACGGCACACCCACTGCATCCATAAACTGTATCATCTCTGTCTCTATCTACGTTCGTGCGTATCTTCAGGCGCGGCGAAAGTTGCTAAAAGACGCCCGCTATGGTGCGCCCCACGATTGTCCGTGTCCTTACTATGCCCAACATAATACTCTTCCCCATTATACCTGATATAAATTCCTGGTTTTGGTGCTTTTGACATATTTTCTCTTCCTCCTCTACACCCTCTGCAAAACGCTTATGTGTTCATCCAGGAGGAAACTCCTGAAAGTTTCCGGAGCGTTCTCGATGAAGGCCTCAATCCAACCCGTGATGCGCCCGGCTTTCCAAAGGTCTGCACAGGACGGTTCGTTCAAGATCATCATGAAATGGTCAAGGATTCTTTGACTGGTGAGAGGGAAGGGAGGCCAATGCCGTTCGTCGTAGAACTCCAGGTATCCGGTGGTATGTCCATCACTAAAAGGGTCATTCGGGTCTACCAGTTCAAAGTGACCATTCTTACGCGATTGAAGGATAACATGGCCGCAACATGGGTGAGTTGAGCAATTCGCAAGCATCGGGAAAAGGGGGCAAAAAGAGGAAAACAGGCAGCCGTCACTCTTACTTGTAGGCTTGTGAAGGATATAACGCCTTTTCAGGC
>VBHI01000387.1 GCA_005881495.1 Chloroflexota bacterium
ATGAACGGTACTATGGGGTGCTGAAACGGCTTGGTGGATCTCCATTGCCCCGCAGCGGGCTTATCATAGCCAAGATCATCTCCGTCCTTGTGCTGGAAGTAGTTCAGGTGATACTCCTTGTAGGGGTCGCGATGATTCTTTATGGCTGGCAGCTCGCGGGATCGTCCCTGCTGGTCCTGTTGGTGATGGTGCTTGGAACCGTTACGTTTGCCGCCATTGGCCTGGCTATGGCGGGTGCCTTACGTGCTGAGATTACGCTAGCAGGGGCAAATGCGCTCTTTCTACTTTTCGTGCTTCTTGGAGGGGGAATCTTACCACTTAGCCATCTTCCCGCTCCAGTTGCAGCCATTGCTCAGCTTCTCCCTGCCGCAGCTCTTACTCAGGCACTACAAGCAACAATGAGCAGTGGCGCAACATTTCCAGGTTTTGCATTTGTGGTGTTATCAGTATGGGCCGCTATAGTGCTTCTCGTTGCCATAAGAACGTTCCAGTGGGACTGAAGACTCCCCCGTCTAAAGAACGGGGGGTTCTGAGCGGTCCTTCCACGCTTCCAACCTGCCCTGCGTGAGCAGGAAGGTTGGCTCTGGTGTGGGTTCGCCCAGACTTTGAGGCCGACGGGCTCCGGCACGGGGCACACCCATGCTTCGGGGCAAGGACTGTCCCTCATTCGCCCGTTGAAGCACCCGTTCATGCGCGGCCTGCAAGCGCGCCTCCGCACTTTCCCAGAGGATCACACTCTGGGCACATGACGGGATCAATTGGTCTACTGAGAGCGTGGAGGCCAGAAAGGCCACATAGAGGTCCCGCTGCACGGGACCTACTCCACAGGGACAATGATGCCAGCGCTGCGACAACGGTTTTTTCACGACACAGCCGCAGCCATGACAGAACTGGCTCAATTTGGCGGTTCGCGTGGGAACTTCGATCAGGGTGCCGCCCGTCCTTGCAACGGTGCGTCTCAGCATCTCTACAAACATCCCTGGTGCGCGCAGTCCTACGCTCTTGCCATACCGCTTTTGCCACGCTTTGTAGGAAATCTTTTCCAGAATGACCGTGTTGCCGACCGCTACGATCTCATGCACGTGTCGGCCATGCAGACTCTTGCGATGGGCTGCCAGCTTGCGTTCTCTGGTCGCCTTGTGTCTGCGCGTGCGCTCGTAGCTCTTGCTCGTCTTCCAGCGGAGTCGGTTCTTCCCCTGCTTCTTCATGCGACCGCGCTCGTCATAGTGCTCTGGGTTGGCTGCCCGCCTCTGTCGATCCATCCGGCGTTGCAGGCGGCGGATGGCCTGGGCGTTAGGGGCCAGTTCCTCACAGAAGACCGCAAGACTCGCCTCGCCTGCTCGTGGGACCAGCGCGATCGTCGATGGTCCCAGGTCCGCTCCGATGATGTCGTTGCCCACGGCGTGCTTCTTCTTGCGATGAGGGACTCCTTCCAGCGCGAGTTGCACCACATAGCGAAACCCTCGTGCATCCGCCCCCGCGGCACGCTCACTGCTGGCACGGTGCTGCACCAGGCGGGCATATTTGATGCGCTGTCTGAGTCCATGGGCGACCACCTCATCTTCCCAATCGATCACGGCTTCCAACTGGTCATCCTTCCAGATCAGAAAGCCGCGATTGCCCTCCTCTGGCTTTTGCAGCACGAAACGCAGTCCGGTATCGTTGCGTTTGTTCTCCAGGCTCCCCAGTCCTCGTCCCCGGCTCTTGAAGCGGACGCGGCGTGCTTCTCCCACACAGACGCGGTTGAGGGCTTGATAGGCGCGCGTGGCCAGGGTTTGGGCCAACACCGCATCCAGATGGTCGGCAATCCAGCAGACGCGCGCCGTTTTGGCATACTCGTGCAGGGCGTATTCCGAGAAGCCATAGCGCCGCCGCAAGGCGGAAAAGGCCGCAAGGCGCTCCTGTTTCTGCGCCCGAGGAATGCAACGCGCTACCTGCCAGGCGGGATCAGCTCGCATCCGTCGCAAGCGTTTTTGCCCTTCGGAAAGCACAGCATTGTAGAGAGCTCTCCCAGCCTCCAGATGCCCCTGGATGCGTTTGGCCTGCCCCTCATTCACGACCAGGGGCAGTTCCAGCAACACCGTGGGCGTTTTGCGCCGTGGCTCTTTTTCCGGTTGCTCGCTCTTTGGCTTCTTCTTGCTCATACCACTGCAGTATACTACTTCTGCCTTGCGAACGCAAGTTCTAACCCACCTCCTCTCCGCCTTGAAAGGAACAGCGGTTCATCCCCTGGATGAATCACCGGGGCTTTCCCGCTCGGTTTTCTGTAACATTTAAATAGAGGAAGAACAGGCAAAATGTTTTCTCAGCTGCGAGTCTTGCAAGGTGGGCAGGTCTGCGCTGGCGATCATGTTGAAATTGCTGACCATACCCATTGATCAGGACAGGTATAATCGAGCACGGCCAGTCTCCCTCGATGCTCTGGCAGGCTGATAATGAACTGCGGGACGTGGGACTGTTGAAGTTGATTATTTGCGTCAGGTATGAGAACAGCGATACCATCCGTCGTCTGCACATGCGAGATCATCTCATTGAACGTAGCAACCTGGTCAATGATAATTTTCACGCTGAAGCTCGCGATCGCAGTCTGATTATCGAAACCTAAAAAGCGTGGAACGATCGTATCGCTGGCATTACGGTAAGGATCATGAAAGGTGAAATCTGTTTTATACGGATTATCAGCAGAAGCCATAGCAAAAGCGAAAGCCTCACTACAAAGAGAATACTTATAGGCGCTATGAGGTATCCTGACCAGGTGCGATCTATTTGCTAGCGGTTTGGCGGACGTTACATGGTCACGGATTACGAGAAGGCTGACCACAACGGCAATCAACGCGAGCGAAAGCAGAAACCAGCGTTTCATCGATACACCCTCCTCCGGACTCGAAGTACATTCAACACGAGATATGGTGCCAAAGAGTTGGGTGCCAGGAAGAAAAGCTTCTGTCACATCTCGTAGTGCGAATCTAAAATAGATTATTGTGGATCGAAAGACCTGGTTTCCTTCGAATGTAGCTACAAACATGCACTACGAGAAAAAACGGAGATCCCTATGTTTGATTACGCATGGTAGTTAGAGCGGGCTCCTCATCCAGCAGCGTGCCAGATTCTTCTGGCTCTTCTGCCCGCGCCTGTTGCAGTTGTAGCAAGGTGATCAGAAATATAATGAGGATAATAACATGTAACGCCGTACACCAGGCACAGATAGTATGGAGACGAACAATTTCCGCATAGACCAGGTAGAGGACAGCCAGCAATCCCGCGAGGGACCAGATGAATTGTAAAGTATTGATCCAGCGTCGCTGCGCTACAAAACGCCAGCCTATTATTGCTAAAGCAGCACTGGCCAGGCACCAGCATAGTCCAGGAATAGTAATTGGGATAGTCGTACCTGGCACAACGGAGTAACTGCTTGCGAGTACAAGGCCACAGTCAACTACCCCATGACTGGAACAGATGAGAGGAACATTTTCATAATGGACAGTTGTCAGGTAAACAGTAATGGCGATTCCTGCCAAAGAAAGTAGCAGGATTATTATCTGTCCGACTGAACGTTGCAACAGTTTCATGTATGCCTCTGTAGAATAATTGTCAATAATAGCATACCTTTGCGGAGTGCTCAGTGTCAATATTGCTTGTTTCAACTGTTTCAGCCAAGTTTGAGTCGAGGCGGCTCACTGTATCAGGTGTATCAGGTGTATCAGGTGTATCAGGTGTATCAGGTGTATCAGGTGTATCAGGTGTATCAGGTGTATCAGGTGTATCAGACAAGTTTGAGTCGAGGCGGCTCACTGTTTCAGGTGTATCAGACAAGTTTCACCTGGGAAGATGGAGAGCTTTGATGTTGATGTTGAGCATCGGTAAGTCGTGGCAGAATAGAAAGGTGGGAGCGCCTTGATGAGATGCTCCCGCTCTTTTGATTACCCCATTAAACAGGGGTGACAATTTCTGAGAAGTGACAGGCAGCGTAATGTTTATGCCCCTCCTTTGCCTCAAAGGGAGGTTCCACCTCGCGACAAATCTGTTGCGCCATTGGACAACGCGTATGAAAGCGACACCCGGTAGGAATATTGATGGGACTCGGTAAATCGCCTGACAGGATGATACGCTGCCGTCGCTTCTCAATTTTTGGATCAGGAATAGGCACGGCTGAAAGCAAAGCCTGGGTATAGGGATGTTTTGGAGCAGCGTAGAGTTCGTCACGATCGGACAGTTCGACGATTTTTCCCAGGTACATCACCGCAATACGATCGGCCACATGGCGCACAACACTGAGATCATGCGAGACGAAGAGGTATGTCAAGTTGAACTGCTGCTGTAGCTGTTGCAGCAAGTTAAGCACCTGAGCGCGAATTGAGACATCCAGCGCCGAAACAGGCTCATCTGCAATGATAAATTCCGGATTAATCGACAGCGCGCGTGCTACCGCGATACGCTGCCGCTGACCGCCACTAAATTCGTGTGGATAGCGATCAATGTACTCAGGACGCAGACCAACAACACGTAAAAGCTCAGCCGTTCTCTCACGAATTTCTGCGCTGGAAGCGACCTTATAGATATACATAGGTTCGGCGATGAGCGATCCAATCGTGTAACGCGGATTCAGCGAGGCAAAAGGGTCCTGAAAAATCATCTGCACACGTTGGCGTGCCTGCCGCAATTCCTCGCCACCCATAGTAGCCAGGTCCTTTTCGCCAAACATAATTTGTCCGGCAGTAGGTTTATAAAGTCGCACGAT
>VBHI01000388.1 GCA_005881495.1 Chloroflexota bacterium
AGAAAGCAACGGCCAAACCGAAGGCAAAGTCAATAAACTCAAGTGTATCAAAAGACAAATGTATGGACGAGCCAAGTTTGATTTACTACGCCAACGGATGCTGCTCTGTGGATGAGCTTTCACGTAAAGTGAGACAGACCCCAAAATATCTCTCAGTGTCAGCTTAAACGTGCTTCCAGCCTTATTTTCACCCCCTCAAATTGATAGCTGATTTGACAGCTTGACCAATGTACTACGTTGAACTTCTGCGCACACATATGAACAAAAATGTGAGATAATATGAGGTAACAAGCTCAATGAAGAGTCTCACACACTCTTAGAAGGACCCCAAAAATGAACGAAAAAGGCACCCTGCCAAAAACAATGTTTGAAAAAATCTGGGACGCTCACATCGTACGTGAGGTGCCAGGCGAATCCACCATTCTCTATATTGACCGCCACCTGGTGCATGAAGCCACCTCAGCGCAGGCATTTGCTGGCTTGCGTCTCGCTGGCATCCAGGTGCGTCGACCCACTGCCACGATCGCCGTAGTTGATCATATGATACCAACGGCAGTAGGACGCAAGATGCTGGATGTTGTCGATCAAGAGAGTACGCTATGTATTACGACAATGGAGCAGAATGCCAAAGATTTCCAGCTGACCCTCTTCGATATGAATGATGAACGCCAGGGAATTGTACATATTATCGGGCCGGAACAGGGCATTAGCCTGCCTGGAATGACGATTGTCTGTGGCGATTCGCACACATCTACCCATGGTGCCCTGGGAGCGTTGGCTATCGGCATCGGTACCAGCGAAGTCGAGCATGTCCTGGCGACACAATGCCTCTTACAGCAGCGCCCCAAAACGATGAATATACACGTTGAGGGTACCCTTGCTCCAGGCGTCACTGCCAAAGACCTGGCTCTTGCCGTCATCGGTGAACTTGGTACAGGGGTTGGCAATGGTCACGTCATCGAGTTCAGCGGCTCAACTATCCGCAATCTCTCGATGGAGGGACGCATGACCCTCTGTAATATGGCGATTGAGGCGGGCGCTCGCGCAGGCATGGTCGCGCCCGACGAAACCACCTTTGCCTATATCAAAGGACGCCCTTACGCTCCTAAGGGAGAGTTATTTGAACAGGCTGTAGCCGCATGGCGGCAACTGGCCAGCGACCCCGGTGCCCATTTCGACACAGTGTATGAAATAAATGTCGACGGGCTTGGTCGCCAGGTAACCTGGGGCACAAATCCCGGCATGGTTGCCGATGTTACCGGCTATGTGCCCGACCCCACAGCCCAAAAAGAGCCGTTAGAGCGCCAGGCCTACGAACGGGCGTTAAAGTATATGGGACTCCACGCGGATCAGAAGATCACAGAGATTCCCTTAGACATCGTCTTTATCGGGTCCTGTACCAATTCTCGCCTGGAAGACCTGCGCATGGCGGCGCAGTACGTCAAGGGCAAACATGTTGCTCCTACGGTACGAGCAATGGTAGTGCCTGGCTCGATGCGAGTGCGGCGCATGGCCGAAGAAGAGGGCCTTGCCGACATTTTCCGGGCAGCAGGTTTTGAGTGGCGCGAGTCCGGGTGCAGCATGTGTATTGCCATGAATGGAGATATCCTCAAAGAAGGAGAGCGCTGCGCTTCAACAAGCAATCGCAACTTTGAGGGGCGCCAGGGACGCGGTGGACGCACCCATCTGGTCAGTCCCGCGATGGCAGCCGCAGCGGCAATCGCCGGTCACTTCGTCGATATCAGGGAGATGTAAGGGCAATGGAAGCTGCGCGTCGCCCCGAGTATAGTAGGGTTGACCCTGGCGGTCAACCTGTGATAGCAAGCGAAGCGCAGCATCGCCCCGAGTATAGTAGGGTTGACCCTAGCGGTCAACCTATGTCGTGGCGGTCAACCTATGTCGTGGCGGTCAACCTGTGCTGGGTCGGTCAACCCGTACGAGCCTTCACCGAAAGGAGTTTAATACATTGGAACCATTTACAACACTGACCGGGCTGGTCGTCCCGTTGGATCGTAACAACGTCAACACCGATGAAATCACCCCGGCTCGCTTTCTCAAAACGATTCGTCGCACCGGCTTTGGCCCGGTACTCTTCGCAAACTGGCGGTACCTCGACTACGCCACGCAACATCCTGACCCTGATTTTGTGCTCAACCGGCCGCGCTACCAGGGCGCAACAATCTTGTTGGCGGGCGATAACTTCGGTTGTGGCTCATCGCGAGAACATGCCCCCTGGGCCATCCGCCAATATGGCTTGCGCTGCATCATCGCTCCCAGTTTTGCTGACATCTTCTATAACAATTGCTTCAACAACGGCATTTTGCCCGTGACCCTCGATGAGGCCACTGTACGTGAACTCTTCACAGAAGTCGAGGCCACAGAGGGATACACCCTCACCGTTGATCTCGCGGAACAAACAGTAACCACACCCAATCAGCAAACACTGCACTTTGACATCGACAATTTCAGAAAAAACGCGCTGCTCCAGGGACTGGACAACGTCGGCTGGACGCTCTCCCATAGCGACGAATTTGCCGCCTATGAAGCTCGTCGCAAACAAGAAGCACCCTGGATTTTTGCCCGCTAAACAGAATCTTTCCGAAAATTGATCATCAAGGAGACTGAAGTGGCGATACAAAAAATTGACCCTTTACTTGTTGGGAAAGTTCCCTATCATCAAATTCTCGATGTCGAGGGCAAGCTTGTAGGGAATATGCCCGGCCTGAGCGCAGATCGCCTGCTCTCGCTTTACCGCTACATGCAGTTGGGCCGCGCGTTTTCAAGTAAAATAATCTCCTTACAGCGACAGGGCCGTGCCACTACCTTTGGTTCGTTAGAGGGCCAGGAGGCGACGGCTGTCGGGCTGGCGGCCCCATTGCAGCCGCAGGACTGGCTGACCACTTCGTATCGCGAGATCGCCTCCTTGATGGTCAAGGGAATGCCTCTATCTACACTTGTCTATGCCTTTCGTGGTTTTACCCCCGAACCCTATCCAGGGGAGACACACTGCCTGCCGATTCAGATCGTCATTGGCACGCAAATGTTGCACGCTGTTGGCCTGGCAATGGCCGCGAAAATCTCAGGTGATAACGCGGTTGCGGTGGGAGTCTGTGGAGATGGCGCAACCTCCGAGGGAGATTTCAACGAAGCTCTGAATTTCGCAGGTGTCTTTCAAGCGCCTGTGGTGCTGGTGGTACAGAATAACGGGTGGGCTATCAGCGTGCCCCGTCAGAAACAGAGCGCGGCTCAATCACTGGCCGCTCGCGGCCCTGGTTTCGGTGTTCCCTCTGTCCAGGTTGACGGCAACGATATTCTCGCGGTTTATGATGTCATGCAGCAGGCTGTTGAACGCGCTCGCTCAGGGCAGGGACCGACTCTGGTAGAGGCGCTAACCTATCGCATTGGGGCGCATACAACCGCCGATGATCCTACTCGCTATCGCAATCCCACGGAAGTAGAGGCCTGGCGGGTGAAAGATCCGCTCGTACGCTTCAAGCGCTTCTTGATGAGCCGTGATCTGCTCGATGAAGCAGAGGATCAGCAGCTTATCCAGGTGATCGAAGAGGAGATCAATGAGGCGGTGCGAGTCGCGGAAGCAATGCCGCCAATAGCCCCTGATAGCTTCTTTGACTACACCTCGGCCTCCCTTTCACCGCGTTTGCAGGAGCAGCGGGCTGATTTGCTGCGCTATGTAAAACCGCTGTCACCCTGAGCGTAGCGAAGGGTCTGTCTCGAGGAGCAGCGGGCTGATTTGCTGCGCTACGTAGAACCGAAGAAGTGAGGATGAGACTATGCAAATGACAATGATCGAAGCTCTCAATCACGCACTCAGCCTGGAATTGGAGCGAGACAAGCGCGTTGTGGTATTTGGGCAGGATATCGGAGTAAACGGGGGCGTCTTCCGTGTTACCGAGCACCTGCAAGAGAAGTTTGGCGAGCAGCGAGTCTTCGATACGCCGCTTTCCGAATCGGCCATTATTGGCAGTGCGGTCGGCATGTCTGTCTATGGGCTGCGGCCAATAGCCGAGATTCAGTTTGCAGGCTTTCTTTTGGTGTGTATGAATCAACTGGTGTCGCAAGCGGCCCGTATGCGTTTTCGCAGCGCGGGCGCTTTTACCTGTCCCATGGTTGTACGCGCACCCTATGGTGGTGGCGTACGCACGCCGGAAATGCATTCGGACAGCCTTGAGGGCATCTTTATGCAAACACCCGGTCTCAAAGTAGTCATTCCTTCGAACCCTTATGATGCCAAGGGTTTACTGGCATCGGCCGTAGCCGATCCTGATCCCGTGCTGTTCCTGGAAAATATCAAACTCTATCGCTCGTTCCGGGCGGAGACGCCGGAAGAGTATTATTCCATTCCACTTGGCAAGGCAAAGATCGTACAAGAGGGGACGGATGTGAGCCTCTTTGCTTATGGTGCAATGGTACCTGTTGCCGTGGAGGCAGCAAAACAGCTGCAGAAGGAGCAGGGGACAGGCGTTGAAATCATTGACTTGCGCACCGTCTGGCCGCTTGATGAAGAGGCAATCGTTGCCTCCGTTGAAAAAACGGGCCGGGCGATCGTCGTCCACGAGGCAGCGCGCGCAGGTGGCGTCGGCGCCGAGATAACCGCCATCATCAATGAACGCTGTCTTTATTCGCTCGTAAACCCTGTCGGGCGGGTCACAGGGTATGA
>VBHI01000032.1 GCA_005881495.1 Chloroflexota bacterium
CAGGGGTGTCGTTGCCCGGCTCCTCCAGATAGATGGAGCCGGATGTAATACTGGCCGTAGCGATAGCCAGTTTCCAGGTTTTTCCCTGGTCGGCGCTGGTATAGAGGCCCAGTGTTCCGGCATGAGGAATGACAGCAATCTGCGTTAACACGAACAAACGCTGTGGGTTCAGAGGACTATAGCCCAGCGAGTAGGTCATCAGTCCCTGCATGAGCTGGTTATCACCGGCAGCAACCTTTGTCCAGGTAGTGTCTCCATTCTCCGAGCGGAACAGGCCGTAATGCGTTGCCAACACCAACACGTGGTTCGGGGACGCAAGCATGGAGTGAACATGGTTGGCCGCTGTACCAAAACCGTTGACATTCACGGCACTTGCGGTGGGAGTTTGTTGTGTGCTGGTAGTAGTGTTATCCAGACTGCATCCAGTGAGCAAGCATAGAGTGAAAATCAGGCTGAGAGAAGGCAACCATACCCTTATTCTTTTAACATTCATTGGAAAACCTTATTCACAGACTTCATTATAAGCATATTTCATGAGTTGTAGCATAGGACAAACTTTGAAAAGCGTCAAGTATATTCAACTATCAAAGAATGAGTGAAGGAGAGCGGCAACCGCGTGGTCGCCGCTCTCCTTCACTCATTCTTTGAAAAAATCCTTAAAAAGGTGTAAATATTTTGATTTTCGTCTCATGAAGGGTATTATCAGGGGTGCGAATCTGAATGCGAATCTGCCAGTTCCCGCCCATGCTAAGATCGCCTGGAGCACTGAAGTGACCCTTACCATCGGGAAGTAAATTGACGGTATCTGTCCCCATATCCATATCGAGCATGGTGGTGTAGAGTGAGACCCCAACATCGGTAGTGGGCTTTCCTGTACGATTATCTAGCACGGTCGCGGTAAAAATGTTGGTGCCGAAACGGTTTGGGTTGACATTCAAGGTCACTGTGAACCGGTTATCCGAGGTCTTGACCGTGGTGTTGTACGCGGTATTTGGATGCGTTGTCGTTGGTTGTTGAGGCACAGCGATGGGCGTGAGCGTGCCTGCGAAGACATTCATTAATCCCACACAGGTAATGACCCCTACGCCCAGCAAGGGCTCCCAGCGCAAAATCGTCATCAGGCGCCGCGTCAGTGTGGTCATGCGTCCTTCGCGTAACTTCACCTGCTGGGCCTGGTTGAAGGTGACGCCTTCCACGGCATAAGCGTACTTATAGTACTCCTTCTTCAACCGCGGTCGAATCAGCAAGACGTGGATCGCGCTGGTGACCAGCAAGCCAATGACCAGTATAATTTTTACTGTCAGCGCGCGCCCATATGCGGTTGTAAACAATTGCTCCCATGAACTGAGCCGAATAGCTGCGCTAAATGGTCCGGTTGCTGCCATAATAACGATGCCGGCTATAGCCAGCGGGCTAAAGTAGGGGAGAAGTGTGACCAGTGATTTGGCTCGATCCGCCATTGGCTTCCGCGTGAGCACTGGCAGGTAGGTGATCGCAATGTACATCATACCGCCCACCCAGAGTGCCGCTGCCATCAGGTGGAGCCAGTCCATAAGCACCGCAAGGACCACAATAGACTGATTGACGGCGGCGGCATGGCTTGACAGGGAGATGGCGATGAAAAGCACCGCGCCGAGCAGGAGGTTGATCGAGGGCAGCAGTCTATCGACCACGCGCGGTCTGTGTTTGACCAGCAGAGTGAAGAGCGCCAGCAGCAGGGCAACGAAGGCGGTGATCTCACGGAGTGTCCAGAATGTGCCAAAACGCCCGCTGCTGATGAGGCCCATCAGCAATTGTTGCGAGAGTCCCCATTGGCCGCCAGTTATGATTAAGGCCTGTCCCAACATCACGCCAATATTGGCGAACAATATCATCAGGAGTGTGGGGATCGACCAGCGGCGCTCGAAGCGCTGCTGCACTTCTTGATTGATGGCGTTGAGCTTTTCGTCATCTGTCGGCGCCAGTTGCAACACAAAGATCAGCCAGAGCTGCGCGCCCACCCAGAAGACCGCGCCAAGTTCTGCCAGCGTAATCATCACCAGGTTGAATAGTGTCGGCGGATCGAGCTGGCCCGTGTAGAGTCCGTTGAGATTTCCTCCTCCCAGCACATTTTGCCCCGGTATAACATTGGGATTCAGCGTCGGGAGCGAACCATCAGGATTGGCAACCGTGAAAATAAATGAGCCACGCAGGATATGCCCATCGATAGCAGAGTCGGTGCGGTAAATGACGATGTAGACCGAGGGAGGTAAGTTTGGCTGCAGGTTGATATCCATCTCTTTTGAGTCGGCAGGCGAGACATGAGCATCTTTCTGGTCAACCTGCTTGTTTTGCGCATTGACGACGACCGCGGTACTGAAAGCGGGATTCAAATCTTCGCTAAACCACATACGCACCTGCTGGGGAGCAGCGTTCAACCTGGCATCCTTTGGCGGGTCGGAGCGCAGCAAGATAGCATGCGCGCTGGCTATAGCGGGAAAAAGAAAGGCCAGGCAGAGTGCCAGTAGCAGTGCTATAGGAACATTACGTCGCAAACCATTCAGACGCAAAAGAGATTTCATATACAGCTTCCATTCTGGTCAATTATTGATGATGCGCGCCTTCTGCAATATATATGTACGTAGAAAGATACGTTTCTATTGTGCTGTGACACTCCGCTTCGGTTGAAACCGAGCGGCTTCTGCCACTCCTCCGTAGTCGTTTGTCGGAGACATGGGGCGTAGCCCCTACTCCAGTGGCAAGCGTAGTTGGGTAGGAATAGCTGAGGGGCGCTCATCCATCCAGAGCGTTCCTTCTTGCGCGGTGCCATGCGCGTTGTCGTCTCCATGCCGGGCATCAGAGAGAGATGGTCCCTTTTTGCGTTTGGCTTCCTGGGAGAGGGCAACACCTGTGGATTTCTCCACCCTCCCTGCACGTCGCACAGGAGCATGAGGCTTTTCCTTGAAAGGTTCTTGGCAGCGGACAATGAGCCGTTGCCCAATGATCAGACTGGCATTTCTATCGGCATTTCCGCGCATCTGACACTGCTGACAGAGGCAAAGCGGTGTGCCAGGGCTATAGCCTTCGACGGGTTGCCCTTGGGCATAGCGAACGATCAGGCTATGGCAGCGAGCGCATTCTCTGGACGTATTGCGCGGGTTCACCCGGCTGGTAATCATCCCCAGGTTCCATGCCTTGTATTTGGCGAAGTTGAAGATCCTCCCCTTCATCCAGAAGGCACGCTTGCTATTCCCCCGGTGGCTATACTTGCCTTTTTCAGGCTTGAGGTTCCCCAGGTGCTCGAAGACCAGAATACTGGCCCCCTGCTCGCAGGCGAACTGGACAATGCGAGCGCTCACCAGATGGGCAATATGCTCATCTGCGTTTCGGATCTTGCGCCAGAGGTCGGCATTGTCCAGTTCATTTTCGGCAATGATGCCAGTCTGAGATCGGTTACGGGCAATCCGTCCCAGGTGTTTCTTCCTAAAGCCCGCTATCTCTCTGCCTCCTCCGATAAAATGGGTGGCGAGGATGGTGCCTTCAACGGTTTGGACGGTGCAGACGGCGAGATGTTCGCCCAGATTGAGATCGATGGCGCAGATCCGTGTGTCTGCATTGGTGGTGATTTGCTCTGCGATTGTGGCTGGACTGCTGAACGTTTTTTCGATGGGGGTGTGCAGCCACCACTGCTTCCCCTTGCAAACGAGAGAAGGACTTCCCAACTCGAACTTTTCAGGCACGTCGCGCCCCAACGTACGGACTTTGACCCAGGACCAGCAGCTTCCGGTCCAGACTTTGAGCACGATGGATGAACCTGTACGTTCCTTCCATTGCCCTGCGTAAAATGGAACCGACTTGTTCCATGACCGAGGTGGGACTGGAGGCCGTTCAGTGAATTTCTTCTTCCCTTTCCGGGTTGGCTTGGCCTCGGCCTTTTCGCGGCGCGTACGCCATTTCGCCAGTTGGGCATAGAAAGATCGGGCAGATCCAAGAGCGGCATTAATTGCTCCCCTACGAAAGTAGGCTGGAATCTGCTCTGCAATCGCGGAAAGCGGCATGGCGGGGAAGGGGTTCTTTTCCGTCGCATGGGTGAGCATTTCCAGGGCCGTGAGCGCCTCTTTGTTTGTGAGATCAAGCACGCCCTCATGGGCCTGGATACAGTCGAAGTAGAAGGCTACCACGCGATTGAACAGCGCCTGATTGGCCGCAAAGTATTCGGCATGCTGCGACTGATAGTTCAAGCTCTGTCTGATCGTGGTGGTCGCTTTCGCCATGCTAGATCCCTTTCTGTGCTTCAATATAGCGCTGAATGGTTTCGGCAGACACCGCCCCAGCAGTGGACGCGAAATAGGAACGCGTCCAGAGGCTAGGAAGTTTGGTGAGAGGAACGGGAAACTCTTTGCGCAAGGTGAAAGAGGTACTGCCCTTGAGTTCCTTCACCACATCAGCCGCACTGTCTATCGGCCACACCCGAACAAAGAGATGCACATGATCGGGCTGGATCGCCAATTCCAGGACAGCCCATCCTTTATCGAGACACTTCTGTTCTATGACCTGTTGGCAGCGCGTTTTGATGTCCCCAACGAGAACCGATTTTCGCCGTTTCGGACACCAGATAAGATGGTA
>VBHI01000033.1 GCA_005881495.1 Chloroflexota bacterium
GTGTGCGCCTGGATGGGTTGCCTCTGGCCATCGAACTGGCAGCGCCTCGTATCAAACTCCTTTCTCCTCAAGCACTCCTGACACGCCTGGGACATCGCTTGCAGGTTTTGACGAGTGGGGCACAAGATGCCCCCGTACGGCAGCAAACCCTGCGCAACACGCTTGCGTGGAGCTATGATCTGCTCGATGCCGAAGAGCAACGCCTCTTCAGGCGGCTCTCCGTCTTTGTGGGCGGCTGCACATTGGAAGCGGTGGAGGGTCTCTCTACTACTCTGGGTGATACATCAGCAGACTTACTGGACGGAGTGGCCTCACTCATGGATAAGAGCTTGCTGCGCCAGGTGGAGCAAGAGGGCGAGGAGCCACGACTGCTGATGCTGGCGACCATCCGCGAGTATGGGCTGGAGGCCCTGGCCGCCAGTGGAGAGATGGCAAGCACCCGGCGGGCGCATGCTGTTTACTACCTGCGACTTTCGGAGGATGCGGAGACTGAGATCGGTGGCCCACAGCAAGCTGCATGGTTGGACCGCTTAGAGCGGGAACATGATAACCTGCGAGCGGCGTTGCTGTGGTCATTAGAGCAAGCTGAGAATGAGGAGGCCACGGACGACGAGCGCAGCATGGAGACGGCCTTGCGATTGGGAGGAGCGCTGCGGGATTTCTGGAGAATACATGGCTACATCAGCGAGGGGCGGAATTTCCTGGAGCGGGCTTTGGCGACAAGCGGCGGGATTGAAGCATCTGTGCAGGCGAAGGCGCTCATTGCTGCTGCGAATCTTGCTTTCATTCAGAGCGACTATGATCGCACAGAGATGCTAAGTCAGGAGAGCCTGCGGCTGTACCGGAAACTTGAAGACCAACCAGGCATATCGTTCTCAGTCTATCTACTCGGGATCGTCGCCTGGACGAGAGGTAACACAGCAACAGCGCGCTCCCTATTGGCGGAATCCCTGGCACTCGCCAGAGCAGTGGACGACGAGCAGCGCGCCGCCTGGTCGGTCTTTGTCCAGGGGCTATTGGAAAGCAGCCAGGGAGAGTACACCCTGGCACGTGCCCTGTTCGAGGAGAGCCTGGCGATACACAGGAGGCTGCAGAACAAGAGGGGCATCGCTCATGCGCTCTCTCAACTGTCACAGGTGCTCATTGTTTCCCAAAGTGATCAGGCAAGGGTGCCATCTCTACTCGAGGAATGCCTTGCAGTCTCCAGGGAGATAGGTTTCAAAGAGGGCATTGCCGCTTCGTTCTGGCTTTCAGGGCAGGCAGCACTTGGGCAGGGAGATCTTGTCACAGCACGTCCGTTAGCTGAGAAAAGCGTGGCGCTCTACAAAGAAATGGGGCACCGGCATGGTACCGCCGAGTCTCTCTCCGCTTTGGGGAAAGTGCTGGCTGCCGAGGCTGACTACGCGGCAGCGCGTACGCAGTACGAGGAGAGTTTGGAAATCTCCGGTGCGTTGGGTGAAAAATGGATAATCGCCGCGTGTCTGCTAGGATTGGGCGAGGTCGTCGCGGCACAGCGACAGTTAGCCTGGGCGGCACAGCTCTGGGGGGCAGCGGATGCCTTACGCGACGCTCTTGGTGTACCCATCCCGCCGGTTGAACTCGCTGACTATGAGCGCTCGCTCTCGGCTGCACGTGTCCATCTGGGAGAGCGAGCGTTCGCTGCTGCGTGGGCCCAGGGACGAGCCATGACGCTGGAGCAGGCGCTCGCCTCCAAGGGGCAAAAACCGATCCCAAGATCGACCACGACAGCGCCCCCACCAACCTATCCCGCTGGGCTGACGGGACGAGAGGTGGAGGTGCTGCGCCTGCTGGCGGGTGGCCTGACCGACTTCCAGATAGCCGAAAAGCTGGTGCTCAGTCCCCGCACCGTTCATGCCCATATCAGTTCTATCTACAACAAGCTGGACGTGACCTCACGCAGTGCGGCCACCCGCTATGCCATGGAGCACCACCTCGCCTGACACGAGCGACCACAAGGGTTGCCTCTAAAGCTCTGCTTTACATTCAGCTTCCATTTCACAACTAACTGCTGACTGCCGCTCTCCTACTGGACGATGACTGTCAGGTTCATATTCTGGTGGACGCTACAATAGATGTGGTAGGTGCCGGCGGTGCTGAATGGTCCAACATTCATACTTTGACCGGCGGTGTTGAACTGCAGGTTGCTGACGGTCGGAGCGCCAGGTTCTGTAGTTGGTGTACCAACGCCCTTCACCCAGGAGCCATTGCTTATAATGTGTAAGACTGCAACATCATCGATGAGGTTGACGTTGCTGCCCTTGCTAATGGTGACAGACGGTTGAGTGAAGGTTGTGTTGCCCATATGGACATCGTTACCGTTGCCGTTACCACTACCACCAGATCCGCCGCACGACGCTGCGGTCAGGACGATGACCACGCTCAGAGCTACGAGGACTGCTATTAGTTTTTTCATAGTGTTTGTTTCTCCTATTACCTTCATGCTGATTGGTTGTGTTGATCTCTCTGCTACGAAAACTTGCGAGGAAGCTACTGGGGACAGAAAGAATCGTCTACCTGACGGCATTGTCAACGTGGTAGCGAACAGCATAATAGCTGCTTGGAGCGATTTTGCGATCTGTTTCCAGGAGCTTCTACTGAAGAACACTGTGTCGTAGCGTTCATTCACAACTAGATTCGCAGGAGGTTACAGCATTTCACATCGGTGCAGCTCAAAGTTCTCAATGTTCAGCTTCACCCGCATTGCCTCCTCACGATTCCCAAAAGCGAAAGGCCACACGATCGCAACAGTTAGATAACTCTATCTAGAGGGTTCCAGGGAAATGCGGTGTAGGAAATACACTATTCTGTCGATACGTTCCTGCAATTCATGCGCTATATTTTGTGTTGAGGCAAGTAGCGAGAAGTCTTCTCTAGCTAGGGCCCTAATGATTGTCGCTCAATTGCTTCTATCTTTCCCTTCAAGGAAAACTGAAGTAAACCTCATGCCAGTGGGACACAGTGCGCCATCTACCTGACATACCAAACAACACAGGCGCAGCACAATACAAAATGGAGAGTCCATGATAGTCACAGTTCAGACATATGGCAGACTCCCCAACAGGAGATAGAGAAACCTATGATCACTCAACCTAAACCTCATATCGAGGCCCAACCGGCTACACCGGACGTTCATCAAAGGCCTCATCTACATCTTCCAGGATGGGCCCACCTGCGCCCTGCACCAAAGAACATCAGGGCTACTGGCGTCCAATCGCTGAACATTGCGTTCGCTGGCCTCCAGATCCTTATCGGCTACGAATGGCTGCTCGCCGGTGGAGATAAGTTCCTGCTCGGAGCATTCCCTGCCCAACTCGGTGGGCTGCTTCAGACCTTAGTCAAGGGTGGCCACCTGGTCGGCTTCTTCACCGCCATCTTGCAGGGACTAGTAGCGCCTAATGCTGTGTTCTTCGGCTACCTCATTGAGTCGGGCGAGACGCTCGCAGGCCTGGGACTCATGACCGCTGGCCTGGTAGCGCTGCTTCGCCCGCTTGCAGGACGCTACCTCAGAGGCAGGAGCGCGACGATGTTCGTGTACGGCGACCGGCTCATCGAGAGACTGGCACCACTTGCCGCTATTGGCGCAGGATTGCTCGGTCTCAGCTTCTTCTTCCTGGATGGTCTGCCGAAGCCGTGGTTCGTCCCCAGCATTGCCTTTGGCGGCTCGATTGACACAGGGCTTTTCCTGGCTGTCGCAAGTGTGATACTGGTGGTGAGCCAGTTCGTGCAGCAGCGCCCAAGTCGATAAAACTTGCCTGGGAGGGGCCAGTCACGAGCAGACGATCAGGGCTGAGCATCCTGGTCGCCTGCGCTGTGGGCTTGCATAACGCTGTGACGATTTGTATGACACCCTGCCATGTATCTCCGAAACTACTTCTTATCATAGCGCTCCTCCATTTTATTTATCTGCTCGTAGCACAGCACTTCGAGCAGGCGCACGCGCCGAGAGCCGAATCTCTCGTCACTTAAAACCCGCGTCGAGCCGCATCGGCTTGCTGTGCCAGCTCGCTTAGGACTGCAAAGAACTCCTGCGATTGGCCGATGAACAGCCCGTCGGCCGTGAAGGACTTGATCGTGGCCACTGCACCTCCACTCCCCGCTATCTGGGTAGGGCGAATGATCGAAACGGCCGGGAACTTTCTGCTGAGGAAGACGGTCGGCTCGGGCATGATCAGGTTGGTCTGGGTGTCCTCCCCGCCAGAAGCATTGAGGTCCGGAAACACCAACCCATTGGTGGGGTCGGTCAGAGCAGGTGCATTGCCTGCCTTGTCATGCCAGGTCTGAAAGTGCGCTGTCTCGGTTGGGCCGATACTGAGCAAGATACGCAACACTTCCAGATTGGTGACCCCCTGGGCCAGCGTTGGGTAGAGGCTGGAGCCACCTTGCTCGATATACCCAAAGTGGAAGCCCGCCGTGTTGGCGATCGCCTGGATGTGGTTAGCGGGGGCGAGGTCGCCATCGTTTCTGGGAATCGCCGGAAATTTCCCAGCACTCAAACCCGGGATGGCTTGAGCGAACGTGCCACTAAGTGGTGCATTCGCTAAGTTCGTGGTAGAATAAAAGGAGGTGAAAAGGCGAAGCAAAGGAGGCAATTATGGCATTTCATCTACGAACGTTGACAGAAGAAGAAACAGAAAAGATCAAGCAATGGAGTCAGTCACGCTCAGAAGAAGCACGGCTGGTCGAAC
>VBHI01000034.1 GCA_005881495.1 Chloroflexota bacterium
GAATCGATCTCGCCCGTCTTCCCGCGTGGACGGGTTCTGGGAAAGCACGTGGTAAATTGGCCGAAGGTTGGGACAAATCAGTCCCAATAATCGGAAATCAGGCTGAATCTTCGGACAAACCAGAAACCATGCAGCTCATAGCGCCCCCGAAGCGGACTGTACTCAGCCAGTAGATGAAAATCTGTAATACATCTTTTCTCTTGAAAAGTACCCTACTCTTCTCTAATAAGTCAGATTAAAGATCCCTTGATCCGGGTCGGCGGGGATCTGGCCTTCGAGATAGGTATCGAGTCTGGGGGGGAATGATCATGGGGAAGCCGACCGTCATCAGTCATCGTGTGACCAACATCTATCGCCGTGAAGCGGAGGGGTGGAAGATGGTTCACCGACATACCGATCTCAATCCCGCAGAGCAAGAGGTGTCTAAACAGGTACACTCCTAGCAGGGAGAAGTCAGCTCGTGAGATGTGGAAACCTATTGACATGCAAGGCGAGAAGCTCGGTAGCGAATTGCTACCGAGCTTTTTGTGATTTCGGCATGTGCTCTCTGCCTGAGAATACAGGGAGTGGTGCCATTGCGTCACATCTGGTGCTCCTTTTCAGGACATGCTGAAGAGGGCATTGCTGCCTCGATGAAAACTTCGGGCGTAGCCAATGTGGCCACTTTTGAAGCCTCTGTCGAACCCACCCTGGTCCCTGGTTTGTAGAAAGGGAAGAAACCATTGGACAAGGGCTGCTCACCGTCATCTTCTCGGATGCTCGCGGCTGGTTCGGACATGGTGGCTCCTTGTCTCCTGAGGAGAAAACATCGTGAAGATAGCTCGATGTTTCCGCTCACCGCTGTAGCGCTACTTTGTTGACTCGGGAAATCGCGCCTGATTCGGACATATATCCTGAGCAATTTGAGCTCAGATCGACACTATTTGATGGGTTTAAACCAAGGCAAAATCCCGAGTCAACAAAGTAGCGGTAGTACGGATTTGTTAGTTTCTATGAAGCAGATTTCACTCAAGCCTGGTGGCAAGCTCGCGCCGACGAGACAGAATCACACTCGCCTTTTGGATACTCGACTTCATACCAATTCTGTCCATTTGCCTCGTCCCTACGCTATGCAATTCAACATCTCAATCGCCTGGTAACTCCACAACCCGCCCGGTTCGCAACGTGCACACACGGTATACATCCCGCCTGCCATAGGCCGCTTCAAACGAGACCCACAAGTACACCTCTTCGCCAGAAACAGGCCATAGCCCTGCAACTTATTCATAATCGCTTGCTCAAGATCGGTCGGCTCCGTTTGCTCTTGCTCATTTGCCTGAGCTTTCAATCGTGCGATATGGTCAGTGAGGGTGTAACCACGTTCAAGAGGGGTGAGCGTGCAATCACGGGCAGGGGCCGCTTTCACTGGAGCAGGGGCAGGTTCTAAAGCTGGCAACGATGCCTGTAATTGCTTGCTCGTCTGTATTGCTTCATAGTCGGCCATCACTGCTGTTACCCACGCTTGCAAGGGTATACCAGCCTTGAGCATATCGTTCACATCATGCGCCCAGGGCAATGTTTGGAGTGAACGGGGTAGAACACCAAGCCGATAGAGTGCGCCCTCATCGCCTGCCCTTTTGCCACTTCTTCAGGCCGGCCAATGACTGGATAACGAGGGTGTTTCTCATTGCCATATGATTTTTCTGGGGCCGACCTTGGCAGGCTCGGTCCCCGGTTCTTCCATCCCCCAACTCCTGGAGACCCTCGGGGTAATCGCGAGGGAGCTCCCAGGGCCGAGGTGTCCCTGACGGTGGACGATCTCTGCGATGCCGTGGATC
>VBHI01000035.1 GCA_005881495.1 Chloroflexota bacterium
TATTGGCGCGTGGTCTCGAGCTGGTGACCGCCAATGGAGAAGCGTGCGCCATCGAACTCGAAGCCCACGGCATCAACGGTAGGCTGTTCCTCGTTGTCCACGGTGGCAATCCTGGCAAGGGGTTGTGCTCGCAGGAAAGCCAGTTCTTGCTCTGAAAACATCACATCCCTCTTTTCTTGCTGCTCTTGCTACGGTTCGACGGAAAGCCGGGTCAGCAGGCTCACCGTAATCACAGCCGTCACCGTGTGCATCACGATCATGGTCCAGAAGGTGGGCAGATTCATGCCCGGAGCAGGGAACAGACCGACCAGCGCCATGACGGGGTTGAGAAACGAGACGACCAGGGCGACCAGTGCCAAAACGCGGTAGAACCGCACGGGGCGGCGAGCAAAGCGACCGACCAGGAGAAAGGCCACCAGTGCCAGCACCAAAAAGACGGCGGTACTGCCAATGACAAAGGGCGCCTGCAAGTAGGTGAAGCCAGCTGAAACGCCAAAGAACGCGACTGCGATGGTCCGTATCACCAGGTTGAACAGGACAGCGACGAGGATGGTCAGGGGCCCGACCCACACCAGCTTGCGAATCGCAAAACCTTCTTGGGAGGTTGGACGAGTGGTCGTGGATGCCATAGCATTCTCCTATCAAACTTACATAATGTTAGTAGACGGCAAAGTATATTGCCGAAAGAAGAGCCACGCTCTCGGCCAGGAGAACGGGGCCACCAGCACAACGACGAGTCAGGAAAGATTCGTCGACACCTGCATGAGCAAGCGGTGTAAGAGCGCCTGCTCCGTGGGTGACAAATTGGCCACCGTCTGTGCTTCGAGTTGCTTCCATACCTCCAGGACGGGCTGTTCAAGCGCGCGGCCACGTTCGGTCAGGTAGACGCGGGAGATCCGCGCATCCTCGGGATCCGCTCTTCGTTCGATCAATCCCGCATGCTCCATGCGCTGCAGCATTTTGGTCGCCGTTGGGGGTTCGACCCCCATGCAAGCGGCCAGCTGCGATTGTGGCATGCCTTCCTCGATCCAGAGCTGGAGCAAGAGCATTTCCTGACCGGTATGAATGCCCAGTTTGTTCAAGGCCGCTTCAGCACGGGAACGGTGCGCTTTATGAACCTGAAGCAACTGAAACCCAAGATAGTCTTGGATCTGTCTCACAAATCTCTCCTTTTACTTAGCCGTCTAAATAATAGCACGGGATGTTCTCGTTGTCAAGGGGTCGGACAACGTGATAACAATGAGCTTCGAGGCTTACCATTGGTGCTCGTTCCACTCTTCCTCAGAGGTCGAGAGGAAACGGATGGGCCAAGCAACTCCACAGTCAGCTTTGGGCTGTGACAGTTTGAGTTAGTTAGAGCAACTCTACTTTACTTTTTGCCAGTTCTAATCTACTCTGCCGAATCTTCTGATATCTCTTCCACAAGCTCTGCAATAGATACCTTCAGCACCTTTGCCACTTTATAAAGGGTATCTACTGTCGGGCTATACTTCTTATCGTCGTACATGCGCTTTATCGTGTTGTAGTCAACGTCGGACGCACGTGATAACTTCCCCATACTGAAGCCCTTCTCTTTTGCAATTTCCTTCACCCGTAGTCGTAGCATCTCTCTATTCCTAGTTTTTCCTAGATACTAACAACTCTCCCCCATTGACTGAAGAACCGTAGTAATGGTACAGTAATTAGGGTACCATAATTATAAAAAATGAGTACGAATAAGATAAGGGAAGAGGTCCTTCAATGCGTTGGGCAGTCGAGTACGAGCTACCAAGTGGCTCTATAGGCTTGTGTATCTTTTCAGCCGAAGACCTACACACCGCTCAGGCTTTTGTGGATGAGATGATCACTCAATATGGTCACGATCATGTATTCAATCTGAACGAACTGGCAAACGGTACAGGTATAGAAGAGCTTTACCGACTGTTCCCTAGATTAGTAACTATCGTTAATCAGGGAAATATACCAAGAAAAAAACAATCTATCACCTATCCATCAAACCTTCCAGGCTAAGGCTATCGACAAAAAGAGGGTGCGATATCCATTCCAGGAGCCGCGCCTTTGCCAAGAACAATAGGAAGAGCAGATTACATATGGATGTCCCAAATAGTCTGTCCACTGCTAGTGATATCCGCTTGGAAGCTCAAGGTGTAGTCCTTCATCGAGATCGGAACCTCATAAACCAGCTGCCCGCGTAAAGGAGCGCCAGCCTCTACTTTACCATCAGGCGGGTGAATATCAGACATGGTGGTGAGCGTCTCGGTGTACTTCTGACCGGTGCTATCAAGGAGATTGAAGCTGATGAGGCTACTCACCTTCTGTTCCTGAGTCGAAATATTTTTCATGGTCAAATCAATGATGAGGTAGGTATTGCCACTTTTCGGTACACTAAATTGATCGCCCTTAGACGTTTTCATGCTGTTCACGGAGACATCCCAGGTATCACCGACTTTGACGATCTGCCCAACGGCGAAGTGCTGAGAGGACGGAACGGGTGTATTGCCTGATGAGACAGTTGTGCTGGAAACATTCTTTGCTGCATTGAATGCGAGCGCAGATGCGCAAATACAGCCAAGCACGAGTACAGCGATGACACCTAGTACAATCCAGAGCCAGGTCTTGCTTTTCTTCCTTGGTGGTGGTTGCATCGGTTGCTGTTGATATATCGGTTGCTGGGGTGAATAGGGCTGCTGCTGTTGCCATTGAGGTTGACCGTAGTTCTGCTGTGGTGGTTGCTGTGGATAGGGTTGATTACCGGGGTACGGCTGTTGCAGTGGCTGTTGCCATGGTTCGTTGGTTGGTGGTTGATTCGACATAAGATAGTTCCTCCTAA
>VBHI01000036.1 GCA_005881495.1 Chloroflexota bacterium
ACGTGGGTGACGTACAGCGGACGTACTACCGGTCGAAAGCAGAAGAAGAAGAGTGGAAGACCTCACGTGACCCGCTGAAGCTGCTGGCCGATTGGCTTGTGGAGCAGCAGATGGCCGATGCCGCGGTTTTTGAAGAGATAGAGCAACGGGTACACACGAAAGTTGCGACAGGAGTCCAGTTCGCGCTCGACGCCCCGTTCCCAGATCCAAGGGAGGTGGATCAAGATGTCTACGCCTAGTCCAGCAGCAACACAGAGCCGGGATCGGGGGGCACACGTGCTCACCCTCGGTCATGCCATTCGCGAGGCCTTAGCCGAAGAAATGCGCCGTGATCCATGCGTGTATATCATGGGCGAGGATGTGGCCGAAGCGGGAACCCCCTTCAAGGTGCTTTCGGGGCTGGTCGAAGAATTTGGAACCAGCCGGGTGATCGACTCACCCATCTCAGAGCCCGGCTTCACCGGCATGGGCGTGGGGGCGGCAATGACCGGTATGCGTCCGATCGTGGATGTCATGTTCGGCGATTTCCTCGGGCTGATTATGGATCAGGTCGCAAACCAGGCCGCCAAGGTCCACTACATGTCCGGGGGCAAGCTCAAAGTACCGATGGTCATCCGCACCACGTTGGGGGCGACGCGCCGCACCGCCGCGCAGCACAGCCAGAGCTTGCATGCCTGGGTCAGTCACATCCCCGGCTTGAAGGTAGTGCTCCCCTCGACGCCCTACGATGCCAAGGGCTTGCTGAAAACCGCCATTCGCGACGACAATCCCGTGGTCTTCTTTGAAGACAAGATGATGTACCAGCTCAAAGGACCTGTTCCTGAAGGCGACTACACCATTCCCTTCGGGGTCGCTGATATCAAGCGCGCGGGCACCGATATTACCATCGTCGCAACGAGCAGCATGGTCCAGATCGCGTTGGCAGCAGCGGAACTGTTGCAACAAGTGGAGATCAGCGCCGAAGTCGTGGATCCGCGGACCCTGGTCCCCCTAGACAGAGAGACCCTCATTGAGTCGGCCAGGAAGACCAGCCGTGCTATCGTGGTGGATGAAGGCTATGAACGCTATGGCGTCACGGCTGAACTGGCGGCGATTATTGCTGATGGTGCTTTCTACTACCTGGATGCCCCGGTCAAACGGATGGGGGCGATGGACGTGCCGATTCCATTTTCGCCAGTACTGGAAGACCTCACCGTTCCTACGCCGCAGACAGTGACAGCGTTAGCAAAGACACTTTGCGGACGTGTATAAAGGAGCAAAACGATGGCAATTAAAACCTATGGATTGATGGGCGTCGATTGGGAAGAGCGCGTCAACTTCGAACGACTGCGCACCGAGCGCCTGGGGCGTATCAAGAGGCTACTCAAAGAATCGGAGCTAGGCGCATTGTTGTGCTTCGATATGACAAACGTGCGCTACATCACAGCGACACATATCGGCACCTGGGCCATGGACAAGCTGGCTCGTTTCACTCTTCTACCACAGGATGATGAGCCGATCTTGTGGGACTTTGGTTCAGCGGCTCGGCACCACCAACAGTATTGTCCGTGGTTGGGTGAGCGTTCCCGGGCGGGCATTTCCACCCAGCGGGGCGCGATGTTGCCCGAAGCAGGGCGAGCAGAAGACGTGGCCCGCAAGATCCGCATCGAACTGGAACAGCGTGGGCTGCTCAACGAGCCGGTGGGGGTGGATGCGGTTGAACTGCCTGTACTGTTTGCCTTACAGGCAGAAGGTATCAAGGTGGTGGATGGCCAGCAGTTGATGCAGCAGGCACGCTTAATCAAGACGCAAGATGAGATTACCCTGCTCGCCACCGCGTGCATGATGGTGGACGCCGCCTACGATGAACTCTACCGTGCGATGAAGCCGGGCATGCGTGAGAATGAGACGGTGGGCCTGGTGAGCAAAGTGCTCTATGATCTGGGTTCGGAACACGTGGAAGGCGTCAATGCTATCTCCGGTGAGCGCTGCAGTCCGCACCCTCACGTCTTCAGTGACCGTGTGTTACGCCCCGGTGACCCGGCGTACTTCGATATCCTGCACAGCTATAACGGCTATCGCACCTGCTACTACCGCACCTTTGTCATTGGCAGTGCCTCGCAAGCGCAGGTAGATGCCTACAAGTATTGCCGGGACATCCTGGATCAAGCCATCAACGCGATCAAGCCAGGTGTCAGCACTGCCGAGATCGTCAAGCTCTGGCCGAAGGCGGAAGAATTCGGCTTCCCCAATGAGGAAGCTGCGTTCGCCCTCCAGTACGGTCACGGTGTCGGTCTCTCCATCTGGGAGAAACCCGTCTTTAGCCGCCTGGTCTCCCTCGATCATCCAGAAGTGATTGCAGAGGGCATGGTCTTCGCTCTGGAGACCTTCTGGCCTGCTTCAGATGGGTGGTCGGCCGCACGCATTGAGGAACAGTTAGTCGTGACGAAGGATGGCTGCGAAGTCATCACCCGCTTCCCGGCTGAGGCATTGTTGGTCGCCGGTGTGCGCTACTACACGGCCACTGGTCCCTTGCCCACCACGCGTGAAACCCAGTCTAATCTGAATGTCCTGGCAAATGGCAATCGGCCTCAAGCTGTGACGGCTGCCACACCCACCAGCACTGCTCCAGTCCAGGCGTCATGAAGGGGGAGGAGAGCGATCATGGCAACGGAGATGATCTTACCGGTGCTCGGGATGGCACAGGATACGGGCAAGATCGTGCAATGGCTCAAGCGCGAAGGGCAGCCGGTGAAAAAGGGTGAGCCGGTGGTGGAGGTCGAAACGGACAAGGCCACGGTGGAACTGGAAGCGCCAGCTGATGGCGTCCTGGCCAACGTGACCGCCGCTGAAGGCGACGAGGTTCCGGTGGGCCAGGTCATTGCCAGAATTCTGGCTCCTGGTGAAGCGTTCCCTGAGCATGCTACGCCGATCTCCACCACAACCATAGCGCAAGTGGAGACACCCCCGGTAGAGCCCGTGCCGCTGACACCGACAGCCGAATCAGCGAGCAAGCCAGATGCTCCTGCCAGTCCACTGGCCTCGCGCATCGCTGCCGAGTACAACGTGGATTTAGAGGCCATTACCCCGACGGGGAGGCGCATTCAAAAGGCGGATGTGCTGGCGTATCTGCAGAACCAGGAAAAGACGACATCTGCTCCAGAGGCAGGGCGACTGCTGGCAGCCTCACCGAAGGCCCGGCGACTGGCGGCTGAGCAAGGGAAAGATCTCGCCGCGATTTCGGGAACCGGGCCTGATGGAGCCGTGCTGGCAGCGGATGTGCTCGCTGCTCCCGTACAGACCGCAGACGGACAGGCCGTGTTCGCCCCGACGGTAGAAAAAGCGGCGCGTCCTGGTAGCCCCCCGATTTATCGTGGGGGACCCACAGGGGAAGCCATCAGTACGATCTGGCGCATCATGGCTGAGCGCACAACGCAGAGCTGGACGAGCGTCCCACACATCTTCCTGATGCGAGAAGTCAATGCGAGTCGGCTCATCGCATGGCGTGAGCAACTCTTAAAACGGCCTTCAGCCTTCGAGAAGATCACCTACACCGATCTGCTCGTGAAAGTCGTGGCGAGGGCACTGCGCGAGCATCCGCGTCTCAACGCGACGTGGAACGCGGGCACTATCACCTTGAATGAGGAGGTCAATGTCGGGCTAGCAGCGGCGACCGAGGATGGCCTAGTCGTTCCAGTGATCCACCTGGCGGATACCCTCAGCATCAGTGAGATTGCGAAGCGGCGCAAGGAGCTGGTAACACGTGCTCAGGCTGGCAAGCTCCGACCACAGGATATTCAGGGCGGCACTTTCACGATCAGTAACCTGGGCATGTACGGAATCGATGCCTTCACAGCCATCGTCAACGCCCCACAGGCCGCTATTTTAGCCGTCAGCCGCATGGCCGACCGCGTGGTGGCCGTGGGGGGTCAGGCAGTCGTACAGCCAATGATCGTTTTCAGCCTCTCCTGTGATCACCGCGTGATAGATGGAGCACGAGGAGCGCAATTCCTGGCTACCCTGGCAGACCTGATAGAGGAGCCGTTGGGACTGCTAGGGTGAGATTCATTAGAGGAAGCGAACTGACTATCCGGCAACAAGAAAGGAGCGAGGCGATGAAAGCAGCGGTGTATTACGGACCGGCAGATGTGAGGATTGAGGATGTCCGAGCGCCAG
>VBHI01000037.1 GCA_005881495.1 Chloroflexota bacterium
ATCCCACATTGCCGCCAGTTCAGCATCATTGAACATCAACGGCATGAACTCTCTCTTCTCAATACCGATACCATGCTCTCCGCTCAGGCTACCATCTTTGCTAACGGCCAGTTCGACTATCTCATGCCCGGCCCTGTGCACG
Source organism: Chloroflexota bacterium (assembly GCA_005881495.1). The sequence continues at coordinate 143 of VBHI01000037.1, forward strand.
CGCTCCACCAGCTCTCTATCTTCAGGGTCTGGAATCAGAACTAATGGGTGAAGATTGCCATCACCTGCATGGAAGACATAACCCACGCGTAGTTGATATTTATTGCAAATCTGATTGACCTCAAACAGGGTCTCCGTCAGGCGGCTGCGCGGCACAGTGATGTCAATGGTATAATAGGCCGGGGCCAGGCGAGTAATAGCCCCGGCTGCACTTTTGCGCGCGAACCAGATCTGGTTGCGTTCTTCGCTGCTGCTGGCAACGCGCAGGTCGCGTCCACCATGTGCCTGCAAGATGTGCGCCACTTCAGCTATTTGCTGATCCAGGCTTGCAGGATAGCCATCTACGTCAATAATCAGGATGGCCTGCGCCTCAGTTGGCAAACCAGCATGAGCAAACGGCTCGATGATCTGGATAATGTTCTGGTCCATCATCTCCATAGTCGCTGGCACCAGTCCGGCCGCGATGACTGCTGATACCCCTCTCCCAGCCTGCTCGACCGAGTCGAAAACGGCGAGCAGCGTCTTGATAGCAGGTGGGTTGCGCACCAGCCGCACAGTGATAGCAGTTATAAGTGCCAGCATACCCTCACTGCCAGTGAGCAGGCCACAGAGATCATACTCGGGATAATCCAGTGCGCGCCCTCCAATGTGTACATGGCGACCGTCAGCCAGCACGACATCCAACCCCTGCACATAGTTGGAAGTGACCCCATATTTGAAACAGTGCGGCCCACCCGAGTTCTCTGCCACATTACCGCCAACAGTCGAAGCCCGCTGGCTGGCCGGATCCGGCGGGAAATACATTCCCATCAGTTTCACCTGTTCATCCAGCGCCAGGTTAATCACCGCTGGCTCGACTACAGCGCTGCGCCCGCGCTCATCGATCTCGAGGATACGCTTCATATGTGCAAATTCAACGATGATCCCGCCCCGATCGGCAACAGCGCCTCCCGAGAGACCCGTACCCGCACCGCGCGCAATCAGAGGCACAGTGTGCTTGTCAGCCCAGCGAACGACACCCACAACATCTCTGACTGAGTGGGGGAATACGACACCTTCTGGTCTCCCTCGATCCATGCCCGCGTCAACTTCATAGCTGATGAGCGAGGCCTGGTCAGTAAATACCCGCCCGGGAGGTAACAGGGTTTTTAGAGAGCGTAGTTCGTGTTCTCGTAGCACAATTTGCAACCTTTTAGTGCGCAGGAACCCGATAAATCCGTCCCCACGCCTGCGCACCATATTTCAACTGCGCCGTGGCAATGCCGCGACGAATGTACCACTAACCTTTACATCGCCATTTTGATCGGCGGCCTGTACCTTTCCAGCGATACGTCCCTCGCCATCGACCTCGTATTTCTCAGTGATGTGGCCTGTACAGGTAATCACATGATCAAGACGCGTCATGCCTTTGAAGCGCACGCCAAATTTGCGCAGCGCTAACGGCCCCACGTAATCGCTTAACATCTGTCCCACAAAGCCCATAATCAGCATCCCGTGGGAGATGATACCGTCGGTACCAGCCATCTCACCAAACTTTGGATCGGTGTGCAGCGGATTGAAATCCCCTGATGCACCTGCGTAGCGCACCAGGTGCAAATGCGAAAGCCCTGGTTTCACCAGCTTTGGTATAACATCGCCAACCTGCACATCTTCATAGTACAACTTTGTCGGAGCCTGAGCATTCGTTGTCATAAACATTGCCCCCTGCTAAAATGTAACTGTAACTGTAGGGGTAGGGCTTGCCCTACCCATCGACGGCCTGCCCTACCCATCGACCCGTATACCTACTCTCTTACGATCATCATTTCACGCGCATTCAACACGGATTGACCGTGCTGGTTGGTGTAGCGTATCTCAACTATCAAAATATCCATTACGGAACCGCCAGGGCCATGGCGCGTTTTACCGTCAATCACTGTCATCACACCGGTCAGGGTATCTCCCGGATAGATAGGAGCAAGATACTCGTAATCCTCTTCGCCATGTAGAATACGCATCACATTTATCCCAAGGCTGGCAATCTGGCTCACCATGTTTGTATTACCCCAGAACGTGAACATCGTAGGAGCCGTTGGGAAAAGCGGCACATCAGCATACCCAGCCGCCTGAGCCGCTTCTCGACTCTGGTATATCGGATTATCGTCTCCAATGGCGAGGGCCAATTCGCGAATCTTCACTCGTTCCACCTCAATGGTGAACGGAGGGAAACTTTGGCCAATCTTGCTTTTGTCAAACATACAATAACCCCTTATTTCTAAATGGTCTGGCCTGCTTCGTTCAATAACGTAAAGATAGTATCCGGTGTAAACGAAGGTAATGTCAAGGGAGCAGATAGAATTGTATCTCTACACACCCTCAAACGTTCTAAACGTAGACACACAGTAAATATCACACGAGAGAAGCAAGGGCAGCAAATCATGAAAGATAAGAAAGTAGGAGACATAGGGACACACCCCCTCCCAAAAATCATCGCACTACTCGCTTGCTTCCTATTCATCATCGGTGGATGCTCATTAACGCCCGCTAATCCCAGTGGAACCTACCTCTCTCCCATCCCATCAGCAACCCTCACAACCTCTCCCCCGATCATACAATCCCCTCTTCCCACAACGCCGCCACTCTCCGACAGTGACCTGGCCATGAGAATCGTACAGGGTATGAGTCTCGATCAAAAGCTAGGGCAGATGGTCATCGTCGAATTCTACGGCGCGACCGTCAATAGCGACCTCACCCAGATGCTCCGGGCCAACCAGGTGAGCGGCGTTTTGATCGAGAATAAGAATGGTAACGCGCAATCGCGCAACCAGCTCGTTTCCTTGAACCATGCTATGCAGAAGCTAGCGCCAATTCCACTTTTCATCACCACCGACTTTGAGGGCGGACTCGTCAATGAACTGCGCAATATTACTGGAGAACGCTCATCAGAACAAGCAATAGGCACGACAGGTAACCCCACCGTGGCCTATAATGCAGGCCACAGCGCCGCTGCCGATCTGAAAAATCTAGGCTTAAATGTGAACTTCATGCCGATCGTCGATGTGTTGACCAATCCCAACAACCCCGGTCTCCCTATGCGTACCTTCGGCTCCGACCCGACCCTGGTCACCAATATGGGCCGCGCTTACCTCAAAGGCCTGACGGATGGCGGTGTCATCGGCTGTCTCAAGCACTTTCCCGGCCTGGGCAGCGCCAATCTCGATCCACATTTTTCACTACCCCCCATGAACCGCAGCCTTGCGACCCTTAACACCATTGACTTCGTGCCCTATCGCACTATGATCTACGAGGGTATTGTGCCAATGGTGATGGTCACACATATTCTCAATCCGCAACTTGACCCCAAACTACCCACGTCGCTCTCGCCCAAGGTTGTCACCGGGATATTGCGCAAGCAACTCAATTTCAAGGGAGTCATCATCAGTGACACGCTCTGGATGGGTGGTATCAGCAACACCTACAGCCTCGCCCAGGCCGCCGTACTGGCAGTAAAGGCCGGCACAGACCTCTTGCTCGGCCCACGCGGCCTGGCCGATACCCAGCATATGCTCTACGGTTTACACCAGGCAGTAATGAGTGGTCAGATCTCCCAGGCGCAGATCGATGCATCCGTCGCGCGTATCCTGGAAATGAAGATCCATTACAAGATCATCTCACATGATAAAGCCATGCAACTGGCGAGAAATGCCGTAAGTGTGGGTTCGCAGGGGGATATACGCTGTCTGTGTAACGTAGGTGTAAGGGATGTAGATACGAGAAGGATGATCGGCTAGCCTTGGTTGAGGAATCATCTCTCTTTTCTCTTCGTTTCCATCACAACGTGCGTTTGACTAAATCTATCATTTCGTATACATTACTGTTCATGATCTCTTGCGTATTTCGGGCGGGCGAATACTCCCTTTGGCCCGCGAACAGGGGTTATAGACGGTCTCTCTCTCCCTGATTTGATTATCTGGAATTACAGCGATTGTATGAAGCCGATGATGATCACCCCTACCTCTTCCAGGTGACCCTGGAAAAAGTGATCGGCCCCCTGTACCGCTACCAGGCTCTTGGGCGCGGGCACCTCCTCGAACCATTTTGCCGTCAATGCGTACGGCGCAAGTTCGTCCTTGGTGCCATGAATAAACAGTTTGGGTTTGTGGCAACCTTGCAGCGTTTCACCTTCGAACATACGAGCGAGTACGCCAAGACCAATCATCGCCCGGACACGATCATCAACAGCTGCAACATGCATCCCGACGTAGGCGCCAAACGAAAAACCGGCTAATATAACCGGTAAACCCGGGTAACGGCGGCTCAAAAACTCCAGCGCATAGCGTACATCATCCATCTCTCCACGCCCCTCGTCGTATGTTCCCGTACTATGTCCTACTCCTCTAAAGTTGA
>VBHI01000361.1 GCA_005881495.1 Chloroflexota bacterium
TGGGACGAGTGGCAAACAAGACTGCCTCCTCATGAGATATCCACACTGGACATCATCGATCCTGGGCATCGCTTGCCCCTGCTTCCCTTGCTTGACTATATTGACGCGGTGCATCAGCAGCATCCCGAAGAGACGCTGACGGTCGTTCTGCCGGAAGTGGTGGAGTCCTCGTTGAGACGTGTGTTCTCCAGTCCAAAAATTCTGGGATTGAAGGCGACGCTGCTCTTCCGACCAGATATTATGGTGGCCAATGTGCCGCTGCAGCAGCGAACCAGCACGGGCACGCTTCCCACCCGTCCGCAGGAGGTGCACCATCGGTTCATTGTGCCTCTTGCAGGGCTGGATCGTGCTGCTCTCGCGAGTCTGGCCTATGCTCGCTCCATCTCCGGTCACGTCACAGCAATGCATGTGATAGTCGACGACGAGCAGGTCGAGCAGGTACGGGCAAGCTGGCAGCAGTGGCAACACCAGATCGCAGCAGAGGAAGAGACCCATTTGCTCATCATTGAGTCGCCCTACCGCAGCCTCCTGCGTCCGATCCTCGCCTATATTGATGCGGTGCATCTGCGTCACCCAGAGGATACCTTGACGGTGATCGTGCCGGAATTTGTCGTAGCCCACTGGTGGGAATACGTGCTGCATAATCAGGTGGCGCTGCGCTTGAAGGCAGCGCTGCTGCTCCGCCCTGGCGTGGCAGTGCTGAATTTGCCCCAGCACTTGCGGAGCCGGGTGCCACAACGCCGGCCATCTCTATGAACCGTGGTGCGAGTGAGAGGCTAGAGAAATTACTGATCCAAAAAAGACTTGAGTTCCCCTAGCTCGTACTCTATACGTCGAACCGCCCGCATGCCATATGACGGCTCATCAATGTGCGCAGCCAGCCAGAGCACATGGCACATGAGCCGGCCTGCAATGAAGGTATCAATAAGTGCTTCGTGGCTCACAGAGAGCGGTCGCACCCGCCGGTACCCTTCCAGAAATGCCTGCCGTAGAGCTGGATAATCGGTGCGTGCCAGCAACGTCGAGAAAGCTACACCGATATCGAAGAGGTAGTATCCCCAACCACATCCATCAAAATCGATGGCATGCACTTCCCCTTTGGAGAATAAGTAATTTCTTTCGTACAAATCGGCATGAATCAGCCCAAATACCTCTCGCCCTTCTCGCAACGTTTGCATTGTTTGCTGAACCCTCTCAGCAACCGCATCCAGTATCGTGCGATCCTCACGCGACAAATGTGCCCAACTCTGCTCCAGGTCAGTTCCCAGCACGCCACTACGCAGTCCGTCATAATCCCATCGTTTCCGAAAGAAACCTTCGGGTACGACAAAACACTTGGCATGCCGATGGAGCTTTGCCATAAACGCTCCAACGCGCTCAAGCTCTTTTACGCCGAGCCTGGAGCGGAGAAAACTGCCATGTACCCAACGGAAGACCACACACTGTCTCGGTTCCGGCACATCTGCTGTGGATGCTATAGTGAGCAACGCCCCATCGCGAGTCGGTACCGGCTCTGGTACAACCAGACCTGCCTCACGTCGCAGAGCCAGCAACCAAAGGAGTTCTGACTGAATAGTCAACGCATCCTGAGAACCTGGACGATGGATGCGGATAACATAGCGTTCCCCTTTGCACGCCGCCGGGTACTCCTGACTTGCCCCAGGTGAGTGGAGACAGGTATCGATACGGAATGTTGTGTTAAAAAAATGCATTAATGGCGTCAGATGCACTTCTCCAAGATCATAGGCGGTAAGCGCTATTTCTGCCAGTCGCCTCATCCGTCGAACCTGACCGCCCCGTGTAAGGTCTTCAAAGTGTTGCCTTGTCATGAATGGTTTTACTCCACAGTATAGTACATATATCTTCCATGTTGAAGGTCGCATGAAAGTGGAGGATGGTGGCAAGCGTGGGGCAAGCGTGGCGTCACTCAGCCCTTCTGGTTGCGCATCGGGTTTTGTCCTCCATGGTAGAGCGTGAAATAGTGCGAATTGGCGTGGGATGTGGGGGTGAGCAAGTCATAAGCCGAATTCTGTGCCTCCGTGGCCTCGCGGCCACACAGGGGGCAATCATCTATCTAGGACGCCAGTTCATCCCTCCTGCTTGGTCTTGCTCCGAATGGGGTTTACCCAGCCAGTTAGTCACCTAACTGCTGGTGAGCTCTTACCTCACCATTTCGCCCTTACCCGGCAACAAGTGGTGGTGCGATGTATGGGTGTCGCCGGGCGGTATGTTTCTGTGGCACTTTCCTTGAGGTCGCCCTCACTGGCCGTTAGCCAGCATTCTGCTCTGTGGAGTTCGGACTTTCCTCGAACTTTGCAGTTCGCGATTGCCTGTCTTACTCATACCCACATAATTAGGGTATCACAAAGAGGCCTTTTGTACAAGGATGGAGACCCGCATATCTTCAGCATTGACGGACTATGTAAAAACACGCTACAATGGCAACTGAACCACGTTCTCCACAAAGACGTCAGAAGGGTATTTGATGACAACGGGTCGAAAGATTCGCCTTACATCGCTTGCCAGTTGCGCTGGCTGAGCGTCAAAAATGGGACCAGAGGCCCTGGCGCAGGTACTGCGTCCATTGACTTTCCATGCCGCTCCACCTGAGCTTCTGGTGGGGCTACATGCTGCTGATGACGCGGCAGTGTTCCGCGTGAACGATCAACAGGCAATCATCAGCACCGCGGATTTCTTTCCGCCCGTGGTGGATGATCCATATGCTTTTGGAGCGATTGCTGCTGCCAACGCATTGAGCGATGTCTATGCAATGGGCGGGCAGGTTCTGATGGCAATAAACCTTGTGGCGTGGCCTGATAACCTGGACTATGCTATTCTTAGCGAAATTTTACAAGGAGGTGCTGATATAGTTGCAAGGGCAGGGGCAGTGGTCGCAGGGGGGCATACGGTGACCGACAAGGAGCCTAAATATGGGCTTGCGGTGACGGGTATGGTGCATCCTGAACATATTCTGATCAAGGGCGGAGCGCAACCAGGAGATATACTCATTCTTAGCAAGCCATTGGGGACAGGCTTAATTACTACCGCACATAAACGTGAACAGGTGGATGAAAGCGACCTGGCGGCGGCTATCGCATCGATGATGCAATTAAATCGTGGGGCAAGCCAGGCATTGCAGCGTCCGGGGGTATACGGGGGAGTGCATGCTGTCACTGATATAACGGGCTTTGGCCTGCTTGGCCATGCCTGGGAGATGGCTTCACAGAGCCTGGCGGGAATGCGTTTTGAGTATGACGCGCTGCCATTGCTGCCAAATGCACGGCACTACGCTGAATCAGGACATATTACTGGCGGCGCTAATAGAAACGCAGCATATTTACTGCCGCATGTGCGTTGCAATGAACGGTTGGAGGAAGCTGACCGCGAGATTTTGTGGGATCCACAGACATCGGGGGGCCTTTTCGCGGCTATCGAACCAGCGTTGTGGCCCGAGATCGCGGCATTGGCCCCAGAAGTGATGTTCTGGCGCATTGGCGAGGTTACTGAACGGGTGCCAGATGAAGCACACGTGCTGTTGGAGGTGAATTAGTGTCTGAATTGCTGGAGGAGACCCTGGGAATACATTTTCATGACCCGGCATTGTTACAACTGGCTCTCACACATCGATCATATATTTATGAATCTCACGGAGAAGGGCAATGTTCTAACGAACGCCTGGAATTTTTGGGCGATTCTATCCTGGCTTTTGTCAGTACAGATTTTCTTTATCGTTCTTTTCCCGATTTGAGCGAGGGAGAGCTGACCGATGTACGCGCTTTCCTGGTAAAGACGGAGACGTTAGCAGATTTCGCCCGGGAGATTCAGTTGAACAAATACCTGCTAATGGGCAAAGGCGAGCAGAGTAGTGGAGGTGGGAAACGCGTGCTTGCCTCTGCCTTTGAGGCGCTACTGGGTGCGATTTATCTTGACCAGGGAATAATGGCGGTACAGGCATTTTTAATCCACCGTTTGGAGCCAATAGCGCATAATATAGTGATGAAACGGCTATTTAAGGATAATAAATCACTCTTTCAGGAATTGGCGCAGGCGCACGCAGGTATCACACCATATTATCGCCTGGTAAGCCAGGAAGGTCCATCGCATAATCGGGAGTTCACAGTCGAGGTGATGCTGGGAGAAGAGGTAGCCGGCAAAGGGCACGGGCGCAACAAACAGACGGCGGAGCAAGAAGCCGCACACGCTGCTCTGATGAGTCGAGGCTGGATATGAGAACATGGTGGCTTAGACATGTAGCATGAAAGAGATAGGAGATTTTCATGCAATTACAACCAACACCGCGTCCAGAGCATGTTCTCCGTGTTAGCGCCAGGCTGATTACGTCCAGCACTATCCTACACCTCTCAGTGGAGGAGTTGGAGCGTGCAATTAACCAGGAGCAGTTGGAAAATCCCGCTTTCGAGGTGGAAGAGCAGCGCGTCTGTCTCTTCTGTGGCACCCGCATGTATGGGCAGAGCTGTACTACCTGTGGACACTTCGCGCAGCCTGAACACTCGATGAGTGAGATGCCTAACAGTCTTGAACTTCCGGTGGAAACGGCGTGGAGTAATGCTCAGCAATTCTATGATTTCGATAACTCTGGTTTTGCAGAATTTGATTGGGATGATGAATTCGATCCGCTGGCGAGTATTGCCGCAGGGGAAACATTAGCAGAGATATTGCTGCGACAGTTGGAGACGCTGATTGCGCCCGGTGACGAGCCAATCGCCGAACAACTGGTGGGCAACCTGAATGAGCGCGGTTACCTGGAGGTTGGGGTAGCCGAGATTGCTGAACATCTGCATGTGCCGGTTGAGCGTGTTGACTATGTATTGAGCCAGTTGCACACATTGGAGCCATTGGGGATTGGGGCACGAAGTTTACAAGAATGTTTGCTGATCCAATTACAGGCATTAAGCGAGCAGGAAACATCACCTCCCCTGGCTTACACGCTGGTCCATAGTTATTTAGACAAGGTTGGACGTAACCAGCTTCATGAAATTGCCCATGAACTGAAGGTGACCGAGCAGGAAGTACAGCAGGCAATTCACTATATTCGTACCATGTTGCATCCATTTCCGGCACACACATACCGGGAAGAGGACACCTATAGCCGGGTGGTCAACGATGCAACATATATGCGTCCTGATGTGATTATCCGCAAGGGAGACACGGGTTTTGAAGTAGAGATTGTTGAAGAGAAGCGCTATCGCTTCCGCGTCAACGCTGGTACAGTCGGACCGTTATCTTCCAGTGTGAATAACTACGAAGAAGTGCAGCGCTACATACACCATCATAGCGATCGCGCCAGGTTTTTTATAGATTGCATACAACGGCGCTGGCGCACGCTCAAGCGGGTGGCGGAACTGGTTGTCGAGGAACAGCGAGAATTTTTGGAACGAGGGGTGCGCTTTTTACATCCCCTGACTCGTGCGGAGGTTGCGATGCGCCTGAATCTGGACGAAGGGACGGTCAGCCGGGCTACGATTAATAAATGCGCGCTGCTTCCGAACGGTCGCCTGATGCCGTTTTCTGATTTTTTTGATGGTTCGCTGGGAGTGAGAGATGTGTTGCGAGAAGTGATTTTGTCAGAAGAGCCAGGGAGACGATTAAGTGACGAAGAACTGGCAAGGTTGATGCATGAGCGGGGTATACCGATGGCGAGACGGACGGTGACGAAGTATCGCGAGGAAATGGGGATTGGCTCATCCAGGGAGCGGTGAAGACTCGGGGGCGACGGGGCTTGGGTGACCGCTAGGGTCACCCCTACTATACACGAACGGGGTGTCCAGCCCATCCTCCGCGCTTGGTTGCTTACGGGGAAGACTCGGGGGCGACGTATAGCGTGCGCTCTTTTTCGTAGATTACCATGCCGGGACCGCCGCCCTTCATGTGACGGACGTAGCGTTGGAGGGTGTAGTCTACGGGTGCGGTTGTTGTGCCGCGAGCCTGGCTATAGTAAGCGGCGAGGCTGGCGGCTTGTTCAATGGTACTGCGGGGGATTTCGCGCCCGGACGCTTTGATGATGACGTGCGCACCTGGTACACCTCGGGCATGGAGCCAGATATCGTTGGCTGTTGCCTGATGAAAGGTGACTTCTTCGTTTTGGCGGCTGTTTTTGCCAATCAGCACGGTGAAACCATCACGGCTCTGCAGGTACAGAGGAGTGCCACCGCCCGGCGGGACGGGTTTTCCTTTGAGAGGTTTCCCGCCTTTGCCTTTCCTGGCTGTTTTCTGAGTTTTCTTCTCTGGTAATTTTTGCGCGCCACGCATATAGCCAGCCGCCTGGACTTCGGCTTTGACCAGGGCGACTTCTGCAGGAGTATCGGCCAGCATGAGGTCGGCCAGGAGTTGATCGATGGTGGCTAATTCGGTGGCATTCTGCTCGATCTGGGAAGGAAGAAGTACAGCGGCGCGGCGCAATTTATGATATTTGTTGAAAAGGCGGTTGGCGTTGCCTACAGCATCGAAGCGGGGATCAATAGAGAAGGTGAGGGTAGGCGCATTTTCCTGGCTCTCACTCTCAAAAAAGTTTTGCAGCGTGACACTCGACAGCCCCTGTTGCACCTGGTGTTGATGAGCGAGGAGTAGTTCAGCCTGTAAGCGATACTGCGCTGCTTCACCGAGGGCGGTCAGCTCCTGCTGCAGGAGGTCGGCTTTGCGCTTGCAGCGGTCGCGTTGTGTTTGCAGGACCTTGCGAATGGGGTTACGTACGCCTTCCATGGCGTCTCGCCACTCGCTGCGAGCATAGAAGTCGTCGAGCAGGATGTTCATTGATGAAGATTGGAGGATGCGAACACCTGATACATCCTGATACTGTTCCAGCACATATGGGGCAAAGGCTAAAGGAACTGCCTGAGTTGCGGAGAAAATGGCAGACTGGTTTTCTCCTGTTGCAATACGCTCGACAAGTTGGGGTTGCCAGTGATGGTTATCAAAGAGCACAGCCAGTTCATGCACGTTCCAGGCCAGCTCATCCCATGGCTCGGCTGTCGTGCCAGCCAGTGACGATTCCGTGTCGCCGGTAGTACGGTAAACCGCTTCTCGGGCGATAAGAGGGCTAAAGCCGAGGAGGTGATGTGTCAGTAGCTGCCAGAGTGTTGGCTCTCCCACAGCGCGTTTACGCGGCTTTGTTACGGTGGTTGGTACGGGTTGCTCAGCTTGCTCCAACTGATCTCTAGCACAAAGAGCCAGTTCAGCCGCCGAGACTGTAGCTGGTTCTAACTTTGGCAGAGTTTGCCCCGCGAAGGTACGCTGCTGCGCGGGAGGAGGCACGTATTGGATATTGGCAGTAATAGTACGGTAGCGGTTGATTTCAGCACCAACACGTTTCAAACTGCCAAGGATCATGTTGTGCTCATCGCAGAAGACAACGTTACTGAGACGCCCCATAATTTCGATGATGAGATGGTAATGAGAACGCTCCTGGTTTTCGGGGCTGATGCGGTGGCTCGCTATCAACTCAATGACACGCTCCCAGCGGGGCTGCTGTATAGCTTCTATGCGCGCGCCCTCGAGGTATTTACGCAGTAACATGACAAATGGCGGTGGCTCAGTCTGTATCCTGGTGGGCTTACGCGCGGTAATATGCGCCCGCGCCAGTTGTGGGTGAGTTGAGAGGTAGAGCCAGCGGTTCTGGCCGCCTCCCGCGCCACTATCTTGCATGGCTGGAGCATAACATTGGATGGCTATAGCATGTTCTGTGGGTTGAATAATGGTGTCAATACGTGCATTCGCCAAAAGGGTACGCCATTCGTCAGCGACTGCCGCCAGTGTTATTGCGTCTACATGCATGCGTTTGTCCATTCTATCTATTATTTTCACGAGGGCAAGATTCAAGCTCAAAAGTTACTACTACCGAAATTGCCTGTTGTTGTTGTACAATATTAATCGGAACGATGAAACCCCAGCGGGAAAAGAAGAAGGTTCGGGAACACCCCAAACCTGTCAGGGAGCTTTGCCTCCTATCCCTCTGTTTTCCACAGCCATGATGCCGTTTTTGCTTAAGAAGTATATCTGCGTCTGAGATAGCAGGTTAGCCAGAGACTATACGAACGAGATAATCGTTAGTATAGCAAAAGTGTAGGCCGGCGTATACCAGCTAATACTCTGAGCGCCAGTAGCGTTAGGAAAACGTATGCAACTTGAGACGGAGCAGACTGTGTCCCAGCAGTACCGCAGCCCCTCCAACCCGAAACGTGGACTCCTCTTTGTTCTCTCGGCACCATCGGGTACGGGAAAAGATAGCGTTATTCACGAGCTCAAAAAACAAGGTATGGATTTTTACGTGGTTGCTTCAGTCACTACGCGCGCACCTCGCGCCGGTGAAAGCGAGGGCAACCCCTATCACTTCGTGAGTCAAGAGCAATTCACGCGGCTTGTCGAGAACGATGAACTGATTGAGTATGCCAATGTCCATGGAAATTGGTATGGTCAACCGCGCAAGGTGATCAGAGATCAACTGAACGCGGGGCATGATGTGCTGCTCAAGATAGACGTCCAGGGGGCAGCCACGATACATCAGAAGGTGCCTGAAGCAATTTTTATTTTTTTAGTTCCCAGTTCTCTAGAAGAGTTGGAACAGCGCCTGACCGACCGTCAAACAGAGTCTGAACCGGAACTGATGAGAAGACTGGCTGATGCACGCAAAGAACTGGCACAACAGCACTGGTACGACTATATTATCGTCAATCGACAAGGTCACCTGGAGGAGGCGGTGGATCTGTTACGGGCCATTATGCAGGCAGAACATGCTCGAACACACCAGCGCAACATTACTATTTAAGGACACCAAGGAGGCATTATGCAAGGAGACATAAGAAGAGAAGAAGTACGTATTGTAGAATCGCGCACGCAAGAGCGCAACCTGGCAATGGAATTAGTACGTGTGACCGAGGCCGCGGCGTTAAGTGCGGGGCGCTGGATGGGCAAAGGGAATAAGGAGATGGTTGACCAGGCCGCTGTAGATGCCCTGCGTCATGCCCTCGATGGCGTTGATATGAACGGGGTTGTGGTGATTGGTGAGGGTGAGAAGGACGAGGCTCCCATGCTTTATATTGGCGAGAGAGTAGGGAATGGTGCATCGCCCGAAGTTGACGTAGCAGTCGATCCAGTAGATGGAACACGTTTACTCGCACTCGGCCTTCCTGGTGCGCTGGCAGTAGTGGCTATTGCAGAACGTGGAACGATGTATTCGGCCCCTCCAGGTGTCTATTACATGGAAAAGATTGCTGTAGGCCCAGATGCGAAACACGTCATTGATATCAACGCGCCCATCATGGTCAACCTGGATCGCATTGCCCGCGTTCGAGACGCGCGCATTGATGATTTGACAGTGATTATTTTAGATCGACCTCGTCACCAGGAAATGATCCGGCAAATTCGCGAAGTCGGCGCGCGTATTCGCTTGATTATGGATGGCGATGTTTCCGCGGCTATTCAAGCAGCGATGGAGGACTATACAGGCGTAGATGTGTTGATAGGCATTGGAGGAGCGCCAGAAGCGGTTTTAGCCGCAGCAGCTATTAAATGTATCGGTGGAGAAATTCAGTGTAAAATTTGGCCGCGTTCAGACCAGGAACGAGAGAAACTCAAAGCCGATGGGATAGATATCGACCAGGTATTTCGAGTGGATGACCTGGTAAGAGGTAACGATGTATCGTTTGCAGCAACGGGAATTACCAGTGGAGAATTGCTAGATGCCGTCCAGTATTTTGGATGGGGCGCTCGCACTTCCTCAGTGATGATGCGTTCTCATTCTGGAACTGTACGCTACATTCAAGCACGGCATAAGTGGCGCAAAGGGGGAATCAGGCAAGGTTAATTTCCACAAGAACCCAACCAGTTTGCTACTGAATGAACAGGGATTCTGATTTTGTGGTTCAGTCGGCTTATGATAATTTCTGCAATTTTTCGATGACAGCATCTGCGACTTGCGAGGTGCCTACAGCAGTGGGATCATCGGGACGAGGTTTCAAGTCATAAGTGACGTTCTTGCCTTCGGCAATTACCTGGGCTATAGCCTTTTCCAGGCGGTTGGCTGCTTCTCGCTCGCATAAGTGACGAAGCATGAGTACTCCTGAGAACATCATTGCCATGGGATTCACTTTATTCAGCCCGGCATATTTGGGCGCACTGCCGTGAACAGGTTCAAAGATTGCATACTGACTGCCAATATTCGCACCAGGGGCAACGCCGAGACCCCCTATCAGGCCCGCTGAGAGGTCAGAGATAATATCACCGTACAGATTGGGCAGAACAAGGACATCATACGTTTCAGGTTTCTGCACTAATTGCATACACATATTATCTACGATGCGATCCTCAAATTGAATATCAGGATATTCCTTAGCAACTTCCTGGGCAGTAGAGAGGAACAAGCCATCGGAGAACCTCATAATATTGGCTTTGTGAACCGCGGTGACTTTGCGGTGACCGTTAGCACGAGCATATTCAAAAGCAAACTTGACAATACGACGGGTTGCCATCACAGAGATAAACTTGATGCTCATAGCGGAATCGTTGTTGAGACGGGTACCGGTGGTTTGAGCAATTGTCTCGATGATCTCTTCGTATTCGGGCGTTCCTCTTTGGAATTCGATGCCGGCATATAAATCTTCTGTATTCTCACGAACAATGGTCAAATCAATATTATCATAACGCGAGCGCAGGCCCTGGTATGTTTTTGCTGGTCGCAGATTGGCGTAGAGGTCGAGTTTCTTACGCAGCAGTACATTTGCACTGCGGAAACCTTTCCCAATTGGCGTGGTAATAGGCCCTTTTAAACCCACTTTTGTCCGTTTAATGGATTCAATGACTTCATCAGGTAAAACTGTGCCATGTTTCTCCAAAACTTCTAAGCCTGCCTGGTAAACTTCCCAGTTGAACGTTACGCCAGTTGCCTCAAGTACACGACGTGTCGCTTCTGTAATTTCTGGCCCGGTACCATCGCCAGGAATTAGCGTTACTGCATGCGACATGAAATCCTCCAACTACCAGACCTTATCCATACACGGGCAATTACCTATGTATGATTATATCACTATGGCAGCTACTGTTTTCCGGTGAAGTTACCAGGTCAAGCGCAAGGCAGCCGTTCATCGTCCCATGACAGCGGCTGGACGCAATAATGCACATTTACTTAATAATCCGGAGAGCAGAAAATCCACCGAGGCCGATAAATCGGCGCTGGGCACGATAAATCGGCCCCTACTGTGTATGGATGAATTGGTTAATCTGCATAATTGGGTCCATACATTCGTGTGCTATAGGCCACGCCTGGCACGGCTGGAGGTTGTTTTCTTTGTGGATGATGCTCGAGCTGACGTTTTCCTACCGGTCGATGCTTGAGTTGATTTTTTTTTGGTAGTCGAAGCAGGGGCCGTTGTTTTCCTGGTTTTTTCAGGCTCTGCTGCTAGCTGTTGGTTATCCGCAGGCGCTGCGCTCTTTCTTGAAGGTGCTGTTGTTCGTCGCCTGGTTTTCGTGCCAGCTACTCCTGGCTCAACTTCCGCAGCTCCCGTGGCTGATTTCTTGCGGGTCGCGCGAGGAGTTGTCTTTTCGTCCAGTTGGGGTTTCTCCTCGGTGCTACGCTGTACCGCGATAACTTCTGCAAAGCAGACAGGGTCTTGCCCAACACGGGGGATAACCATCAGTCCACCACAGTTTGGACAAAGTTCGGGCACAGGACGCTCCCAGATGGCGAAATTGCAGGTAGGATAATTGCCACAGCCAAAGAACACCCGCTTCCTCTGCTTTGTTTTGCGCTCAACCAGGTCACCGTTGCACAGCGGACAGAAAGCGCCTGTTTTATTCATAAAGGAGCGACGGTAGCGACATTCCGGAAAGCCTGAACAAGAGATGAAGCGACCAAAACGACCGGTGCGGATAACTAAATTGCGACCACAATCGGGGCAGAGTTCATCAATTTCTTCGACAGGCTTCTGTACACGATTCATTTCTGCTTCAGCTTTTTCCATGCTTACCTTGAATCCGCCATAGAAGCCGTGTAAAAACTCTGTCCATGATTGTTTTCCTTCCTCGACATCGTCGAGTTTCCGTTCCATATCGGCGGTAAAACTGGTATCGACAATATCGGGGAAGTGTTTATTCATGACCTCGTTGACCGTTTCGCCCAACCAGGTTGGTATAAAGCGACGTTGCTCCTGGTCTACATAACCACGATCCTGGATGGTACTGATAATGGGCACATAGGTACTAGGGCGTCCAATACCCTGCTCTTCAAGCTCTTTAATTAAGCTCGCCTCCGTATAACGTGGAGGGGGTTGTGTAAAATGTTGCTCAGGCTCTAAGCGGTGCAGATCAAGTATTTCTTGAGCTGATAGGGCCGGCAGGAGCTTTTCATCCTCCTCACGAGGCCAGACCGCATAAAAACCAGGGAATTTAAGATGAGAACCTGTGGCTCTAAAGACATACTGGGAGGCCACGATATCAACACGGATGGTATCAAAGACAGCAGGGGTCATAAAGCTGGCGACAAAGCGGCGCCAGATAAGATTATATAATTTAAACTGCTCAGGAGTTAGATAAGGTTTGACAATCTGCGGCGTTAATGTGACGTCAGTTGGACGAATTGCCTCATGAGCATCCTGAGTGGTAGCTTTGGCTTTCCCTGTGCGACCAAGTCCGACGTAGGGCTGTCCATATTCCGACGCGATGTAGCTTTTGACTATTGCCTGTGCTTCATCAGAGATACGGGTTGAGTCAGTACGCATGTAGGTAATTAAACCCTGGTGACCACGCTCGCCCATTTCAATGCCTTCATAGAGATGCTGGGCAAGGCTCATAGTTTTCTTGGGCTTGAAGTAGAGCCGAACGGAAGCCTCCTGCTGCATGGTACTGGTGGTATAGGGTGGGTATGGCTGGCGGCGCTGTTCTTTCTCCTCTATCTTCAAGACGGTGTAGGTGGCGCCTCTTAAGTCAGCCAGAATGGCGTCTGCCTCTTCTTTAGAGGATATTTTAATGCGCCCTTTTTCAGTCGCCGGTGCCTTTGCCCCATTTAACGACACGGGTGGAGCCTGTTCTTCCCCTTCCGCAGCGTTCTCCTGACTGTTGAAAGTATTCATATCTTTAAGGCGTGTAAGTAAATTGGCTTCAAAGCGTTCTTGCTGCTGATGTTTGCTGAGGGTGGCAGTGATACTCCAATATTCTTCTGGAATGAAGGCGCGAATCTCCACTTCGCGGTCGCAAATGAGCCGAAGTGCAACTGACTGGACGCGGCCTGCACTGGTGCCAGACTGTATACGTCGCCAGAGCAAGGGGCTGATTTTATAGCCAACGAGACGATCCAGGACGCGACGAGCCTGTTGTGCATTGAAGAGGTCCTCGTTGATCTCACGTGGTTTTTTGACAGCATCCTGCACGGCTTTTTTGGTGATTTCGTTGAAGACGGCTCGATGTGGGTTCTGGAGCCCCAGTGTTTGTTTCAGAGACCAGGCAATAAATTCGCCCTCGCGATCGGGGTCTGGGGCAAGGATTACTTCGTCGGCGCGCTTTGAGGCCGCTTTCAGGTCGTTAATGAGTTTATCTTTTTTCTCAATTACTTCGTACTGTGGCGCAAAGTCTTTGCGCGTATTTACTCCCAGTCCCTTTTTCGGGAGGTCCATGATATGGCCCATTGAAGCTCGGACTTCAAAATCCCGTCCTAGAAATTTTTCAATGGTTTTTGCTTTTGCTGGTGATTCTACTATCACAAGTTTCTTTGTCATTTAAATTATTACCTGATCTTGTATTTTTTAATTCGACTCACGAGTTTACGAAAAGGTAGTCCTTCGCTTCTTCATCCTTTAGAGAAGGGAAGATTTGTAGCGACCCTGCGAGGATCAAGACCCAAATATATGAGTATTCTGTCTCAATGGATAGAATAGCTTATGCTGTCAATAGGATAACTATCTATTTTCATGAAACGGTGCGCTCCATCGGAAAATTCCCTCTCTTGCTAGCCACCGGAGGCGGCGAGGGAAATAAGAAGAACATCTCCAAATAGCCCTGAGAGGTTTTGAGCTACCTTGACCTGTTTGCCCTCCCATGCTATGCTGCATTCATTACAACATACCAGTATATATCCGCGCTGCTTTGGAGGAACAGTATGCGAAAACAGAGGCCAACCGATAGGATGCCCCGCAAGAGTCTGCGCTCAGGGCAGAGCGAGAAGAATACAAAACGCACTGAGCCGCCTGCTGAGCGCCCAGTTACCTCAGTTACCGGCGGCCAGCGCAGCGTATACCATCCTAAACGGCGCACTTCTCTTCGCGCAGGAATTGCGGTCGTAGGAGGTCGAACAGCGGGGGCTTTGAGCCGTCGACTGCATTTAGGCGGAGGTACGAGTGTAGTTGGTCTTGTTGCGCAACGGATGTACCCAAATATTGTTGGTCATCTTGCAACGCAGTTAGAACATGGAAGCGTGGTTGTTACAGGAACCAATGGCAAGACGACAACGAGCGGGTTCATTGGTGCTATTCTGAGTGATGCCGGTCTGCGCGTGTGGCGCAACAGAGAAGGTTCTAACTTGATGGGAGGGATTGCCAGCTCGCTGGTCATACGAGCCCTCCCTAATGGACATTTGCGTAGAGGCGGGCGGGCAATCTCGATTCTCGAGGTGGATGAAGCTGTCGTGCCACAGGCAGTGCAGTCGGTTCCAGCGCGCGTGATAACGTTCACCAACCTGTTCCGCGACCAACTTGATCGCTATGGAGAAGTTGATAGCGTTGCTGCACGATGGCAACAGACTTTGAGCACACTCTCAACTGATACCATTCTCGTTCTGAACGCCGATGATCCTACCACGGCATATCTAGGTGAGATGTTCACTGGTCGAGTGGTGTATTTCGGAATCGATGATCCCGCACTTGACCTGTCGACACAGCACAGAGCAGATGAAAGGCACCAGGTCATCGATACTCGTACCTGTCCGCGGTGTGGGGGAGAATATAGCTATGAGCTACGCTTTTTCAGCCATATGGGCCATTACCAATGCACTGGTTGTGGACGCCAACGCCCCCAACCCGATGTGCGAGCAGTCAAAGTGCGATCCGATGACTTTGACCGGATGCGTATCGACATGGCCAGTTCTGTCAAAGTGGCAACGGCAAAACAGCGACAGGAGATAATTATTCCTCTACCGGGAATTTATAACGTCTATAATGCCCTGGCAGCGACTGCAGTAGCTCAGGCACTTGAAATAGGCTGGGAACCGATAGTGACAGGGATTGAACAATTCAAGCCTATATTTGGACGTGGTGAACGCCTACAAATTGAAGGGCGCACCCTACGATTGTTGCTGGCAAAAAACCCAACAGGCTTCAATGAAGTGCTCCGGACACTTTTTAGCGAGGGAGCGAGACGGCACGTTCTCTTTGTGCTCAATGATAATATTGCCGACGGTCGCGATATTTCCTGGATATGGGATGTAGATTTCGAGCGCGCAGTTCATCAAACCATGACGCTTGTAGTGGCTGGTAGTCGCGCTTTGGACCTGGCTCTACGCTTAAAGTACGCAGGTATAGCTCAGGACGAAATGACTATAGTAACCATATCTCCTTTGCGTGCTATGAAACGTGATACAGCTCAGACTACCAGTAATAAACGTCAACGAA
Source organism: Chloroflexota bacterium (assembly GCA_005881495.1). The sequence goes on from VBHI01000361.1 coordinate 15,609, forward strand.
AGAATAGAAGTATGAGGATTGCTGAAGAAACGGGCGGAGAAGCGCTGAACGCTGTAGCGACACAGCGCTATGGTATTGCCGAAGCGCTTGATAGAGCAGTTCGTCAGACACCTGTAGGTGAAACATTATTTGTTGTACCGACGTATACTGGATTACTAGAAATACAGCGCGAGCTAGAGCGGCGAGGACTGACGCCTCACTACTGGGAAGGTAGAGACAGTTGAAGGACCGAAATTCTCCACATTTGACGCTCACATTGGGGCACCTCTATCCTGATCAATTAAATTTGTATGGGGATCGCGGTAACATTCTCGTGCTCCGTCAACGCTGCCAGCAACGTGGTATCAAATTGCTGGTAGTCAGCCTGGGCGTTGGTGACGCTTTAGCACCAGATGAGTATGATATGTTGTTTATTGGTGGGGGTCAGGATAGGGAGCAGGCACACCTTGCGCAAGATTTACATGAGACCAAGGGTATCGGGTTATGGGCTGCAATCGAGGATGATATGCCAGTGCTGGCGGTCTGTGGAGGTTATCAATTGCTAGCGCATTATTACCGACCTGCCAGCGGCCCCGACATGCGAGGATTAGGGGTTTTCGATGCGTGGACGATTCACAAGGGACCACGTGTCACACGGTGCATTGGAGATATCGCCATAAGCTGGAATGGGAGTACGCTGGTTGGTTTTGAGAATCATGGAGGTCGTACATATTTGGGAACCGCTCAACCCCTGGGAAAAGTACTCAAGGGCCATGGCAATAATGCAGAAGATGCTTCAGAAGGGGCTATCTACCGCAATGCCTATGGGACGTACATGCATGGTTCGCTCCTGCCAAAAAATCCGCATTTCGCCGACTACTTGATTGGATTAGCACTTCGGCGGACGTATGGGAAGAATGATTGGGTAGATGCTGCAAGCTTTGAAGAGGAAGGCGACTTGACAAATGGAGTGACAACTCCAGATAATCCTGAGGCAACTGATTATGACCCATCGGTAGTGCTTACACCGCTCGATGATCGACTGGAATGGGAAACGCATGCTTTTCTGCTTGAACGAATGGGATTACAGAATGAGGCTGTTGCCGCATTGCGGACTCACAGCTATTGAACAGAACAGTAAGTTGTCGTACCAAGAACGAGGACGGTGAAAGAAATGAGTTTCGACCGATCGCTAGCTCGCTGTTCTTTCTGCGGTCGCCGCCCACCGGAGGTCCACCGCATGGTAGCCGGTCCTGGCGCGGCTTATATCTGCGATGCTTGTCTACAACTATGTAATGATATTCTGCATGATGCAACGCCTTTCTCTGCCAAAGCACTTGAACTGGCTTCACGGCCGCCGGTTGTGATTGCTGCGCCTCAAGAAATTGAACAGAGTACGCCGGCTATGCCTCGAGAGCCTACACGAAGCGTGACAATCGAACTGGAGCAGAAGCAGCAGGGCATGGTGTTGTTGCTACACCAGCTACAGTTCTTCGAGACGCATTTTGAACTCCATTATCTGTGGATCAGGCCACCTTTCAGGGCTGGCTTTGCATTCGTGCCACGTATTATTTTCCTGCTCAAGGATAATACCGGAGCGCAGTGGATGGGAGACCGCGGGGGAATGCTCCTGGCCCGTCCGGAACTGATGGGTGATGCAGACCAGGCGTTCTATCAAGGAAGCGCACGCTTTCGCCCACTACCCTCAGCAGATGCACATTCTATGACAGTGCTTGCAGCAGATCCGTTTGCTCAATTTGAGGAAATCATGCCAAAACCCTGGCAATTTGAGATCACCTTTTAGATGGAGCTCCATCATAAAAGAAGTGCCAGGGCAACCCGCGTGATCGACCTGGCACTTCTTTATATTTGTTACCGATTTGTGGCTATGGTATTACGGAGACAAAGCAACCACCAGGGCTGTCTGCGCACGCTATTGGAGTTCTGGTACCAACAAGCCATAGCCACCACTCGCCAGGCGATACATGACATTCACGCTATCGGTGGCCTCATTAAAGAATGGGAAGAAATTTAGTCCCAATGTCTCCATCTGTGCAATGGCCTCCTGGTCACCCATCGGTTTGGTAGGCACGCGACGAATCTCAACTATCTTTGACCATATCTCTTCGTTGCTTTCCTTATCAATGGAGGGCGCTCGCTGTTGAGAAGGCTGTTCAGCGCTATTTTTCGCAGAGGCAGTCGCGGTCATCTCTGCCTCTTCCAGAGGAGAAAGGCTACCCGCACGGGATAGAGAAAGCACTTTCACATGTACGCTACGATGGCGCTTTGCGGAGGTTTGGCGATCTTTCTGGCGGCCAAGCTGGGCAATGACTTTGTCCAGGGAGAGGTCCAGCGCTGTTTTTGCATTGAGCGCCCGTACCTCACTGCGTACAGGATGAGTGGCACTAAAATGAGTGGCACTAAAGAGAGCAAGTTGGACGGCAAAGCGGTCACTTGCACTGCGTGTTTGCTCTTCTGTCACCGTTACCTCAACACGAGCCGTGTTATCAACAAGACGAGACAGGCGTTGGACTTTCCGTTCGATGTACTGACGTAACCGAGGAGTGACATCTGTCTGCTTACCATTAATGATGATTTGCATGTATTTCTCCTTCCGTTCCAGCATCACACGAAACAAAAGAGGTTTATCCAGATCAGGTAGATTGATTGGTTACACTTCCATTATATCACCCGAGTAGTGAAAAGTGGTGCAGGCAGAGTGAAATGGTATCTTTTTGAGATCACTTTGAGATGTTTTTGAGATGGCGCAATATGAAAAAGATGTCATGTTACCTGGTCAATTTTCATGGTATACTTACTTCCAGAATGAACATTATGTCATCATTGCACAGAACAATTTCATAAAATGTTCATTCATTGATGGTATGCTGGCTGTAGCGTTAAAATAACCTTTTGAAGTTACATCGATTTGTGGAAGGCGCGTGGCTTATGAGTCAGTTACCAGGGAATCAACATATTACTTACCAGTTACAGTACCGCAAATGTGGAAAGGCCTCATGTAGCACTTGCCGCGATGGACAGGGGCATGGTCCATACTGGTATGCCTATTGGCGTGAAGGATCGCGCCTACGGTCAGGCTATATCGGCAAAGTTCAGTCCTGTGATGATTTAGTCCACATACTGGTTTTCCGCGTTTTGAATACTGTGATAGAATACATCTATTACGATATACCAACGGGGTACCAAGATGAAATGTCCATTATGTGGAGGTACCGAGTCGCGAGTAAAGGATTCGCGCGATATTGGTGATGCTATCCACCGGAGACGCGAATGCGAGCAGTGCAAGGGGCGATTCAGTACCTACGAACGAGTTGAAAAATTTCACCTGATGGTGATAAAGCGTGACCAACGACGAGAAGATTTTGACCGGCAGAAGCTTTATGTCGGTATTCGTAAAGCTTGTGAGAAGCGCCCGTTACCAGTGGGTGAGATAGAGAATGCAGTGGAGGAGATTGAGCAGGAACTCTATCGATTGGGCCGCCAGGAAGTGCACAGCCATGTTATCGGCGAGCTTGTGATGGAACACTTGCAACGTATGGATAAGATAGCCTACATCCGCTTTGCCAGCGTCTACCGCTCTTTTGGCGATGTTGAGACAATGTTTGAGGAAATACAAAACCTGCTGAATAGAGCCAAGCCAGCAGCGGAGACGTAAAGGCACAAGGCTCCACATTAAAACCAACAGAGAACCTGGCAGACTTCGGTGGCCAGGTTCTCTGTTGGTTTGTGCAATATTTAGGAATAAGACGATGAGGACGAAATTGCTATACGCCTATCTGGTGGCTCAGTGATCGTGCACGCGGCGTTCGGCCCTACGCAGGCGGCGGCTGAGCACAGAAAGAAGCTTTACTGCGATATCGGGATTGCTATGTATAGCTGCACGGAAATCCCAGACGGGTAATAGCAAGGCCGTGACATCATCTACGGCGGTAACAGTGGCCGAACGCGGTAAATCATCAAGAAGAGCCATCTCACCTAACTCTCCACCCGGACCTTCTGTACCTAGAACATCCTCAGCTTTATCTGGATTGATCGCCTGGGTAATGCGTACAGTACCACCGGTCAGTACGTAAAGTCCAACGCCTGTGTCGCCTTGTGAGAACAAGGTGCTACCGGCGCTGTACTTGCGTTCCTGGCAACTTTTGGCAAGTGCCTGTAGTTCTTTCTTGTTGAGGCTTGAAAATAAATCGACGTGCTTCAGGGTATCTTCGTACATATTCGAAAGCTCCTTCATATCATTTCTTGTGGGAGTTTTCCGATACTCCAGGCTGGTCTATCGTTAGACTGTATTCTACCACAACCTTCCAAC
>VBHI01000362.1 GCA_005881495.1 Chloroflexota bacterium
CAGGTTTTCTATCCACCCGATCCCTGGACACCTTACGTAATCGCGAGTACGCCCGGCTGGATGACGGCAACCACACCTACCTCGATTACACCGGTGGGGGGCTTTATGCGATGTCTCAAATACGAGCACATCATGCCCTATTGGCCGACTCAGTTTTTGGCAATCCACATTCCTTAAACCCGACCTCGATAGCTACGACGAGGCTGGTCGAGCAGGCCCGACGGTACGTTGCGCACTACTTCAATGCTGCACCAGAAGAGTATGTCGTCATTTTCACACCGAATGCAAGTGCAGCGCTGAAGCTGGTCGGTGAGGCATATCCGTTTGAGCCTGGTGATCACTATCTGCTGACCTTCGATAATCACAACTCAGTCAACGGCATTCGCGAGTTTGCGCGTGGTCGTGGCGCCACGACCACTTATGTTCCCGTGGAGCTGCCCGATATGCGCGTAGACGAGGTCCAATTGTTGGACAGCCTCGAGAGCGTGCGACCCGGCGGTCACCATTTATTCGCGTACCCTGCACAGTCCAACTTCTCAGGTGTGCAGCATTCCCTCAACTGGATTGCCCAGGCACAGGCCAGAGGATGGGACGTACTGCTCGACGCGGCGGCGTTTGTGGCAACTAATCGGCTGGATCTCAGCCGCTGGCATCCCGATTTTGTGCCACTCTCCTTTTACAAGATGTTTGGCTATCCCACCGGCGTCGGATGCCTGCTGGCGCGTCGAGTAGCGCTCGCCCGGTTACGTCGACCCTGGTTCGCTGGTGGCACTATCACTGTCGCTTCCGTGCAAGGAGACCGCTATTATCTGGCAGAGGGCGAAGCGGCTTTCGAAGACGGCACCCCCAACTACCTGATCCTGCCCGCGATAGAAATCGGCCTGCGGCATCTGGAAGCAGTTGGTTTGGAGATGATTCACGAGCGGGTACATTGTTTAACAGGATGGCTGCTGGACAACCTGCTCACTCTAAAGCATACGAATGATCAGCCTCTTGTGCGACTCTACGGTCCAACAGGGATGAAACAACGTGGTGGAACTTTAACTATGAACTTCTACCGTGCCGATGGAACACTCATTGACCACCGCGTGATCGAGCGGCAAGCCAATCAAGCCAACATCTCGTTGCGGACAGGTTGCTTTTGCAATCCTGGCGGCGGTGAGATTGCCCTAGGTCTCTCCGCGGGAGAGTTGGCAGCCTGCTTCCGACAGCCCACGCACCAGGATCGCCTCACCATCGACGATTTCCGCCTGTGCATCGACGGAAAAGGTTCTGGCGCGGTGCGTGTGTCGCTAGGTTTGGTAAGCAACTTTGCGGATGTCCACCGCTTCGTGCAATTCGCGCAAGGGCTGCTCAATCAGTGAAATCAGGTTGGGTTTGTCCCTTCTCCTGGACAGAAACAATAGGTAACGCAACGCAATAAGGAGAGCACTGCTGCTCTCCTTATTGTTCCCCCTGAGGCCAATCTGTGTGCTGAGTGACCAGGTACGCCGTTCCCTAAAACCAGAGCCAGAGCGGCTCTGGTTTAGTTCCTGCTTCATCCAGAACTCCATGATTGCAATCCAACCGGCGAGTTTTCTGTCCACAGGCGTTACTTCCCGCAGAACTTACATGCGGTACATGTTCCATGCTATATACTTGAAAGGATAATATATAGACAACAGATGCCTCCCCCAAGGCATCTCCCCTGGAACTTTTTCCCCCATAAGTATAATAGTCGCTTCAGGTGATAATATGGTTGATAACCTGTTAAGAAATCATGAAGATTCACCAAAAAAAGGACATGTCGGGTTAAGAAAAAAATCATATGCTTCCCCGTTCCCCCCTTCGACAGAAAGACATAGATACTTTGTTTCATTTGCCAAGGCTCTTTCCACCGTGTTATATTATGGAACGTAAACCCTGGTTTTCTCTGAGAGGAATACGGACATGCGATGTCCCCAATGCGGCTTCGAAAATGTGAACGCCAGTGCCTATTGTGAACAATGTGGTTCACCGCAGAATATGAGAGAAATTGCGCCAGGGCAGGAAGAATACAAAGCTCCACCTCCGCCGCCTCTCAATGGGCATCATGTATTGCCCCCTGTTCCACAGCCACCCCCATTAGAATATGACCAGGTGACGCCTCCTTCTCTTTCATATCCACAAGCGATTGCCCGTCCAGGTATAGGGATATTCAGCGGCATTCTTTACTTCGTTGGTGTCGCCATTGCAATCTTCGGTCTGCTCGGAATACTCACAACTTTTGGAACGGGCTCAATCATCGGCCTCACAGGTCTACTGCTCACGCTCATCATTGTCATCGTGAGTATCGCCTTATTATTCCGCATCCGCGATCGAAAGACCAGCTTGCGTTGGTGGCAACGAATTGTATGGATTATTGGAGCGACACTGGTTGCATTTCTTGCGCTTATTTTAGAAGTTATCGTCTACCCGAGCGGCACGTTGACAAATTACTTTACAGGTTCCATCATCTTGCTCTCGGGCCTTGCCATAGTCGGCATCTCAATCTGGTAAGAACCTTAATGTAGGAGAGGCGCAATGCTGGATATTGCGCCCCAGCGTAACTAATACACCTCTACCGCCAATTCACCACTGCACAACGTTTGATCGTCAGCCTCCGCTAGAACAATCCTCCTGGCCCGCGTTGCACTCTGGCAATCGACCATGGCCATCTCAAAAGCAGCGCGTTGAGCAGGAGACAAACCGCTACGTATGTGCAAAATCTTCAGTTCCGCACCGACAGACAACCCACGTTCCGCCTTATAGCGACGAACCTGATGCAGCAGTTCTAACAATTTCCCCCCAACGCTCTCGGCCTCTGCATCGATCCATTCTGGATGCTCCAACGGCCATTCCGCCAGGTGAACAGAGGTAGCCCCGTCCCATTGGCGAAAAAGTCCCTGGTATATCTCTTCCGTTATATACGGCAAATGTGGAGCCAGCATTTTCAGTACACTCAAAAGCGCCTGGTAGAGCGTCCATTGCGCGGCATATCGTTCCTGTTCTGCTTCACCATAGAGGCGAGCTTTCGCCAGTTCCAGGTAATTATCACACAGGTCTGACCAGAAAAAGCGTTCAACTTCCGCACGAGAAGAGGCATATTCATACTGCTCCAGTTGAGTTGTCGTGGCGGCTATCGTTCGCGCCAGTCGGGAGAGCAACCAGCGATCAGTCGGCAGCAGTTCCGCGGGTTGAGTTTCGTTTGCAAAGTCGCCCAGTCTGCCTTCGGCAAAACGACTGGCATTCCATAATTTCGTGACCAGGCGACGACCATTAGCTATCATCTCCGGGCTGAGTGGACTGTCCGAGCCGGTGCGCCCCGTTGTCGCCCAGTAGCGCAGCGCGTCAGCAGACTCCTTTTCAATAACCTCCATTGGCCCAACCTCGCGATGCTCCTGCGACTTGGAAATCTTACGCCTTTCCGCAGAAAGGCCATGTCCAGAGATCATGATCTCTCGCCAAGGTATCTCGCCGGTGTGATACAGCGACTTGATAATCGTATAAAATGCCCATGTGCGAATAATGTCGTGCGCCTGGGGTCGCAAATTGGCTGGAAAGTGCCGTGCAAACCAGCCTGAATCATCTGGCCAATGTCCGATAATCATTGGTGAGCAGGACGATGTCATCCAGGTATCCATGACATCTGGCTCTGGCTCAAAATCGGACGAGCCACAGGTACAAGCATCAGGGGGCGGCGTGTTTTGTGGGTCAACGGGCAACTGCTCCAACGTTGCCAACAAGGTCTCACCGCACGTGCGGCATAGCCAAGCGGGAAACGGAACGCCAATGTAGCGCTGCCGCGAAATGCACCAATCCCACTGCAGGTGTTCAACCCAATGCTCATAACGGATTCGCATGTGCTCGGGATGCCAGCGAATCTTGCGCCCAGCCTCTAACAATCGCTCTTTTTGATCAAGGACTCGAATAAACCACTGCCGCGTGTGCAGGTATTCGACAGGAGTTCCGCAGCGTTCGTGCGTTCCAACATCGTGTTCTATCGTTTCCTCACCTAGAATCTGCTCAGTGTCTCTCAGGTAGCCGAGAATACGCCTACGAGCTTCTTGAACTGGCAGCCCGGCATAAGCGCCAGCCAATTCCGTCATACGTCCATCGCGCCCGATAACGGCTCGCAGAGGAAGCTGAAATGTATGCCACCAGCGGACATCTGTCGAATCCCCAAAGGTACAGCACATAACGGCGCCACTCCCTTTGGTAGGGTCGGCCAATTCATCTGCCAGGATGGGAACGGCTAACGCTTTTGCACCAGTGAATGCCCCACTATCTATACTTGCCGTTTTCCCTGGCAGATGTTTATACCGCAAGTCAGCAGGGTGAACAAAGATGGCAACGCAGGCAGGTAACAGTTCTGGACGAGTCGTGGCAATCGGCAGTATTCCACCATCTGAAAGGCGAAAAGCCAGGGTCGTGAACTGCGCCGGCAACGTGGCGTCATTGACTTCTGCCTGCGCAATCGCTGTCCGACATTCTGGGCACCAGAGCGCCGGTGCCAGTTGCGCATACGTCAAATCATGCTGATGTAGTTGGATAAAAGACCACTGAGCAACACGCCGCGCCTCTGCTGAAATGCTCGAATAGCGATAACGCCAATCAACACTCAGGCTCAATCTCCGCCAAAGTTGTTCAAAACGATCCTCCGTCTGCTGTGTAAGTTCCATGCAGGCAGCAATGAATGCCTCGCGCCCCATCTCTGTCGCTTTCCGTTTGATAGTTTTCTCGACAAAACGTTCTGTGGGCAGTCCGTTATCGTCAAAACCCATAGGATAGTAGACATGATCGCCAAGCATCCTGCGGTATCGAGCAATCACATCCGCCTGTGTGTAGGAGTAGCAGTGACCAATGTGCAACTGTCCTGAGACGGTCGGTGGAGGGGTATCGATCGTGAAGTGCTGGCCCGGGCCAGCGGGATCATATCCATAAACATTCTTTTGCTCCCAGAAGCGAGCCAGGCGGGGTTCTGCCTCTCGGAAGTCGTAACGGTTGGGCAACATACTCGTAGTACTCCTTATAAGCGATAAAAAAGCACTGCCACCTCGCAAGGACGAGGGCAGCGCTACTCGTGGTACCACCTTGTTTCGATAGCCAAACCGCCCAACCTGTTGTGGGTCCAACTATCCTCTATCCAGCGTTAACGGGCTGACCCGGAACGTCCTACCACTGCATGGCTATGCAGTTTCGAGCAATCGACTCACGAGCCACGTTCAAGGCGCTCATCCGTAGGAGGCTCGCACCCGGTGACCTCCATTCTCTGGCAGATAGCTTCCCTCTACTCCGCTCGTTCCAAGTCTTTTATACTATATTACCTCAAACTATACACGCTGAGAGGATCATCTGTCAAGCCAAAAATCAACCTGATCGACCGAAAATATGCGCCTCGACTAATTTCAACCTACCCGCCTGGTGATAGAAACAGCGTCTAATTAATGAAATTGGTAAATCAGTCCCTTTTGTAAACGTATACCTTTTGTAAACGTATATACGTATATATATATATAAAGCTTTGAAAGTCACTCACCGTATCAAACCAAGATAAGGTTAGAACCTGACTTCAATTAAGGTAATTACCTGATGTGATACCTTAATCCTCTCTTTTAAAATGTAAGAGAGTGGAACTAAAGTAAGCAAGAAATGGATGTTTATCCAGAAAGTACCAGTCGGCCTGTAAATGCTGACCACGAGGCCAGGTGGAGTCCGGCAGCTGATTTTGTCGGCAAGTTTCCCGAAGGGAGCGTGGAATTATGGCAGTTGTTCAACCCCTCAGCGATGTCCCCAGGACAAAGCTGACCACACGTAGTACGACTGCGGCAAAGTTTGCCCCAGCCATTTCTCAAGATTTTGAGATGGATCTGGATATGTCCTTAGTCAAAGGTATTCCAGAACGTAATACGGAACCACTTATTGCACTGGATGTGCGTTCAACCGAGGTAAGCGACTCGTTACTTTCCGATGCTGTTGACGAAAGTAGCGACATCGATACTTTAGAAGATGTCGTGGAACGTCCCCGACGCGGTCATGGAATCACGACACGTCAGGCGTCAGGAGCTGAAGATGCTTTTCAGAGCTATCTGCGTGATATACGCGGGTTGGGTTTGCTCACTCACGCAGAAGAGATAGATCTGGCGCAACGCGCCGCAGCTGGCGATGAGCCTGCGCGCCGCAAACTCATTGAATCCAATCTTCGTCTCGTCATCGCTATCGCGCGCCGCTATACCAGCACAGGCGTCCCCCTCATTGATCTCATACAGGAAGGCAATCTTGGGCTTATGCGCGCGGCAGAGAAATTCGATTACCAGCGCGGCTGTCATTTTGGCACGTATGCCACATGGTGGATTCGCCAGGCAGTTAGCAGGGCCGCCGGTGAGCAATCCCGGCTTATCCACCTGCCTGAGCACGTTGCGACTCGCTTGCGCAAAGTGCGCCGGGTCGCAGCCCAGCTTTCACAGGAGAACGGTCTCGATCCCCTGCCAGACCAAATCGCTGCAGCATGTAATATCGATGTGAACGAGGTCATAGATTTGCTCGGCGTCATCGAGCAGCCAGTATCTTTAGACGCACCTGTCGACGATGAGGCGCGCTATTCTCTCGCCGATACACTGGAAGACAGCACAACACCCGCTCCTGCCGAGACAGCCTCACAACACCTGCTGGGTGAGGAACTACATCGAGCGCTCGCCCTGCTCACTCCTCGCGAACGCGCGGTCATCACGCTTCGCTACGGCATCGGCGATGGACGCAGCCGCACGTTGCTTGAAGTAGGCAAAGAATTAGGCATTTCTCGTGAACGAGTGCGCCAGCTAGAAGTCGTAGCGCTGATGAAATTGCGTAGCATCAGCGGCAACGCCGCCCTGCGGGAATGCGTCTAGTCCAACACACTACACATGTTTTGAACGCCAAACTCGTTAAATGGAGGGGCGGGGCAAGTCCCGCCCTGAAAGCCGTGCCGACGCGTTGTGGTGAAGCCCACTGGTGTTTCTCCATCTGTCTCGACTAATCTCTCAAACTATGTTAAACTGCAACTAAGGAACTTGGAAATAACGGATAAAGGTACATAGATACAAGGAGAATCGAGACCCATGGCAACCTGCACATCTTGCGGTAACGACGTTACCGGTAAAAAGTTTTGTCAACAGTGCGGCACGCCTGTACAACAAGTAGCCACTCCCGCACCGGCCAGCCAGGCCGCTCCAATGAATAACACTTGCCCACGCTGTAATGAACCAGTCAATCCGAGGGCAGCATTTTGTAATCATTGTGGCTCATCATTGAGTGCACAAGTAGTGGCTCCCACTGCCATCCCTTCCCAGCCAACAACGAGTCGCTGTCCTGCATGTCAGGCAGATGTTCCCATCAATAATGCCTTCTGCACCAATTGCGGACAAAACATGCACACGCCAGCAGCTCCTGCAAGTCCTTTTTGTACCAACTGTGGCCACCAGAACGCCCCAGGCGTACGTTTCTGCGCCAGTTGTGGTAATCAACTCGGAGCATCCACACCCACACCTATGGCTCAATCCGCCTATTCCGGCTACACTCCGCCTCCTGGACAGTATTCCCCACCACAGCAACCATACCATGCGGCATACGGGCAGCCTCAGTATGCCCAACCACCACAGCAACCCTATGGGCAACCCCCGTATCCACCAACTCAATATCCACAGCAATATCCGCCCCAAGGACAAATGGGTCCGGGATATCAGCCCCAACCCATGATGGGCCAGCAGCCAATGGTTTTGCGCTGCCCTGTCTGTATGGCTATGGCGCCTCTAGGTACCACAAACTGCGCCAGCTGCCATACCAGCCTCGCAGGAGTTGCCCCAACACCCGCTAATATACCACAGCAACAGGGAGGATTGGGTGGCTTTATGCAGGGCGATGGCGGAAAATACGCTATGGGGGCCCTGGGCGGTGCAGCCGCCGTCCTTGGTGGCGAAATGCTCATGCATGGTATGGAAAATTCCTTTGGTGGCCGTGACGAGGGCTATCATCACCGTGATGAGGGTATGTTGGGCGGCCTGGGTGAAATAGCCAACGATCTCGGTTTATAAACAGCATACAAGCTGCAAGAACACCTGCAATGGTTGATTCACCTTGCAGGTATCTTCATATTGCGATAGGATTCAGCACCCAAATTGGCTATCTTTCCTCCTATTCTTCTTCAATTCTGTTGCGACACAAGACTAAACCGTCTATAATACTGTGGGATATTCGACAAAATCGTCTATCATGCCGCATTTTTGTATGTAAAAAATGAGCTGTCTTTTCTGTTCATCTCTGTACATTTATATCTTTAACCTTGAAATATTTATGAGGAGAAGTGGTATTTTTTCACATAAAATGGCACGCAGAGAGAAAGTCACAGCAGATAATTGGATGAATTTCGAGCGCACAACCTTATCCAACGGCCTACGCCTGCTCACTGCCCAGATGCCCGGTATGCGTTCGGCTAGCATTGGTTTCTTTTTAACCGTTGGCTCTCGCTACGAGACAGATTCGCTTGCTGGTGTATCGCACTTCATTGAGCATATGCTTTTCAAAGGCTCGCAGCATTACCCAACCGCTCGCCTCATCTCCGAGGCCATCGAAGGCGTTGGCGGTATTTTTAACGGGAGCACCGGCAAGGAACTCACCAGTTATACAGCGCGTGTACCTGCAGAACAGCTTCCCATTGTAATGAATGTGTTGGCCGATATGATACGAAACCCACTCTTCGATGCAAACGAGATCGAAAAAGAGCGCAATGTGATAATAGAAGAGTTGAGCGCTACCCGTGATGACCCGCAGGAATGGGCCAACTTATTGGTCGACGAGGTGATGTGGCCTGGTCTACCCCTGGGGCGTGACGATGCAGGCCTTGTTGAGACGGTCGCTCAAATCCAGCGTCAACAACTGCTCGATTACCTGGATGCTCACTATCGACCCAGTTCGCTCGTTATCAGCGTCGCAGGCAATATTGACCACGCACAGGTTCTCAGTGAGACTGAGCGCCTATTTAACGATTGGGATACTCGTGAGCACCCGCGCTGGGAAGAGAGCTTGCCGCCGCAGGATACCCTTCCTGTTGCGATGATACGCAAAGATACGGAGCAGACCAATATCTGCCTGGCAACGCTTGGAACAGCCTATACTTCTTCTGATTATTACACCATATTGTTAGTAAATGCTATTTTAGGTGACGGTATGAGTTCCAGGCTTTTTCAAACCATTCGTGAAGAGCAAGGGCTTGCTTATGACATCGGCAGTTATTTCAATAGTTATCATGAGACAGGCAGTCTGGTGGTCAGCGCGGGTGTTGACCCTTCACAGACCGAAGCGGCTGTGCGCGCTATTATTGGCGAACTCAACCATCTTTGTGAGGACCCTGTACCGGCAGCCGAACTTGAACGCATCAAAACATATGTACGGGGGAGCATTCTTTTAGGGCTGGAAGGCACTCACCAGGTCGCTTCATGGCTAGGAAGCCAGGAGAGCCTGCGGAACAAAATCCTAGGTATTGATGAGATGATAGCGCAGGTTGATGCCGTCACCTCACAGGATATTCAGCGTGTGGCACAGTTCTGCTTTGCGCCGGCGTGGCGTCGCCTGGCCATCATTGGGCCAGATGATCCGCATAAAGCAGAGCACTTTGGCAAGCTGCTCAAAGGCCTGTAAAGCAGGAAGAGGAGATCAGGATTATGGCACAAACAACGCTTCGCGATTATTTGCAGATTACTGAAGATGCAATCAGTTCCGGCAGTGTACAAGACGCTTTGACCAACTGCCAAAATGTCCTCACCTATTTCCCAGAATCGCTAGAGGCGCTACGTCTCCTGGGTGAGGTCTACCTGGCACAAGGTAAACTGGAGGAGGCTCAGCAAACATTCGACTGGGTCCTGACTAACGATCCAGAAAATGTTATGGCCTACTGCAACCGTGCCCTGATCAGTGAGCGTATGTCCGATTACGACACAGCATTAGACTGCTATCAACAGGCCTATGAACTCAGCCGCGGCAATAACCAGATACGCCAGATATTTAACCAGCTGAGCGAAAAAGTAGGACAGCAGGGCTTTATTTTCTCGCGTGCGGGGCTAGCGCGTTTATATATGCGTGGTGACCTTCTCCCTCAGGCTGTCCAGGAATGGGATATTGTTCTCACTGCCAACCCCGATCGCCTTGATGCTCGTACCGGCCTCCTCGAGACATATTGGCGCGAAGGCAATTTTGATCAGGTTGAGCAACTCGCCAAACAGATTCTACATGATATTCCTCATTGCTTGAAGGCGTTGCTGCTCCTTGCCCATGTCACCTTTGCCCAGGACGCGCTGCAGGCACAAGACCTGATGCGCCAGGCAGAAGCATTAGATCCAGATCAGGTCATGGCACAAGAACTTTTTGTTGACCTCATCGCCAGCCAGCCTAAAGATCCTTTCTTAAAGCTGCTAAAAAAGACTCCGACCGTTTTTCCGGAGATCTCAAATGGGAAACATGCCGCAACGACATCAGCCGCCGCGTTGGAAAACATCTCCACCGAGTCTAATGGGAAGATACATGGCAGCGGCTCTCCTTCAACATTCTCTGACCCTCTCGTGAGATGGGGCAGCCTGGACAATATCATAGAGCCTCAACAAGACTATCAAACACTACAGAATGCCGCACCCTTCAGCAACTGGGGTGGCACTGGCACGACAGATTTTGATAACTGGAGTACCTTCAACCAGCAAGACAACCTCTCATCTCAGCCAGCCAACAATGCACAGACAAGCCATACGACACCTCAATTGGACAACAGGAATGTACCCACACAGGGCGCCAGTACTTCAGAGCCGCAGGTGCCAGAGTTGGAAACCTGGCGGATGCAACCTGGTACACACGAGGTCAGCGAGACATCCAGCGACAGCAATCAGGTCGAACAGCAAGCGGCATGGTATCATATGGATGCCTTTTCCGAATCAACTGCTGATCCATGGAGCAGTGCCAGCAACAGTAACCAGGTAACTCCCCCTACGTCCTTGGATATGGAGGAAGAGGAGTCAGACCTTCCCGCTCCTCCAGTCTGGCTTGATATGCTGACCAGGGTCGATCAACGCAAATCAAGTGGATCTCTATCGCAGGTGCCACCTTATGCCTCAGCACTGGAAAAAGAAGCTGTTACCGTACAACAACCTGTTCAGCAGCCAGTTGAACCACCGCCTTTTCGCCCGGTGGCAACACCATGGGAACAACTTCCCGTCTCTTCTTCGTCACATGCTGCACAGGAAGAAGAGGAATTCTTCTTTGGGCCAGAATGGCTAAAATCCCTCGGCGCCACGACAATGGAGCCTCTCACTCCTCAGGAGCCAGAACTACCACCAATACCAACACACTCAGAAGAACCAGAGCCTTCAGTCTCGAGCGCACCAACAGCAACGTTCGAACAAGCCGCTGCCTGGGCAACACCGCCGGCAGAGACTGAGCCACAGGTAGTCAAAGATACTGTCCCTGTTGAATCTGAGTCGAAGAAGATTTCTGTCGAGAACTGGATTGAGCAAGCCGCCCAAAAGCTTGCTCATCCTGAGCAGAATCGCATTACTACGCTGGAAGAGCTAGAAAATGATTTGCACTCGCAGGGTTTTACTCCCCTGGAGCCAGGCGCTCTCTCTACTTTAGCCAAAGAGCCAACCCTTTCCTCAGCGTTAGCACAATTTGGCAATTTCGGAACACAGCCAGTCACAGAGGTCGATTCAGACCAATCTGATCCGTCGGCAGCGACGTCTACGACCCCACCGATTGAGCTTTTGTGGCCAGATACGGCAGAGCCAGTCGCTCAACCCGTAGAAACAACTCTCAGCAAATCGCCCGAACAATCTCCCGTGACAACTTCCCACCTGGACGCCCTCTCTAGACTTGTCGCCTCTCGAACAGAAGCACAATCGAATCCAGCTGCTAGCGTTCCCTCAAACACCCAACCGGCCGCCGCTGCACCAGCAGCCCCGACCGATCAGTCCAATACGTCGCTTGACTTCGAGCTTGAGACAACCATGAAGCGTCCGGCCGTTCGCTTGCAACCGATGCAACGACGCCCATCAGCACAGCAACAGCAGATACCTTCCAGAAGCCGCTCAGGAGAACTCCCTCCGCCGCATCAAGCAGAAGGGAGTGCTCTAAGCAACAAGCAGCGCCTTATCAAAGGTTATCAGTATCAGCTTGGAGGATTATACGATGAGGCCATGCAAGAATACCGCTTCATAATAGGCAAAGCCCCAGAGCTACTAGGTGAGGTGGTCAGCAATATGCGCGCTCTACTGAAAATAGCCCCCAGATATTCTGCCGGCTATCGTGTACTGGGAGATGCTTATATGCGACAGGGTGAGTACCTGCAAGCCATGGAAGCCTATAACAAGGCGCTGGCTGTGGCGAAGAAGACGAAAAGCTAGCGCCACCTGTAAAGGAGCCCCATTTGGAAACTATACTGCAACGGCTAACCGATCTTGACGACGTTTCTGGAGCCATTCTAGTCGGTAAAGATGGACTGATTGTCACCGGTACACTGCACTCTGAGGAGGAAGAGATAATCGGTGCAATGTCGGCTGCGGCATTCGGGTCCATCGCCAGTTTCATCAATCAGATCAACCATGGTGCATTGAATCACGTCATCATCGAAATGCAAAATGGTATCATACAATTTGAAGAAGTGGGCGACCTCATTCTCATAGTAATCGCCCAGAATATCAGCAATCTCGGTCGCATCCGCATTGAGATGAAAAAAGCGTGCCGGCAAATTGTACAACTGGTTGCAAGCTACTAAGGCATCATCGAAAGGCTGATCCAGCATTGCAGGGAAACGAGGATGCTCTCGTACATCTCTCTTATTATACTCTAGGTAGTATGCAGTGGTGCTTCTTTGGTCGAGGCGGAGGATTGCTTCTGCTTCTCTGTGAGACGCCAACAACATGTCTTACTTCGCAAACAACGTTCCTGTTCCTCGGACGTCACTGGCGGCGTATTTTTCATGCAAAAGACCTGGTACATTGGTTCGCCTTTCATCACATCACTGGCAGGGAACCAACGCTCTCGATAAAATGGGCAAGCATTTCTATGCTTACGCCAATTTGAATTTTCAGCTGGATTTGTTTCGATGGTGCTTGCCAATCAAGCGTCCTTCCTAAACATACTTGCCCAAAAGTTCATAGTGTTTCAGGTAGTATAACATATTATTCGGAGAAAATTACTGTGCATACTTCACAGACAAATAGACACCTTCTATGGTATAATTGGTTATGCAAAATTCAGAGGACTCACTGGTCGAAAGCAAGTCAAATGCAGTTCCATGGACAATTCAGCAGACCTGGTACGGCATTATTCTTACACTCATCCCCTGGGCTATTTTGGCAGTCGGCCTCTCTCAACTAGGTCAAAGCAAGGCTTCTCAAAACACACCGCTCTCGTTCCAGGCCGACCTTATGAGCGCTATCATTGTTTTTATCTTTTCCTGCGTCATTGAAGGGGCTTTTCTCATTGCGCCACTTTATATTGCCGGCAAGGCATTTCGCTCAATTATTCCTCACTTCCGCCTGGCTTTGAGAGCGCTTGGCTTCAGAGATTTCGATGTGGGGAGATCACTGGTGCTGGTGGTCATCTTATTTATAGCCATCCTTGCCATAGATAATCTCTATCAATACGTGATCACTGTACTACACCTGAACGTGCAAACCAACGACCAGGTCCTGCTCCAGCGCAGTAAAATTGCCCCGATCAGTACCTATGCGACCCTTCTTGCGGCCGTTTTTGTCGCTCCCTTCTGCGAAGAGATCTTTTTTCGCGGCTTTGTCTTTCCGGGCCTAAGCGAGGCAATGCCAGTCGGCTGGGCCATTGTCTCCAGTTCGCTGCTCTTTGCTCTAGCTCACGCAGACCTCGGGTCGTTCGCGGTACTGTTCATCATCGGGCTGGCACTCGCCTTCCTACGCTGGCGCACTAAATCACTCTGGCCCAGCATTTTCCTCCACTTCCTCAACAACGGACTTGGAGCACTATTAATCATCCTGGTGATGCAAGGCATAGTAAAGCAGTAGGGGCGCCAATTTTGCTGAAACAAGAAAGGAACATACGAGTATGGAAGAAAGGATCAATCAGGTTATCACGAAAAGAAACCCGGATGACAAGCACATCAGCATCTATGCCTTGTGCATCGCCCTGCTGGCCATCACTTCCTTCATCAACTTTTTACTCATCACGTTTGTACCATTAGAAGCATCCATAAAACAGATCCTCACCGAGTTTGATTATGGAGTCGCTCTTATTTTCCTGGTTGATTTCCTTTTCCGTCTTCTCCGAGCCCCCAAGAAATTGGAGTATATGCGAACATGGGGTTGGTTAGATATGTTAAGCGCGGTCCCAATCCCTTTTTTCAGCATATTCCGTATCGTACGAGTGATCCGCGTAGCCATTATGTTGCGCAAAATGCGTTTAAAAGATGTGGAACGCTCAATCACAAAACATCCCGCACGAAGTACCATCATTGCCACCGGCTTCCTGGCCTTTCTAGTAATGGTCAGCGGTAGTGCTATTATGCTAGCAGTAGAAAAAGGGGATCCCAGCGCCAATATTCGTACGGGAGGGGATGCTCTCTGGTGGGCCATTGTGACTATGGCAACAGTGGGTTACGGTGATAAATATCCAGTGACGGGAGGGGGACGGATTACAGCTACCATTGTGATGGCAGTTGGCATTGTGATCTTCGGTGTCCTCAGCAGCTATCTGGCATCCACGTTTATTTCCTCCAATGAAGCACAGGCAAAAGAAGCGATGATTGCCGCTTTGAAGGAAGATCTCGATACGATTAAAGCAGATGCGGCCGCTTCGAGAGAACATCTCAACCTGATGGAAGCAGAAATGGCTGAGATCAAACAGTTGCTGCAACAGCGAAACCAGGCGAGCTAAGAACTCGTTTTCTCTACTTCGTATGCCTGATATATTTCCCAGGAACCTTATCCTCCGACTCTCCTCCCTCTGAGGAAGACATAACATGCAGCAAATCGGCCTTTGGATCGACAATAAGGTCGTTGAATACTGAACGCACGCCCTCAAAATTGCGTGCGATCTCCCCGGCTGCCGCTTTCTGCTGAGCGTTGTGAACGGCACCACTCAGGCGCACTATGCCAAGGCGCGGATAGACGCCGATTGGCAGATTGTGGGTACGTGGATCGCGCCCTAATGCCATTGCCAGATCGCTCGCCAACCTATCATCTCCAACAAGTCGATTGTTGATTTCCAATAGGCCATTCACACCCATTGCCTGCCTTTCGGCTAAATCTCCACGCAGCGAACTTGAAATGTTGCCATCGAGGTAAAGCACCCCATCCAATACACGCGCTGTAACGCCTTTCAGATCGATATGCAGCGGTATCGTTCCGAAAAGAACCGCCTCGACTTCACTCTGCAGTACGCTGTCGGAGCGATAGGCAGGCATAGCGTTCAGCACCGCTGCCTCCACCTGTACCTTGATGTGCCCCGTCGCTATCTCAATCACATGCTCTCCCTGGAGCAGCGTATCCTGTCCATGTCGTAAATCGTGCACAACCAGGTAGGATAATTCCCCACTGTTTGGATGCACTGCGACTAGCATCAGTCTGCCTGTACCTGAAGAGACCGTATTCTCCACCGTACTCTTCTCATCGAGATGCGCGCCAACGACCTCTGCACTACCGGCAGCCGTCACATCAGCGCGCCTGGCACGAATTCTTATCCCCTCTCCCGTCGCGCTAACAACCGTATCAAATGGCAGAAAAAATATATTCCCCAATAAACGCCGCTGTCTCACACCTATATGAGTCATTTTGCGGGTCGTAGAATCAAAAATAACCTGCGCCAGGAAACCGTCTTCCCCGTCGGAACAAATAATCTTAGAACCAAAATGAAACTTTAGCATTTCAGAGATTGATGCTATGTTGCTCATGTTTCCAACCTCGTACTACTTCATCTTAATTGAAGGACAAAAGCAAAACAGAAAACGTGCTACATCCTCTATGCAAAGTGTAGCACGTTATCCTCAAGCATGACAAGCGTAACAACCTCTATAATTCTGCCAACGAAAGCATCCTGCAGGGAGATGCTTCGCTGCGCGTTGTATTACATCTCTTATACCAAAAACAGTCTCTGCCGCTTCTGGCGCGTATCGCTCAACTATAGCCTCAGTAATGGCATTAGCACGGCAAATTTCACCAAACATACTGGCGCTGACGCGCGGGATGCGATGCATTGTTCGCAGATCAAGCTCAATTAAGCCAAAACGCACGCTCCAACCCTCGTTCCATTCAAAGTTGTCTACCAATGACCAGTGCAGATAACCGCGCACGGGAATACCTTCGCTGATTGCGCGATGAATCATCGCGAGATGCTCCAGGATAGCCCGTGGACGGCGGCTATCCTGAGCATCACTAAAACCATTTTCTGTGATATAGAGGGGTTTGTTGCTTCGCGTACGACGATAGATAGCTCTCAGCACCCGGTATATACCCACTGGGTAGATCTCGCCAAAATTATTTTCCAGGCCAGGATCGTTGCACACGGCCCCCGGTCGAACAAAGCGCCGCCCAAAAAGTTCGGTGGGTTTGGTCGCATCGAACTTGACCATATCGCGGGTGTAGTAGTTTACGCCGTGGTAGTCCCTCGTCCCCGCTGCGTGCTCAATAGGCTCGAGCAGTATATTCAACGGGAAGGTAAAACGCCCTGTTTCCGCGGCCTGTAATATCACCCAGTTAAAAAAAGTCTCTTGCAGTCCTGCCGCCCCTCGATCTAACGGGGAGAGGTCATTGGCCGCTTCGAAAAGTCGGTAGTGCAGGCAGTAGCCGATCCGTCCCTCCGGTTGCAGACGGCGAATAGCATAGAAAGACTGCACATGAGCCACTATCATATTGCGCGTAACCTGAAATGCGTGCACGATCTGCTGTTCGCCAGGTGGAAATGAACCCAGCACATACCCCCGTGTGGCGTAGACATTTGGTTCGTTCAAAGTAATCCAGAAATCACAGAGATCACCCAACGCCCGCACGGCATGTTCCGCATAACGCACAAAGAAGGCAATATTTGTTTCGTTTGCAAATCCGCCGCGGTCGGCAAACCAGAGAGGCTCGGAAAAATGATGAAGTGTGACTATAGGGGTCATGTGTCTCTGGTGTAGATCGCTCAGCATCGCCCGGTAACGCTCAATCGCCGCGTTGTCCCACTGTCCCTCATCAGGCTCTATACGGCTCCATTCCAGGCTTAAACGCAGCGCATTATTCTCCATCTGTTCCGCCAGGTTAAAATCACTCTCTGCATCCTCCCACCAGTTGTCTGCGCTGGCACACGACTCACCCGTCAATATGTGCCCCTGTTGCTCCCAGCGATACCACTGGCTATTTGTATTACTTCCCTCACATTGGTACGATGAAGATGCGGTTCCCCACAAAAACCCATCTGGGAATCGCAGTATACGCTGCTTTGCCATAGGTCTCTCCAGCATTACCATTATTCACGGATGCCCCGTGCTGGTAGCGGGCGAACCAGTGGACTCATCACCGGCAAATCTTTCTTCCCACGTGGCAGACGCTGGCGTACCAGGTAATCTGGCGCGTTCGCCAGGTCTCCCTTCTCCAATGTGATATCGGGACCAAAACGATTGAAGAAAGAAAGCTCGAAGTTTGGCGTCTCGCCCAGTGCTCCGTGAGGGCAAACCTCGACACAATCGCCACAGAAGATACAGCGATCCAGGGCGAAGGCGTAGCGCTTCAGGGTGCGCTCAGCCATCATCAACGAGCCGGTTGGACATACCTGGACGCATGCTCCACAGGAGACACAGTCGGTATCATGCAAGCTGACATTGAATGGCGTCGCCACAATCGTGTCGAACCCTTTCCCAAACATACCATAGCAGTCAGGGCCAATGACATCATGACAGACGCGTACACACTGTGTGCAGTTAATGCACTTATTGGGATCGCGCAAGATGAAGCTGTGTGACAGGTCTACATCGTAGTCGTGATAGTCGCTTGGTTCGCCGTCGTGGAAACGATTATCGGCGAGGCCATGCTCGATACTGTATTTTTGCAGGTCACACTGGCCGGCTGCCGGGCAGGCGCACTGCAAGCAGCGAGCTGATTCACGCTGCGCCTGTTCCTTCAGATACCCCAGCTCAATGAGCGTGAAATTACGCTTGCGCTCCTCGTAAGGAAGCATCGGCATCTTGACCTTTGGCTCAACAGGCTTGTAGGGTACGATATCAAACAGGTCTGGTTTGCGCTCTTCCAGTTCCAGGCGGCGAGCAACTTCGTCCATGTCTTCTCCATTCAAGAAGGCATGTATAGAACGAGCGCCGAGCTTGCCCTGGGCAACACATTCGATGATCGTCTTCGCGCCCAATTGCGCGTCACCACCGGCAAAGACTGCATGGCGATCAGTCATGTAGTTGTGTGGATTGGTCTGGATAGTTGTTGATTTCGTCCACTTAACCCCTGATTTCTCATCGAGCACCGACTTATCTGGCTTCTGGCCGAAGGCAGGGATGATCGTATCACATGAAATGGTAAATTCAGATCCGGGAATAGGTACAGGGCGGCGGCGACCACTGGCATCCGGCTCACCTAACTTATTCCTCAGAAATTCAAGACCTGTTACTTTCCCATACTCAGTGAGGACCTTTGTCTGCTGGACATAAAATATCAGTTCTGTGCCCTCGGCCTCTGCGTCCTCAATCTCTTCCATCGTCGCCGTCATCTCTTTTACTGAACGGCGATAGCAAGTATGAACCTTTGCCCCCAGTCGTAGAGAGGTTCTCGTGCAGTCAAACGTGGTAAACCCACCACCTAGCACAACAACCTCGCGTCCCTCCTGGACAGGTACGGATTTACCTTCAACCTTTTCTGCCAGGAACGCGATAGCGTTTACCACACCCTCTGCCTCTTCGCCAGGCGCATCGAGCGGGTTACTTGTCCAGGCACCAATCGCCAGATACACGGCATCGAAGCCCTCCGCAAAGAGATCATCGATAGTGAAGTCTGTCCCAAGTTTAACGTTACTTTGCAGGTCAACGCCCAGCTGCCAGACATGATCGAGTTCACGGTCCATCACGTCCTTCGGCAAACGGTATTCAGGAATACCATAGCGCAACATACCACCGGGTTGTGGCTGCATATCGAATACTTTACAGTAGTGCCCTCTCAATGCCAGGTAATACGCACAGGTGAGGCCCCCAGGACCAGCACCCACAATAGCAACTTTCTTACCGGTTGGTGGGTCCTTAAGAAAGGGAATGGGTGGATCGAGCAAACAGGTTTCTGCGGCATACCCATGCATACGACAGATGGCGATCTCTTCCTCGACCAGCGCGCGGCGGCAGGCCTTCTGACACGGCGCGGGACAGGTCAGGCCAAGGATAAATGGGAAAGGCAGCACCTCTTTTACCAGGCGCGCAGCCTCTTTCATCGAACCCTTCGCAATGAGTTCCAGGTAGCCAGGAATGTCGATATGCGTCGGGCAATCAACCTGGCAGGGAGGCTGACAATAGGCGTTGTGGTCAGAGAGCATCATCTCCAGGTTGGTACGCCGGATGTGAAACAATTCGTCAGACTTCGATGTGACGACCATGCCGGGAGAAGCCGGTGTATTACAAGACGGGAGGGGAAGATCCACACCTTCGATATGCACAAGACACATTCGACAGGCTGATGTCGGCTCCAGCTTTTCGTCATCACACAGGTTAGGGATATCGTCAATCCCGTTGTCTATTGCCACACTCAGGATCGTCTGGCCTTCGTAGGCCTTGACGGTTTTGCCATCGAGGGTAAATGTGAAGCCAGGTTGCCCAACCTCGTTGCGCTCCATCGGCACCGTTGGCGCATGAGCTGTCAGTGAAAAATTGTCTCGGATTGATATTGCCATGTAGTTCCTCTTCCGACCTCATTTCATCGCTGCTGACCGTAGGTAGTATAGTAGGGTTGACCCTTACGGTCAACCTTCCCTTGCGGTCACCCTGCAAGCAGCTACGGTAAGACGTGTTTCGTTACAAAACGATGAGAGCGCACCGGAATACATGTTCCGGTGGGACACTGTTGCTCTTCAATATGCATGTGGAAGTGATCCGGCCAGTAGCGTTTAGCTGTCTTCAGCGCATTAGGCGCCTGCACACCAAAGCCACATAGCGAGCCATTCGGGACGTAGCTGGCGAATTCATCCAGTACATTCAGATCCCCAGTGACGCCGAGATCACTCACTATTCCTTCAAGAATACCGGCAATACGTTTGACACCTAAGCGACAGGGAACACATTTACCACAGGATTCCTTCGCCAGATAGCGGCTGCGTTCCATCGCCCACGCGACCATACAGGTATTCGCGGGAAGCAACTCGATCACGCTGGATCCGACAATGGCGCCCGCTTCTTCCAGGGGATCATAGTCAAAAGGCACGTCAAGTAACGACGTTGGCAGAGCGCCACCTTCGGCACCACCCACCACGATGGCTCGCACTTCTCCATCCGACCGTGTGTAGCCGGCGTGGTGCAGAATTTCACGGAGAGTCGCGCCAAAAGGCACTTCAATCACTCTTGGCTCGCTGCCGGGGACATCATCGTAGACCGTCAGCACCTTTGTTCCGCCAGTCGTCTCGCTGCCAACGCTTCTGAAAGCCTCAGCGCCGCTGCGCACAATGAAAGGTACATTTGCCAGCGTTTCAATGCAGTTGATGGCGGTAGGTTTATCCCACAAACCATATTGCGCGGGATAAGGAGGGCGTTGCTCAGGCATCCCACGACGCCCCTTGATCATAGCGATCTGCACGGTCTCTTCGCCGCCCATAAAGCCAATATCAACGCCGATCACATTGATGGTGCAGCTGAACTCGGTCCCTAAAATATCGCGTCCCACCAGGTTAGCCTCCAGGGCCTCGTACAGCGCTTTCTGCACAGAGGCAACCGCTTCGAGATACATATTACGAGTGAAGAGGTACGCCTCCGTTGCGCCTACCGCGTAGGCAGCAAGCACAATGCCCTCGATGACCTGGTGTGGATTGCGTTCCAGCAGCGATCGGGCCGCCAGGGCGCGCGGATCGGCATCATATGCATTACAGATAACGTATTTCTGATTATCATCCATGTTGCGTACAATACGCCACTTCTCGCCGGTCAGGCGACCCGCACCACCGCAACCACGTAGTTTCGCATCGACGACCTGTTCAATGATCTGATCAGGTGTTTGTTCGTTAATAGCATGCACTAAAGCAACATAGCCGCCAACGCGACGATATGCGTCAAGTGAACGCACATCAGGCTCACCAGGGCGGCGCAACACTCTATACGTAGGGGCCCAATTTATTGCGCCCGTAGGTTCAAATTCAGGCATTTGGCTGCCTCACATGATGAATATTACCCCATACGCCGCGCTTATCGGGTGCCAACCCACGCTCGGGTTGATCGTCTCGCCTGATACCCCTGGCGGCAGGAGCAGGCTTAAATTTTGGACTCATAGTAGCGATACCAAAGATATCACTCAGGTCGACGCCGCGTATCTGCACAATGCGTTTCGCCGCCTGCAAGGGTAGATACCCGTACAAATCCATCACGGCATCAAGCAGCGAAGGCAGATCACCAGCTTCCTGCGGCCACGTCTCCAGCAACTCATCAACCTTGCTGAGATCAAGCTCAGGCTCCAGGTAATCTTTGACAGGCATAGAGACACAGGGCGCTACCGGCTTGTCATGATACTCTACCGCATATTCCGAGATACGTGGAATATAAAAGCCAGCCTTTGAGGCACCTGTCGCAGCAGTCAGTTTTCGCGAAGTAAACTTTTCAGCGCCCTCGCGAATGTGCGACTTGAACCAGGGGCGCACTCTCCAGGAGTCCATTGGTTCATATTCAATGGTAATGGCTCGCGGCGGGCAGGCCTTTTCACACAACAGGCAGGCTTCACACTTCAAATTGAAATCAGTTTGCAGCCCCTCCTGCCTGGTCAACTGAATCAGGCCGCGGCTGCGCGGCGGCAGCTTTGGTTTTTCGTAAGGATAGAGCCGAGTCACCTTTGGGCGGAAGAGATGGCTAAACGTCAGGCCCATTCCCTCAAGGATACCACGCATACGCTACACCTCTATTTCCTTTTCACCGCGCACTTTAAGCCCCTGCTTGGCGATCTTCTCACGCAGTTTGAGGATACCCTCAATCAGTGCTTCGGGACGGGGAGGACAGCCAGGAACATACACATCCACTGGCACAATAGTATCGACCCCCTGGACAGTGTAGTAACTATCGTAAAATTCACCGCCAGAGTTGGCGCACTGGCCCATGCTAATGACCCACTTTGGGTCCGGCATCTGCTCCCAAAGTAACCGCAGGCGCGGCC
This sequence comes from Chloroflexota bacterium, assembly GCA_005881495.1. The sequence continues at coordinate 22,347 of VBHI01000362.1, forward strand.
CCATCTTGACCGAGACGGTTCCGGCCACAATCATCAGGTCAGCCTGGCGCGGGCTGGAACGAAAGACCTCCGAACCAAAGCGTGAGAGGTCATAGTGCGCCTGCGCGCTGGCAATCATCTCAATAGCGCAGCAAGCCAGGCCATAGCCCAATGGCCACACCGACTTTGAGCGCGCCCAGTTCTGCGCCCATTGCAGCATATCCATAAAACTGGTGATTTGAACTGGTAACTCTTGATCTCCTGGAATATATTCATGGGGACCAGAAGCCATAACAATTGGTACCGGTTTACGTCGTACACCAGGAACCGACGCTCTCCCATCTCCTGTATTCTCGCTGCTCATAGAATAATAGCTCCTCCGCAAAGGTTTAGCAGCACCATTGCTCGGTTGATATAATGCAGTCTATTGTAAAGCCTATCTAGCACAAAGTCCAGACAGCACACCAAAGAAAGCCTTTTTCAGCCTCCTATCATGCCCTATTATAGCATGTACCAACCCGAGGTGCCACAAAATTTTTTATTAGTGTGTCGAATGGGCTTGCCCGCAGCGGCGCTGCAGGCAAGCCCATTCGACACACAAAAATCTCGCGAGGCACGCTTGCGGGCCGAGGGTTCAAATAGCGGGTATGATATCATAAGAAGAAAACAAAAAGGAGCAATTACTTATCTTTATGTCAAATACAATCAAAGCCATCATATGGGACCTCGATGGAGTAATCATCGACAGCGCCGACGAACACCGTCGCGCCTGGCAACGCCTCGCCCGCGAAGAAAAAGTAACATTCACCGACGAAGACTTCTGGTCCACCTTCGGCAAACGCAACATCGACATCCTCGCCATCGTCTGGGGCCCCCTCACGCCCGAACAAGCACAAGAACTAGGAAAACGCAAAGAAACCTACTTTCGGGACCTCATCCGCCAGAGCGCAGCCCCCCTACCAGGCTCAATGGAACTCATGCGTTCATTGCACGAAGCAGGCTACCTCCAGGCGCTAGCCTCCTCCGCGCCCATCGAAAACATCCAGCTCATCAGCGAAGTACTCGGCCTTGAACGCTACCTCACAGCCCTCATCTCAGGCGAAACCGTTCCACTGGGCAAACCAGCCCCCGACATCTTTCTCAAAGCCGCCCAGGCACTACACATCGAGTCCTCGTATTGTCTCGTCATCGAAGACGCCGTCGCCGGAGTCGAAGCCGCCCACGCTGCCGGCATGCGCTGTATCGCCGTAGCAGGTAACCGCGACCTACCCGACCTGCGCAAAGCCGAGCTCATGGTGAAAACGCTGCTCGAGGTAAATGTAGAGCGAATACGATCGCTAGCTTGACAAGCGGGAGAACCAATGGCACAATAGGCCATATTTCCGTTCAGTGTGAAAGTGAAATATGGAGGTGTAGGGGCCCCGGTGGGTCTCACCGTCTTCAAAACGGCTGAGGGGTCGCTCGGCGCGGTCCCTGGTGGGTTCGACTCCCATACGCCTCTGCCACTTTTTTTGTCTTCCGAAGTGTAATTTCCAGCGTAACTGCGAAATGAAATGGAATTCCGAAGACGGAGATAAAAGACGGCGTTTCTCGCATTAGTAGTTGCAGCGTTTGGTAGGCCACTAAAGTTGAGAAGGGTATACGATCAGTGATCTTCCCCTACTTTGATAGAGTGGCTAAACATGAGCCTGCTGTTGCTCATAGGCAGCAGGGCTCATATACGTTAACTATGAGTGGCGTCGCTGTCGATTGTAGAACACCTCGATCTACTCAAAGATGGAGAGTTTGGCCTCCGAATGGCTCTGATAGGCTTGTCGGTTCACGCACTCGGTTTTGAGCGAGCTAAAGAAGCTCACTATCATGGCATTATCGTAGCAGTCACCTTTGCCGCTCATGCTCACCTGGATATGAAACTGAGCTAACACCGCTTGATAGGCTAGACTGGTGTACTGGCTGCCCCGATCTGAGTGATGCAGCAACTCTTCAACGGGCTTACGCCAGCCAAGGGCCATCAAGAGAGCTTCTTCCACCAGGCTTTCCTCTCGATGCGAGGCCATTGCCCAGCTGACGACGCCCCCATCCGCGCACTCCAGGACATCGCGCCTGCGCTAGGCCGCTTCACCGTTGAATTCGGATATGGCGATGTTCTATCCGGCCCTGCTCTTGGTTTAAAACCCCGACAACTTTGTACTGTCGCCGCTCTGGCAGCCCTGGGAAATGCTGCACCTCAACTCCGTTATCACATTCACGGTACGCTGAACGTCGGTTGGAGTCCCAGAGAGATCGTCGAGGTGCTGATCCTGGTAACCGTCTACGCTGGCTTTCCTGCGGCCCTCAACGGCATTTCGGCAGCACGTGAGGTCTTTGAGCAGCGTGGAGACAAGCCATCGGGCAACAAAATACCTCTGGAAAACGCAATGGTGTCTGATCGATATGAACAAGGTGTGCGAACGCTCCAGCGAGTGAGCCGTAGCGGTAGCAATGCTGTCGTCGAAAGTCTTAAAGATATCGCCCCCGATCTGGGTCGCTTCATCAAAGCAAAAGCCCTTGAAATTTGAAGCAATTTGTGGCAATCCGGGCCAACTCATGGAACTCCCCCACTTCCTCTTGAATACTTCGTCTTTGTAGGCCTCATACATACATTGGCGCTCTGAAGAGCAAGATTGTTATAGCAATGACTAGAAGCAAAGAAACAGGGGAGAAATGGCACAATGGTCGCCAGAAAACGTGGCACTCACCTCTTCATCTGCCGAGGGAAAGTTACAAAGCAGTGTTACAGGAACTTTTTCCACTTCTCTGTGTCGAAGGAAATACACCTTTCGCCACTTTTCTACTCTCTTACACCTACGCTTCGGCTAGAGATAACTCTCTTGCCCCAATGACATCGAAGTATGTCTTGGGCCTCAGAAGGGGAAGGAACGCGCGAGGAGCAGAGGGATCAAACGAACCATCATAAGGAGCAAACACAGATGGCTTACAGCGAGTACGGTGACCCAATCCTGGTTGACGGAGTAGTCCTGCCCCCTTTTGCAACCTTCATGTATTCGAGGGTGGAATCCATTCATGAGTCTCAATCAGCTTGTGGCCTTTGCGCCAGCGCAGGACGGTAGCCGGAGCATCGGCAAGTCGGCGATCAGATGACCAGCGAGCGGGTGGGGCAATTGTGAGCTCGGCGAGGGCGAGGAGCACGGTATCGTAGTTGACGCGCCAGCCCGCGAAATCCCGCCACGCCTGCTCGCGGTCAACTTTGAGAGGCACGCCCGCCTCGGCCATTTCGTCCAGCGCAGCCTCAAACTCCGCCCGCGAGACGCTAATCGGATCGTCTGGAGATGGGTTGGGATTGTAGGAAATGCGAAAGAAAGCGGCAATATAGCGCAAAGCCAGGTACCCGGCACGAATACAGAGATCGGCCTGGGAATCAGCCGGTATATCGACTACAGAGCGCACGAGAGCGGCACCATCCAACACAGCCCCGGCAGCAATCACCCAGGAACGATGGGGCTGCGGCGAGCGGAAGAATGACAGCGCGGCCAGCGACGTATGGCTCTCTTCGAGATCCACAAACCAGGCTTCCCAGGCTGTCCACAGCTCGCCAAGCTGCTCTAAGCGCTTTAGGCGGGAATACCGTTTGATCATCTCAACCGCGGAGGGTGGCGAGCCGGCCCGCACTTCAAGCATCGTGACAGCAGCCTCGCGCCGTGAAAACGCTGCATAAATCGTAGGCAGGTAAGCGATGAGTAACGCAATCAGAATCAAGCCGATGGTCGCTTCTGAAAAAACCAGCACTGCCGTCGGGAAGTTATCGACCAGGGCAAAACCGAGCGTGAGCAAGGACGAGCCGCTGATCTTGAAGGCGACGTACCAGGACTGCGCATCGATCGCCCAGTCCATTGCGATGTACCCCAGGTTAATCGAAAACAACCAGACAACGAGTAGGGCGATGAGGGCAACCGGGGCATACAGCTCCATCACCTTGTCACGCTCAAGATAGGTTTGCAGGCGCTTACTGCGTAACTCAAAAAGCTGGCGTACCACAATAAAAGTCGTGCGGTTAAACCTGTCCGGTGCTGACCGCGGCAGCACGAAGGTGCGCAGCGCCGAAAGGCATGCGCGAAAGACAAGATAAGCCCCAAGCGCAAAGACCACGATGCGCACCAGCAGCAACAGGATGAACATACCTTTTCCAATTCGCTCTGATCTGTGGAACCTGTTGCATGATATCACGCTGCTGAGTAAACCACAATCATGTGGTCTATGCTTCCTCTCCACCCTATTGAATAAACCACCTATTGCAGAGACGATTGAAACGAAACATTGCTTGTTAGTGCAAGCATTTTAGGCATGGTACTTGATCGCTTAACAACTCTCGGGTTTTATGCCCGTAACTGTGAATTATGAGCATGCTCCTCTGTCATCTGCTACGTGAATTGGGTCACACTGCATACACGAGTGAAGATCAGCCAGCGAAAAACTCCTCCAAAACGGGAGCGAGGACCTCCGGCGCTACATCGTGGGTCTGGCCTTCCAACGTGCGGCGCCCAGCATTGGGAAGGGCGTCTGCAGCCGCTTGCGCGGCGTTTTGCATGAATGCGGGACTCACTCCACCGTCTAGGACCAGCGTGGGCACGGTGACGGATGCCATCAATTTGGTGGGTACAGAGCCATCACCCATGATCGTGTTATCGTAGGCAAGCGTAGGTGCCACCGATTCGAAGAGTGACCATAATGGTGCTTGTCGCATCCCGGCAACGGCTTCGGCAGGCGCGCCAAAGGTCGTCATGGCGAGTGCGACAGCATCTCCTCGACGACCCCCTGCTAGCAAAGCCGTCAATTGCTTCGTGTAGTTCTCTGCCGCTTGACGAGCAGTGTCATCACCAGAGTTGAAAGGTGGCTCATACATCGCCAGTTTCTTGATCTTGAGGCCGCGCGCTGCCGCCTCCAGGGAGAGAACCGCGCCGGAGGACATACCGAACACGAACGCCGCTCCACCCGCTTCTTTCATGAGGGCTTCGAGGTCTTCAATCTCACGCTCAACTGCATACGGTTGCGTGTCACCGCTGTCGCCTCGTCCCCGACGATCGTAGTGGAACACGGTGAAGTGCTGCGCCAGGAGTGCAGCCAATTGGGCCGTCCGTGGGTCAATGGCTCGATATTGGAATGCACCACCTACCAGGATGACCGCCGGTCCCTTCCCCGACCGATCGAAGGCGATAGGGGTGCCGTCTTTGGAAGATACTTTGTTCATAGTGTTCTCCTCATTAACGAATCACCGTCCAGGTATTGTACCATATGGTCAAGATGGGCGGTGTGGTCTTCTCGACCTTCGTCAATGCCATCTCCATCGAGGGTAGCCAGTTCACTTCATCTTTTGACCGTTTGAGGAGAGCGGTATGACGGATGAATGGCAAAGCAGTCTGCGTAACGTCTTCACATTCATGCGCAAGCATCAGTTTCTCGAACCCATCGTCCAACAAAGCCCTCACAATCAAGCAAGCGGTTATACGTATGGTATCGAGGTTCACAACGTACTTTTTCTACGATGACCGTAGAGTCATTCCACGATTACGGCGCGCATTTTTGGCCTTTCATGCTCATTCTATTCCACGATGACAGTAGACCGCACATGTGTTGAGAATTGGCCTTTTTCGCAACACTGCTGCAAGGGCTCTGGCGCTCCAAGGATCTGTCGAGGCAAGTCGTCATCACATGATGTGGAGAAGGAGTTTCTTCCCGTATTTTACATATGAAGAGAACAGCGAGCTCTTCTTCTTGTGATCATCAGCTTTTCAATAGAACTGGCTGCCCGTGGTTCACCAGCTGAGAACCCAGATACCCGTCTCGAGCATCGTATCGCCATAAGGATCGCTACTGACTCCCTTTGAGCTTGCGCCACCCGCCCGCGCGGTTATTGGCGATAATGGCTTGAAAGAGGTTCAACAGGGCGCGCCTGTTGATGGTTTCGTCCTGACGGACTTGAATCGCCCGTGCTGTCAGGTTCCCTTGCCCCTGGTTAATCAGGTCCTCGGGATCGGGCACGATGGGGTCGTAGATGAAAATGTTGAGATGATCCTTCGCTCCCAGCAGCGCGCAGATGTTGCCATGCAGCGTAAAATAGGGCTGCTTGGTGCGCTTGATGGTCTCGGTCACGTCCGGGTCGGCGGCGTGCACCAGATCTCGCACCTGGCGGCACATCTCCTGCTGCCAGCCAGGGAGCGTCTGAATGTATTCGTCGATGCGGGAGTCGGTCTGGTATGCACTCATGCAATGATGATACCACGACATGTGGGAAACCGCGCTGATCTACCTTGACACACCGGGATAGAATCGCGATAGCAAACGTTCCTGCTGACTGAGAGATACCGATGACGCTGCTCTGTTGAAAGGGACATCTAATGCTGGAACCAGACCGCGTTGCCCTCTCCCCAGGCGGGGTGGCGCTCCCCACTGCGGGCATCCCACACGAAGAGCTCCCCACTCTCGCTTCTTCGGCCGCCCGAGGCCAGCCACCTATCATCGGGGCTCCAGGCTACACTCGTGACTGCCCCGTGATGTCCCGCCAGCCGCAGCAGCTGCGTACCATCAGAGGCGTCCCACGCATACACGTGGCCATCTTCGTCACCGCCGACCAGCCGCGTGCCATCCCGGCTCCAGGCCACACGACGGATCCAGGTCGCGTGCGCCTCCCCGACCCCACGGTGGGAGCCGGTGGTCACATCCCACATCTGTACTCCACGCTGATAGGTTCCGCAGGCCAGAAGCTTCCCGTCTGGACTCCACGCCACCCCGAAGAAGACGATATCGGGGTGGTCGAGGTCCCGCAGGATCTGCACACAGGTTCCGGTGGTTGGGTTCCAGAGCCGGATGGCACTATCCCACCCGCTACTGGCCAGCCTGCTCCCATCAGGACTCCATCCCACGCCGTATACCTGCCAGTGATGGCCGCGCAACACCCTGAGTGGCGTCCCACCGGCTACATCCCAGATGGTGACCAGCGTATCAGTGCCGCCACTGACCAACTGCATGCCGTCTGGACTCCAGTCGAGGTTGTAGAGGGAGGCCACGGAGCCCTGTATGACCCGCAGCAACTCGCCACGCTCCAGATCCCACAGCTTGACGCTGCCATCAGGGCTCCGCTGGCAAGCGTGCGTTCGTCCGGGCTGAAGGCAAGGGGCCAGACGAATTCGGTGTGGGCCTGCCAGGTCAGGTGCAAGCTCTGGCCTGCCTCACGCCACACCCGCACTTCCCCCCGCTTGCTCCCGGCGGCCCAATATTGCCCGCTGGAGCTGATGGCGATCGCCCAGATCGCATCAAAGGTCTCGGTAAAGACGCACTCACGCATCAGGCCCCGGCAAGGGTCGCGTCTTGCAGCTCGACCCCTTGCAGGGACACGCCGCGCAGAGCCAGACGCGAGAGATCCAGCCCACGCAGGTGTCCCCGCAGCAGCCGCAGCAGCGCCACCAGGTTGGCCGGGCCATACCCTTGTGACTGCTGGGGCCAACCGCGCAGCTGGTCGAGCAAGGAGCACAACTCTCCCTCCACCTCGGCTCGCCCCTGGTATGCGCTCTCGAGGCGCGCGAGCAGCGGGGCGAGCAGCAGACGCTGCTGCGCCTGTCGCACATATTCCGTGGCTTGTGCTCGCTCTAGTCCATGCTGGATGAGGAGCGAGAGCCGCCCCTGCTGGATCTCCTCACTTGCCGTGGCGATCAGCCTGGTGGTCACGTACTCCAGCACCACCGACTGCAAGGTGAAGCTGCCGGCACGTTGCCCCCGCTCGATGAGCGAGCGCCGGCGCAGGCCATCCACGGCTTCCAACACCTGGACGTGCGCAAGCGGGGCCACCAGGCTCATCGCTGGGCATACATTCGATATGAGGAGGCACTCGTTCGTTTCGGCATTCCGTTTCTTCAAGGGTATGTCTCCCAACGAGTGGTTCCAGCCGAGGGCCCTCGGCTGGAGGAGGAACGCTCCAACCCGGACATGAAAACGACTTCTATGCCTGGGTTCAACGCGCTCTCGCCGCAAGTGAGCGCGTTCCTGGCCATCAGGGATGCAGTCGGAAGACCGGGCCAAATTGGTGCAAGAGGCAGCGGCCTTCTCGACTCCCTACACACAAACGTGGAGCGGGCTGGAGGTATGGTTCACCCTTCCTGATTTGCTGGACATGACACCGCCAAAGTGGAAGCTGTTTCTTGCGATCATCCCCTCGGCCTACCTGGCAAGTTTGATCATTCTCCTCCTTCTCAACGCTTTCCTGCATGGCTGGCCGCTCCTGATCACGAATGGGATGGTGACGGTGTTCCTTGCCTTTCTGCTGACGTATGTCGGACGGCCACTTACGACGCGCCTCTTCCATGCGTGGCTCTATCCACAGGCGAAGTAGAGGCCTGCCATATCTTCTTACGCTGAAAGCTATCCCGAGGCTACGGACTTTTCGCTTGAGTAGTGAGGAAAGGATCTCTCAATGCATATGGTCTGTCGGTGCAAAAATACGTACCCTGGGGCTGTAAGCTCGTCTGTTCATACAGAGCTGACTTTCTCTATCCTCCAACCACATCCCAAGCGGTTTCACGTTTTGCCCAGCGCCGATCTGTCTGCGGGGTGCGTGTTTTGCGTTTGTCATGAGACGGAAACCGGAGGAGTTCATTGCGAAGTTCCAGGGAGCGCATTGCTGCACATTGGGGGCATTCCACACGTGAGATACCACTGTCCAGAAAACGCTGTGGCACGATCTCCAGCACGCCAGAAAACGTACATTTCAGAGCATTCACGGCTCCATCTGATCTCCTACGGGATCGCGGAATGCCTCACGCTCAATCCGTTTTTTGCCACGTGTGCTCCTAGTCGTGTCAGGGGATGTACTCAAAGACGAGACCCCATTGGCTTCCAGGTTCTTAAGTGCGGCGCCCGGAAGAGCCGTCGGGTTGCCGAGCAATTGTTGGAGTTCTTGCTCGCTTTGCGCTTTTGCCCGCTCCACTTTGTATTCCCCTGTGCGAGCCTCCATTTCCATGCGTAGCTGTTGGTCAGGCTGCAAGGCATGCCTTTTCAGCGCCTCGATGGTTAAGGTCGTTTCTCCTTCCTTGCACAGCGTGTCCACCGTTTCCACCATCCAATCACCCAGTACCCCAACGCACCCCAGGCTCCACTCCCCAAACCAGCGCCAATGCCCTAGCAAGCCCGGCACATCGACAGCGAGCGGCACCCGTTCCAGGAACGAGCGCAACGCTCCTACAAATTCCTCGCACTCCGTTTGGTTGTCCAAATGTTAGCGGGAAAAAGGCAGATCGCGCATGCGCCGCGCCGCTCGCCCATTGAGGTGGCAAAAGTGCCCACGTGGTGGCCAAGGCACGGCGGGTGAAGGTGACGCTGGCGGATGGGCGCACCTTTGATGCCAGTCTCGTCGGCAGTGAGCCAGACGTCGATAGTGCTCTGCTGCGCATTGGCGCCGAGCACTTGCCCGTGGCAGAATTGGGCCGCGGACCGCTGCGAGTCGGGCAGCTGGTCATCGCCGTCGGGAATCCATATGGCTTGAACTGGACGGTCACGGCCGGAGTCGTCAGTGCGCTTGGTCGGACGCTGCAAGGGCCGGGCACACGGAAAATGACCGACCTCATCCAGACCGATACCTCGATCAACCCTGGAAACTCTGGTGGTCCCCTGGTCGATAGCAGCGGGCGCGTGGTTGGCATCACGACGGCGATGATGCCGATGCCACAAGGACTGGGGTTCTCGATCCCGTTGGAGACGATCAAAGCGGCTCTGGCTCGCATTAATCAGAGACGCGAGGCCCCACCGGCAGGGATCTCCCTGGGTGTCGGTGGGATGCGCGTGCCAATCGACCCGACCCTGCGACAGCGGCTGCATCTCACCCAGCACTTTGGTATGGAACTGCTGGAGATCCGCCCCGGTGGGCCAGCAGCTCATGCCCAACTCAAGCGGTTGGATATCGTGATTGCGGCTGCGGGCGAGCCGGTGACCGGACCGGCAGATCTCCAACGGGTGGTGCGCCGCCACCAGGCAGGAGACACCGTGACGCTGAGTTTCCTGAGGGGAGGGATGCTGCGTCAGGTCACCGTGGTGCTCTAAGCCGGCTGCCCATCTATAGTTTGTACCGACAGTGAGCCCGGCCCCGCCCTGTGGTGGGGCCGGGCAATCGCTTGTTCAACGCTGAAGTTGGTGCGCATGGTTCCACTACAGCGAACCGGGAATAATACCGATATATCGTATTGTTGATATACATTGATAACGATATATCGTTATCAAAGAAAAGACATGTTGGACCACGGTTTGACAGAGGCAATTGGTCCGGTCCCCGCTTCTTTCGCGGGTATCGGTGCCCGGCATTCTTCTACGCTCGCCCTGGCTACCACGGAGTGAGTGGTCGCTGGCAACAGCCAACAGCAGAGCAGCAGGCCCTACGCAGCACTGCGGCAGAAGTAGCACGGCTCTTCGTGATTGCAGCCCGTGCTGCGCATGGCAATGCAGAGAAACAGGGCCAACTGCGTACGTTCCTCGAGCGCTCCCGCACAGAGCTTTCCGAGTTCATCGACGGAAGCAGCCAGCATCCTCAGCAGGCGAACACTGAGAACGCGCCCGAAGTAGAGCAGGCATAACGCTCTACAAGACCTCGACAAAACGCTCGTTGAGCACTCATCAACGAGCGTTTTTCATGGCCAACCGCCCATGCCAGGATAACTCACAAACCCTTGTGGTGGCTACTTCGATCATCCGTTCTGAAATATTGCGATCTTTGTCTATTGTAGTCAGCATGTTACATGAGCGACTATGAAATAGCTGTAGAAGCGCATAATACACACTCTTACTTTTTTCGGAGTTAGCATGGAATATTACGGCCATGAAATGGGCTCTTTTCGGTATCTTGTGCTCATTTCATTGTCGTTTCATCAAGGCGAGCTCGCGTTGAAGATCGCAGGCGAGATTGGCCAGCGCTCTGATGAAGCCTACACCCTGATTCACATGGCCATGTTCCTGGGCCCACGGGGTGAGTACGCACGTGCGCTGGAGCTTGCACAAGATGGCCTCCGCATCACAGAAGAGATCGAACATCGCCAGTGGATGACGGCCGGACACCGGGCATTGGGAGCACTGTATCTCGATCTGCTTGCACTCTCAGAGGCACGTCAGCACCTGGAGCAAGCGCTCGCACTCGCACAGGAGATCGGCTCATGGTTCTGGATCTACCACGCATCAGCGCACCTCGCCTCGGTGTGTATTGGACTCAAGGATTTCGCTCGAGCCGAATCTCTTCTCACTGCCGCGCTCGCTTCGGATGCCCCTCCGCAAACGCAGGCGCAGCGCTTGATCTGGTATGCGCGTGCGCAACTCGCCCTGGCCCAGGGGGAACCGTATCGTACGCTCGCCATCACTGAGCAGCTGTTCGCGTCCGCTGCGCATGTTGCCGGTGAGCAAAGCATTCCTCACCTGGCGCATCTGCGTGGGAAAGCGCTCGCCACGCTGAATCGGCCAGCAGAGGCCGAGACTGCACTGCAAGCCGCACAAGCGGGAGCAGTGACGCAAGACCTACGACCGCTGCTGTGGCGCATCGCCATCGACCTCGGGAACCTGTATCGGGCCCAGCGGCGTGACGAGGAGGCGGAACATGCCAAGGCCTTCGCCCAGGAACTGATCGAGGACCTCGCCGCCCCCATCACAGACACCGCTCTTCGTGCTCATTTCCTGCAGCAGGCGACTGCACTGCTTCCTCGTCAAGAGCTGCTCTCGCCGCGCCGTGCCGCCAAAAGAGCTTTTGGTGGCCTCACCGAGCGCGAGCGTGAAGTGGCTGCCTTGATCGCACAGGGCAAAGCGAGTCGGGAGATCGCCGAGATCCTGGTCGTCAACTCGCGGACGATTGAGAAGCACATCGAGAACATCCTGTCCAAATTAGGCTTTACCTCGCGGGCACAAAACCCGTGTGGGCCACCGAAAAAGGGCTGAGGCAAAAAGAGCAGGGCCAGCTCTGAATCACCTGCCAGGGTACGACAATACGTCCCTTCTTGCACCATGCCTATATGGGTGGACCTCTGCGCACCACACAGAGGTTTCTGCATCGCTCTTCCCGAAAGCTACGTATCTCTCCCGCTCTTCCTCACAGAAATATTCGTATCTTGTCCTCGATTCTCTTCGTATTTTCACGAAGAGAAATCCGGTGATTTTCGTGCATACTAGTCCTATGCAGACAAAGACGATAGCAACACCACTGGCTGATAGTATCGTCGATCGAAGCACCTATTGTCGTTTTGTATTTTCAACCCTTTCTATCCAAACCTGAGCGCGAACAATTCGCGAGATAAGGAGGACGTGACGATGCCACTCTATATGGATACTCATCACAAGGTGGAGGGATTGACCTCTGAAGCGGTCACCGCTGCCCACCAGAAAGACCTTGAGGTTCAGAACAAGTACGGAGTCAAGTACTTGCGGTACTGGTATGATGAAGGCACCGGCAAGGTGTTTTGCCTCTGCGAGGCTCCAAGCAAAGAAGCAGCTGAGGCGGTACATCGCGAGGCCCACGGGGGAGTCGCAGATGAGATCACTGAGGTCAGGGAAGGCACGTAAGAGCGAGTCATCCCATCGAGAACTCGCTAGCTTGAAGCTAGCGAGTTCCTTTGGCTCCGGTAAGCAGTTCTCTTGTTGCCTAGCATCCCCATCGTAAAAACCAGCCTCTTTTGTGCCACCATTCTGGGAAAGTCCCTTTGGTATATTGCGATAGTTTGTAAGCAAACGAACTCACTTAATGTGATCTTGGTGGCGAATTCAAAAAACGAGCGCGGACCATGCAGAGGGAAGCAAAAAGAGGCTTATCTCTCTTGCTACGAGCACATTAGGGACTCTCCGATTGAGCCGAATACGCAAGCAAAAGTTGACAATGAAAGTGCAGCCCATAAAAATTTTATGCGCAAAAAAGCGGTAGTGACATAGGTATTTCCTTTCTTTCCAACTACACATGTTCCTCATGGATCGATTGCAGCGTCTGCAGTGCTTCGTCGACATGTCTCTTCGAGGTGAATTGCGAGAAGAAGATGCTACGGACAATTCCCTGTCTGTCGGTGATGTACGTCACACGCCCCGGCAGCCCGAAAGCTGTGGGAACTCCATAACGCTTTCTGATTACGCCGTCTACGTCGCTCAACAGGATGAAGGGGAGTTGATGTTCTTTGGCGAACTGTCGATGTGACTCCACCGAATCGGAGCTGACCCCAATTACTTCCGCTCCAGCGTCTTTGAAGACCTCGTAATTGTCCCGAAATGCGCACGCCTCTTCAGTACAGAGGGAAGTGTTATCCTTCGGATAGAAATACAGCACGATATGTTTCTTACCGAGAAAATCCCCAAGGCTTACTGGCGCACCTGATTGGGCGAGGAGCGTAAAGTCTGGGGCCTTGTCGCCTACCTGCACCTTCTCCTTTCGTCTTGCCTGAGCGGAGCTAGACGCGCTAGCGTCGTTGGCAAGACGGATAGGTGCCGAGCCTTTCGCTGGTTGTGTCTGGTCGTCATGCATACTCATAGCGTATCCACCTCTGTCCGTGATTCCTTACAATAGAAACAATAGAAAGTGCATTTATTACGCGCTGCACTGTACAGTTGGTACCGGGATCAAACGCGTGGTGGCATCAGGATGTAGCACTTTATTGTTGAGCATCCCAGTGTCAACTACCACATTTTCTCCATTGAAGGAGAGCGCGAAGCGATCCAGGCTCCTTGGTGCAGGGCCATCCAGGTATTCACCGTCAACATTATAGTGAGAGCCGTGACAGGGACATTTGAAGCTCACGCAGTCATCGCGAAACGGGACCGTACAACCCAGGTGAACACAGCGTTGATACAACGCAATCCAGTGCGAGCCATCATTATCTTTGACGACAGTCTCCGCGATCAACTGGTCCTCAAACGCCGTTCCCTTTAATAAGAACTCGGTATCTTTCGCCATGTGTACTATATAGGTTTTAGCTGGCTGGCGATAGAATATGCCTGCTTGATTAATCTTGAAATCGGCTGGTCGGGCGGCAGGAAAATCCGTTTTTTGGCCAATGGTCAAGGAAGCGCCAAACTGGCCGGCCAGGTTTGGGTAGAGCATGGCGAGTGCGCCAGCCACGCTTGCGGTTGAAGACAGCCCCCAGACAGCGAACAGAGATCGACGAAGGAATCGTCGCCGCGACAATCGCTGTTTTGCAATTTCAGCAGCTTCGGCCCCTCCGCCGTGCAAAACTTCATATTGCTGTGGTGTGATAGGTGGTGTATTAATACTCATAATGATCCATTTCTACAAGATGCTCTGCATATGCACTAGTGAAATCCATACCAGCGCTGTCGCCGCTCCCATTCAAGGTTGTCAAAGCCATCATTGCTGTTGAAGCCCCAGCGCAAGGTCGCACTATCGAGCGCAACCAGCACGGCAAAAAAGACGATTAACTCCATCAAATCCTCCTTTTAGGACGGGTATAGCCTGAGATGACTTCTAGCTAACCGTCACAATAAAAGATATACCTTGCTGGGAGCAGAAGGACATCGACAAAATAGTGTAATTCCATCTCTCGTTGTGCCGTGAGCACTCTAGACCGAATTACCTAGCCTACGCCTGCGCCACTTCGCTTGCGTCGCTAGCATCAATAAGACGGTGCTGCGACGGCATGGGCCCGTCCTAGATGCCTACATAGAGCGCCAGAGCACGGACCTGCGGTTCCAACGCCGGTCGGAACTCCCGTATGAGTTCACGTACTGCGTCGAGGGTCGGGAGAGCAGCAGTGTAAGCGCAATCTCGACGTCTGCCTCGGAGGTCGTCGCTGCCAGATGCAGCCCGCCACGAGGTACTCGACGGTTATCGAGCGAGAAATACCACGCCTGTGATGAGCACAAGCGCTGCCAGGGCCGTGGTGAGCAGTCCACCCAGCCTTGTTTTGCGCGGCTCGGCGCGCAGATGCAGAATACCTTGTCGCACCAGGGTGTAGGCCGCCAACGCCCCAACGAAGAAGGCTCCGCCCGCTGGTCCGTGACTCACGACCACCCCCAACACCCCCAGCCCCAGGCTCAAGGCGAGCATCGACTCCAGCAGCTGTGTGGGGATACGGCGCGCTCCCACGCGTTGATCGGATGACCACACTCCCCAGCGGGACGCAGTAGGCGGCCCCCCGCAGCAGCCTGCGAAGAAGCATCCCACCCTGCCCACAGCCATTGCGACAAGCAGACCCGGAGCCGTCACGTCGAGAAAGACTCCAGCCGGCACGTCAAGCACCACGAGCAGTATCGCAGCCGCCAGGGTGGCGCCGGCGATGAACCCTTGAATGCACCATCCTTCTATGCGGTGCTCGCGCCGGTAAAGGACGATGAACCACACCTTCGCACCGACGATGCCGACCGCGATGGCGACAAGTGTTACCGCCCACCATGGGCCAACCGCACGATGGTCACCGGCAATCACCAGGGACTGGAGCGCCAGCGCGACAGCGATGCCCAGTGTTACCATCGCTCCCCAAATGCCGGGAAAGATCCCCGGCACCCGGGCGAAAGGGGTCGGGCACGTTCTCACATGTTCGGCCGACTCCGCGGACGGTGCCCACCTGCGCCAAAACCGAGCGGCTGGATGCGGCGGACCAGCCTCAGGGGCCGCGGGAGTATGGGAACGCGGCCCACGTGCTGGGGGAGCGGACCCCAGCATGCGCGCTGTCACGACCCACTCGCCAGGATTGATGCTGCGGACACGGGCCGTGAGTGAGATCGGGCCACTCCCTGGGATGACCTCCTCGATCATCTCGTCCTGGACGAAGCGATCGCTAGACTGCAACCTCCCTATCACATCGACGCGGCGCCCGGAAAACCTGACCGTGACAGGATAGGGTCCAGGATGCGGGGCAGGATCGAACCAGTACGTCACCGCCAGTATCGGCTGCGTCGCACTCTCCAGCAAAGCTGTGAACCCACCGAGCGTTCCGGCCGGGGTGTCCGACTGGACGGCATCAATACGCGGCCCCACATCTACCGCTGGACGCATACGTGGCGCAGATCTACGTGTCATGCTCATCATCTCCTATTGCTTCTCTTCGCCAGGCTTCGCGTATGTTTAGCCCCACATATTACAATCACCCCAAATCGACCCAGGCGACCACGTGGACAACCTCGCAACCTGTTTGTGAGGTCATCCACCAGTTGCCAAGCTGATCGGGTTCGTCTGGGCTCTCTATTCGAACCCGCTGCCGCTAGACAAAACCCTGGCTGGTGTGGACCGCTGCTCTAACGCGTTCGGTGCGCCGTCACGAACTGCTCGTCTCGCCTTCATTGACCGCTGAAGTGGGGGAGCACGAATTGCGCAATGTTATGCCCGAGCTCCAGGCCCGCCTCGTGATCGAGCCGAGTGTGCTGTCCCGCGTAGATCCGGCTCAGGCCGGCCTCCGTCGCCACGTCGTTGTAGCTAGCAAAGGTCCGAACGACGCCTGGCAGTACGTCGGAGGTGACCCGGATTTGATCCTGGTTCCCGAAAAAGGCGGACAGCACGTTCGCTCCGGCCGCGCTAATCGTGCTGTGGGCGCCTGGATAAGAGGGATCAGCTGCGGTAACTGCGAGCGGCGTCCAGTTCGGGTTGCCGACCGTCGCCGGATTCCCGCCGGTGTTGGCCAGGCGGATGGCCGTGATCGGCCTCCAGAGCTGGTAGTGGTACTTGGCATCGTAGAAGGCGATGGCGCTGTCGGCGAAAGACAGGTTGAGCGCCGCGAACAGGCGCGCGGTGGTCTCCAGGTTCGTGTGATGCGCCAGCGCGGCGTTCTCGGCGATCTCATTCCAGGTGTTCCAGATCGGCCCCGCCCAGAACTTTGCTATCACGGTCTGGTCAGACGTCCGCGTCGTGCTGGTGTTTTGACCCAGGCTCTTCACCTCGTTGATGGCTTGTGCATAAGCCTGGCTGGTCAACGCAGGGGGCGGCCCCGGGCGGAACTGTGCCGCGTTGTTCAGCACAAAGGGGGTCACGTTACCCCAGTTGGTGAAAACGGGTGCCGGGAACTTCGGCGGCGTGGGCTGGTAGTTGCCTGGCTGGTTGCCCGGCACAAAGGGTTGGGACGTGGCGGCAGAACCGTCATTGGCGCGGATGGCGATCAAGCGCGCGGCGACAGCCTGGCCGACCTGGATTCCCTGCTGTTTGCCCGCTCCGTTTGGGATCGTGGCGAGCTCGCCGGCGAGCTGCTGATCGAGCGCCGCCTTCCACTTGGGGTAGAGCGCCGTCAGGGTGTCATGACCGGCCGTGGCTGCTGCTGCGTCGGCCCGCGCGCTGCGCGGAGCGTTTACCGAGAAGACATAGGCAGGGGCGTCCCGGGTGATGGAGACGACGGCGTCGTAGATCGCCGCGTGCAGGATGGCATAGCTGAGCGTCGGGTGAACGGTGGCTGGCTGAGCGCCGGGCGTTTTGACGATCTTGAGCAGCTCCTTATTCCAGGCGATGACGATGGCGCCAGAGCCACTGGAGCCGTTCGCCGCGGCGTTGCTGCTCGTGCCGGTCGCCAGTGCGGATGAAAGGACCAACGCGGTGATCAGTGAACCGATCACCAAGAAAATGCCAATAGAGCTTGCCAAGATCAACTTATTCTTCTTCTTCATATCTGCGTTCTCCTTCTGACTGATTCACTACTCAGGAATTGGGTTGTCACCGTATTCATCAAAAACCTCATGAAATAGTTCCTCTTTCCGTTCTTGGTCAAGTGTGACCATCGTGTGATTTTACGTTCGTTGCAAGAGACGTCCCGAGATGGGACACATGACTTATAGCATGAGTGGAAGCAGGGAGCCATCGACAGAATCGTGTAATTGTTCCCTTGTATTGCCCTGGCATCGCCTAGACAAAATTACCTACCTCTGTGGACAAGTTCATAAAGAGCAGTCGTCTGTAGTGAAGCAAAAAGCAGTTGAAAATGGGGCTGGGCAGGAGATTGCCAAGTGTTGTAACCTCGGGCGAATCTACTTATTGAAAGGACAGTACCGTACGGCGTCCTTTTTTAATAGAAGCTCCTGGTATCAGACTGCAAAATCGTTCAAACCAGCCTTCCGCTACTGGTTATCACTTTGACAATGCAGTCAGATAGGTGATTTTGCCTCTGACATCGGGAGCTGCTGCAATCATGCAAAGATACTCATTCTCTATCATCCACGTGTTCAACGATTATACAGAAAGCGGATCAACCAATGGATACCCAGGTTACACATATGTACCAGCGCAACTCTGACGATCAAGATTCGGCTCGAGGGCAACACTCTCATAATCCAAGCAATGGCGACGACGCCAATGGCAATGATCCACGAAAGAAAGGGACTTACCCGTTGAGGGTTTTCCTTCTCATCATTGCCTTGCTATCAGTGCTGGCAACCGGGTCCCTCTTTCTAAACGGTCAGGGGTCAAATATGAATGGTCAACCAGTCGGTGAGCTTCCATACAGCTCGTTCTACCAGCAAGTCATGCATGACAATGTCGTGAATGTCATTTTCCAGGGACAGGATGTCACTGGTGACTTCAAGAACGCTATCTCCTTGACCGATGCCAATGGCAACCCTGTGCTTACGAACCATTATCACCTGACGCAGTTACCCAACGGCGACCCAAATCTCATCACCTTGCTGAACCAGTATCACGTGCAGTACCAGGCGAAGCCCGTGGCCGATCATAATGTCTTACTGAACATTTTAGTCAGCTTCCTCCCTTTCATTTTAGTGTTCGGCGTCATCTTCTTTATTAGTCGTCGGGCCACACAGAGCCAGCAGAACGTCTTCAGCTTCGGGAAGACCCGCGCCAAAGTTGTGCCAGGAGATAGGCCAAGCACCACCTTTGCTGACGTCGCGGGCGTTGATGAAGCGAAGTACGATCTTGTCGAGGTAGTTGAATTTCTGAAGACACCGCAGAAGTTCCAGCGCCTGGGTGGAAAGATTCCCCGAGGTGTGTTGCTGGTAGGCCCTCCTGGAACTGGCAAGACCTTGCTGGCACGCGCCGTCGCCGGCGAGGCGGGCGTCCCATTCTTCTCAATGAGCGGCTCGGAATTCGTCGAAGTGCTGGTCGGCGTCGGTGCCAGCCGTGTGCGCGATCTCTTCGATCAGGCGAAGAAAGCTGCTCCCAGCATCATCTTCATCGACGAGATCGATGCCGTCGGTCGCCAGCGCGGGACCAGTATCAATAGCAACGACGAGCGGGAGCAAACCTTGAACCAGTTGCTGGTTGAGATGGATGGCTTTGATACGCGACGGGCTGTCGTGGTTATTGCCGCCACAAACAGGCCTGATGGCCTCGACAAGGCCCTCTTACGCCCGGGACGCTTCGACCGCCGCGTGGTCGTGGAACGGCCCGACTGGAATGGCCGCCTGGCCATTCTCAAGATTCACACGCGCGGCGTGCCGCTGGCACAAGATGTAGACCTGATTACGATAGCACGTGCCACCCCTGGGATGGTTGGCGCCGACATTGCCAATCTCGTCAACGAAGCGGCTCTGCTGGCAGCACGCCGCAATCTGATTGCGGTGACACAGAACTGCTTTGATGCTGCCCTGGACAAGATTCTCATTGGCGCAGAGCGTCCTCTGGTGTTGAGTGAAGCGGATCTGAATGTGGTTGCATACCATGAAAGCGGTCATGCGCTGACTGGTCTGCTGCAAGAGGATGTGGATCCGGTGACGAAGGTAACGATCGTGCCACGTGGCCAGGCGCTTGGTGTGACACAGTATACGCCACTGGATGACCGTTACAACTACTCGAAAGAGTACCTGGAAGCGCAATTGGTGACAGCCCTGGGTGGTCGCGCTGCTGAGCAAGTGGCCATTGGGCGCATCACGACCGGTGCTGAAAACGATCTGCAGCGCGTCACCGCGATTGCGCGTCAGATGGTTACACATTGGGGCATGAGCGAACGGCTCGGCACAATCTCCTTTAGCGAACGCAATGACCCATTTGGGGGCACTGCCGGAGCTCCTGGCTCTCGCGAATATAGCGAGCAGACGGCCAGCATCATCGATGAAGAAGTCAATCGCATCGTGAAATGTGCCTATGATCGAGCTATCGCTCTGTTGACCTCGCACCGTGAGACACTGGATGGCATCGCTCGTTCACTCCGCTTGCATGAAACGCTCGATGCCAGACAACTGCGCGCGATTATAGAGGATACCAGCGTGGCGCATACTGGACCCCTTTAGCTTTAGCCTGTACAAATACTCACGTTACTTTGGTAATCTCCCTCTAAACGATGAAGGAAAGAGCATATGACACAGAAAGATTACATCCTAAGAATTGCTGAAGTTGTTGGCCGGGCTTTAGCCCAAATTATCTATCACAAAGAAATTCAGGATTATCAAGGAGCCCTCTCCTTGATAGACGAGTTATTCAAACAGACAGTGGGAGCGGGTTCTGGCTTTCTTCATGCCATCTCAGAAGAGACCTTGTTAGCGATGCTCACCTTACTTGGTGTATTGAACGTAGAGAAGGCTCTACTGATTGCAACGCTGCTCAAAGCAGAAGGTGACATCTATGAGGATCAAGGCAATCCCGAGACAGCCTATGATAGCTACCTCAAATCTCTCAACCTGTTTCTCGAGATCTTGCTGTGCGATGACAATCTGCACGACTTACGCGTATCCTCGGAAGTAGAAGACCTTCTGGGCAAACTGGAAGCATACGAGCTACCACCGAATACCAAGCGTCTCCTTTTCCAGCTCTATGTTTGCACTTTTGTAAGGAGGGATGGTGGGAAGGGATCCCATGTGGTGTCAAGAAGGTGATGATCAACCCTTGAGACCACGGAGGTGACCCATGCCTGTATTTGAACAAAGATGAGAGTAGTAGAAGAAAGCATACATCATCATGAGTAAGGTAGACAAGTTAGCAAACCAACCGATCAGCGATGCTTTGATCGATGAACTAACAGACCTCCTTTATGAAGCCACAATCAGGAGCAGTACCCCGCGTAAGGATATCAAGAGAATCGTGGGCGATTTCCTGGAAGCCTATGTAGATGCGGACACAGTACTCTGCAGTGTTTGTAAAGAGACCAAAACTATCTACGTCAGGCAACAATGGCTGAGAGTGTGGCAGCAGGTAGTGAGGCGGATCGAACAACAGGAATCAGCAAACGAGCCTATTGTCTAGCTGAGTGTGTCGACTCGCATCCTAACAGACATTTTTCAGAATGATTATGAACCAGGAGTATATCCCGTCAACTCAACATAGCCTTCACCCTGGACAACTTGTCCTGCACTCTGCCCCTGAATGCTCACAGCGCCTTCCCAGTAGCTATTGCCCGTTGATTGGTACACCACAAGCTCCTGGTCTTTC
>VBHI01000363.1 GCA_005881495.1 Chloroflexota bacterium
CATCTACTTTCTCACATCTGGACGATGTCTTGCTTTTTTCCCTCCTTTTTCCTTAAGTCCGCGCCTATGAGGGTCGCCCCTACAGGCCGGGCGTGCATGGTGGCGGAGGAACGTTTCACATTTTTTCGCGCTGTATGCGTTCAATGATGCCTTTGAGCCTGCGAGTTTCAGATACGTGTTGATGTTGCAGGCGCTCTATCTCTTGCTCCATTTGCTTCTGTACCTGCTCTATGCGTTGCTGTGTTTCAATCTGCATCTGCTCTATGAGGTTTCTCATATGCAGGATAGTTTCAACGCCTGCGAGGTTGACACCCAGATCTTCCATTAAGCTGCGAATCTGAATGACACGCTCGATATCGCGGTCAGAGTATAAGCGTGGGCTGTGGGGGCTACTTCCCTTGCGGGCAGGGGAAATGAGTCCCAACCGTTCGTAGTGACGTAATGTCTGCTCATGCACGGCAGCTTTCTCTGCTGCCACGCTGATGATATACCAAGCGCCGTCGCCTTTCTCTGGCACAATTTATCCCCCCTTCCTACATGTAGGACTCGACGCGCCGGGTACGAGCCAATTTCTCAAACAGCTCGCGCTCCTCGCTGGAGAGGTGTGCTGGGAGAAGCACCTGGACGCGCGCATAGAGGTTACCACTACCCTCACCACGCAGGTGAGGCATCCCTTTACCGGCCAGGCGGAAGAGGCGGCGATTCTGTGTTTCTGGTGGAATAGTCAACGCCAGTTTGCGTCCATCGGGGGTGGGCACGGGAACCTCGCCTCCCAGCATCATGGTAACAAGGTCAACATCAGCATCAACATAGAGGTCATCCCCTTTCCGTTCAAACTTAGGATCGGGTTTGACGCTGATGACCAGGTAAAGATCGCCTCGCGGTCCTCCGCCAATGCCGGGCTGTCCTTCGCCAGCAACGCGAATCTTGGAACCGTTATCAACGCCGGCGTTGATCTTGACCTGGATACGCTTATTGCGTGGTATCATGCCCTGGCCGCCACAGTTCGTACAGGACTTATTATTGATCTCACCTGTTCCTTTACAGATAGGACAGATTTCCGTTGACTGAATATTGAAGGTACGCATTCCTCCAAGATAGGCCTCTTGTAGGGTTACCTCTACGGGTTGTTCAATACTTTCCCCGGCCCGGCGCAAATCTTCCCTTGGGCTTCGCGTGCCGGTGTTTGCCATACCGGAACGTCCGAAGAGGGCCTCGAAGAAGTCGGAGAAAGCAGGGCCTCCTCCTGCTTCAAACTCATAGGGAGTTGACGAGGTCCGGCCACCAAAATTATAGGCGCGCCTGGTGCCGGCTGGCGGAGGTCCAAACTGATCTTGCCAGTTGGGGCCAAGCGTGTCGTATTTGTTCCGTTTGTCAGGGTCAGAGAGAACTTCATAGGCTTCATTAATTTCTTTGAATTTCATTTCAGCCTTTTTATCACCGGGGTTGACGTCTGGATGATGTTTGCGCGCCAGCTTACGAAACGCTTTTTTGATTTCATCCGCGGAGGCCCCTCGCGGGACATTGAGTATTTTGTAATAATCTTTGTATTCCATAGACTTGCTCCCTTGAACAGCCCTTTGTTTGTTTTATGCTATCAATACAATCAAGCGCCTTCTGCAGGCCTGCTTATTGTTTATTGCCCATGCTAACCTTGACGCGGGCCGGGCGGAGCGTTTCATCACCGAGGGTATAGCCTTTGAGAACCTCTTCGACGATGGTACCCTCGGGCTTATCACTGTCTTCGACAGCTTCAATCGCCTCGTGAACATAAGGGTTGAACGGCTCACCAACCGTTGGCACAGGGGCCAATCCTTCACTGCGCAGGACTTCGTTCATTTGCCACTGAACCATACGCAGCGCCTGCTGCAATCCCTGGCGATCCAATGTATCTTGAAAGGTTAGCGCGCGATCGACGTTGTCGATCACTCCAAGTAATTTCTGTAGTAGTGCCTTTTTCTGGTTTTGTACACGATCAGCCAGCACGCGTTCCTGGCGCTTGCGGAAATTATCCATATCGGCGCGCTCACGCACATATTTATTCCAATGTTCACTTGCTTCCTGCCGCGCCTGTGCAAGCTGCTCTTCTAGTTCAGCAATGCGAGCGGCCTCTGGCGAAGCGGTTTCTTCTTCAGTCGGTGGTATTTCCTGAGCTTCTTCCATTATCAGGTATAACTCCTTATCAGCTTTATAGTGTGGTGTCATATGTCAGGAGTGCTTGCGGGGGTTTTTCGCCATTTTTCCCTCAACACGCCCCGGAAAATAGGTTCCTTTAGCAAGATTTATCGTTACTACATTATAAATCTTGAGTCGGTTGCTGTCAAGTTTTGAGGGGGGGTATCGAATTCGGCCATTTCTTCCTCTTCCTGCGCTGCGGGAGTTTCTCCCCAGCGCGTGCCGCGCTCTAGCAGAATTGGCCCGAGGAGGGTTTCTTGCTTCACGGCGATACGCTCGTATTTCCACATTTCGAGTACCGCTAAAAAGGTGATGATGATGAGGAAGCGGGAGCTTTCGTTTTCGAGGACGTTGGAGAGCAGGAGCGAGGGTTTTGTAGTGAGAAGGGTGGCTATCTCACTGATACGCTCTTTAACTGTGATGCGCGCCAGGGGCAAAAAGTCCACTCCAATGGTTTCTTCTTTGGCACGCAAATCGAGGAGGCGCTGGAAGGCCGCGGCCAGTGATTGGGCGTCCAGCCCGACGAGGGTGGGAGGAGTCCATGCCAGCTGTGCCTCGATGCCTGCGAGCAGCCCGGAGCGCCCATGCGTCTGTAATCCCGCCTCTTCGCGCTGGCGCAACAGATTGGCGATTTCCTTGGCCAGCTTGTATTCGACAAGGTGACGCTGCAACTCTTCCGCCATTTCAGCCGCACTTTCGGTTTCACCACTCAGTTCATCTTTAGAGGTGCGAGGCAAGAGGCTCTGCGATTTGATGAAAAGCAAGCGAGCGGCGATAGAGATGAATGCGGCAATATTTGCCAGGGGCAGATCTTCAGCTTCCCATTGTTGTAAATAGGCCAGGTACTGGTCGGTGACGGCAAAGAGTGAAATGGTAGTAATCTCCATCTGCCGCTTTTCGATGAGGTGCAAGAGAAGGTCAAGGGGGCCTTCAAAGATGGGCAAGCGCACAACATAGCGCTCAGATTGCTCTATATTGTCATCCGCGGCTTGCAAGAGTGACACTTCAGTTATTTCAGATGTTATCTGTTCGATCATTGGTCAGGATACCTCATCTACTTCGTGTAATTCCGCGGCTGGTCCACCGGGTTGATGGTGGGTACGGATATAAAGAACGGCGTGGTCTGATAGTCCGGCGGCGGAGGCGAGATCAGCGCCGATTTCGGCGTGATACCAGGCG
This sequence comes from Chloroflexota bacterium, assembly GCA_005881495.1. The sequence continues at coordinate 3,355 of VBHI01000363.1, forward strand.
TTGCTGAGCGATTGGCGCCATTTGGGGATGGTGGTGGTTGGATAATCGCGCGATAATGAGGTTTAACAAGTTGATGAAGGGATGGGGGAGATTTCTCTGGGGGCCGATAAATCGGCGATGGGCACGATAAATCGGCCCCTACGGATGATCCAGGTAATTTGCTCATTTGCATAATTGGGTCCCAACGGGGTGGGGAGCCAGTTTTGGGGTAAAGGACGAGGCGGGATAGGAGTTGGGGGGCCAGTTTTTTGCCGAGGACGATTGCCGGGCGGGTCCAGAAGGGGACGCGGCCTTGAGCTTTACCGACGTCATGTAACAGTGCTGCTGCAAGCATATCTTCATTTGTGCAGCCGTGCGCCTGGAGTCCCCGGCATACACGTAGGGCGTGCTGTTGATCGGCGGGCGACATGGTGCAAAAGAGGGAGAGCGCAGCAGAAGATGGTAATACACGAGCCGCTTCTTCGTAATCCTCTCCAGTAAGGGGAGCGACAAAACCAAGTTGCTGGCGTACCTGTTCGAGACGATAAGCGATGCTGCTCAACCACATGTGTGTACTCATTTACTCGCTATGAATGGGGTATGTTGTACAGGTAGAGTTGTAGAAGACCAGGATCAGGTAATTGCCCGGTAGCCAGGCCGACGAGGCTTATCGCACCCAGCCAAATATAAAATGGTAGCCGGAACAGGGGGAAACTCGCTAAACTCGGAGCGGCGAGCTGGGCCAGGAAAGGCAAGAGAAAGAAGATTCCCAGGATAATAAGCGGCCCATAGGTGGCAGATTTGGCGAACTGTACGGCCTGGCGGCTGGGCAAAAGAGTATAGAGAATCTGATAGCCATCAAGTGGATAGAGGGGAAAGAGATTAAAAATGGCCAGGCAGATATTAACGCAGGCAAAGACAGCCAGGAATTGCGGAATACGAATCAAGAATGGTTCTACGTACAACGATGCTGGTATGAAACGTACCAGCAAGGCAATAACCAGGCCAACCAGCAAGCTCATAATTGGGCCGGCAAGAGCGACCAGAAGGATGCCAGGGTTGGCTCCAACACGCATCTTCCAGGGATCGGCTTTGACAGGTTTTCCCCAGCCCAGACCTACGGGGACTCCCGGTTGAAAAGCCAGTATGAAACACATGAGCGTCCCAACTGGATCAATGTGCGGGCGAAGGCTCAAACTCAGACGGCCTTCGCTGCGCGGAGTATTATCTCCCAACCAGGAGGCCATCAAGGCATGACCACATTCGTGCAGCGGTATGGCCAGCAAAAACGAGGCGACAACCATCAATGCCAGCAGAACATTTATCATTTTTAGAGTCCTCTTTCAGTCAATTTTTGATGCTAGAAGATCTATTTCCATACCTTCACAGGCAGAGCGGGTTTGAGCAAAATGCGTTTGCGCCGCGGCCTCCATAGCATCCAACTTCGCATCATCATAGGTTGGTTCATGGTGAAATAAAATGAGTTCACGCACACCCGCTACATTTGCTACCCCGGTGGCCATTTCAATAGTACTGTGACCGTAACCATGCTTATGTAGATAATCCTCAGCTGTATATTGTGCGTCGTGTATCAACAAATCCGCGCCTTCAGCGAACGCCAGAAATTCAGGGTCGTTATGCTCCCTCCATTCGACATCGGTGGCATAGACCATGCGTCGACCGGCATACTCGATACGATAGAGAATAGCGCCATTCAACGGATGGCTCTGTGTGTATTTAATAGAGACACTGACTTCAACGTTTTTCGCATCTTTCCCGTCGGGGACAATCTGCGGTTTGCTGCCATAACCATGTTGCCAGTTTATTTGCTGTTCATCAGTGATAGTGTGAAAAGCCCTCTGTGATGGTAACTTTCGTATGTCTACAGGAAAATACGGAGGAGACATGATAGGGGTTACAAGCTGCTCGATACTACGGCCAGCTAGAGAGGGGCCAAAGAAATCGATATCGGTATGTCCGTCGAAGAGGGGGGCGAAGAATGGGAAGCCAATGAGGTGATCACCATGAACGTGGGTTATCAAAAGTGATAGGTACAGCGGTTTGCCTTTCGTGCGACGTAGGAGGTCTTCTCCCAGGCGGATAAGCCCGCTACCTGCATCAAGGATGAGGGTATGTGAACCAGCTTGCACTTCAATGCAGGAGGTATTGCCTCCATGGCGTACAGTGCCAGGGCCCGGGGTCGGATAGCTGCCCCTGACGCCCCAGAAGCGAACGAGAAAACGCTGCGTGTCGGCCATGTAACTTTACTCCTGCCACTACTCTAATAATAGTGATGTCTGGTTGTTGCTATTATATCTTGTAGTATCAAGGAGTGCCACCAGGCAAAGCCCATTGGTTCCATACAAATCGGGGGCGACATGCAGGTTGACCGCAAGGTCCGGTGCGGCCACGCGCAAGCAAGCCGCGCAAGGTTGACCGCAAGGGTCAACCCTACTATATTCGTCTTCGCCAAGTGGGGATGATGCTTACAGCCCCTGGTTTGTGGTAGAACCGCGCCCATTCACATGGTTAGAAGCATCTGTCCAAACGATACAGGATTACTTTCGCAGGCTCCTGTTCCTATTAGCTCTGATACGATGTGAATGCCATCTGCAGATGTTTACAGAGGTCTTCGACCTGCTGGAGCAGGTCATCACGCTGGTTTGATAGGGGAATCACCTGGCGTACTAGCTGCACAAAGCCGCCCATGGCGTCTTCAAGCGCATGGATTTCCTGTGCCGTCAAAGGAATGGATGTCTCCTCTGGCTGTTGCGGAGCCGCCACGTGTGCGGTCAGGCGCTGCTGTATCCCTTGTAAGAGGCGAAGCGTGCGTTCGCGTTTGGGCGAGGGGGTACCCTGTTGCGCAAATAGGCAAGGCAGGCGGTCACGATTGCTACTATCGCTCGCAGGTCGTTTAATCAAAGTATTTTCTCTGCGAAGCCTGTGTCATTACATCGCCAGCGAACCATTTCAAGGCTTGCCCCAAATCTATCCGCAACCTGCTTACGTGTCATTTGCAACTGGTATGCCCACTGTAATGCTTTCCCAGGAATCTGCAAACATCCACCCATATAGGCAGCTTGTTCTTCATGCTCCTTCCTATATTCTCTGACGAGCCTATCACAATTGTGTGGGGCATTCTTAGTGCAACTCCTATTCGCGATAATCGTGTCCTGGCTTTCACTGCACAGCAACGTCATATGATCGCAAATGCTCGCATTCTGCTCCCTTTTTCCGGGCGTACTAACTGGGATCATGTTCTTAGAGAGTATGCCGCTATTCCTGATCAGTGGCGATGTTATACCGTTCGTGCAGAAGATTTAGATCAGCAATTCGTTCTCTGCCCCAATCCACAAAATTTCCAGGAACGGCTTGATCTCTATGATCGCACACTAAAAGATCCTCTTCCACCTCTTCGGCGCTCAACAAAGCCAGTTATTCCAGGTTCTTTCGCCTTTGACGCCTATCTCCCTTTGGCGAAAGAAGGTGCCCAGATTGATATCACCCAGGATATTGCGGATCTCGCTCAACTCCCCATTCCCTGGTTTACTACCCTCGCTCGTTCTCGTGGCCCTTTTAAGATATGTTATGCAGAATTCCTTGAAGCTGCCCAGGAACTAGACGATCGAGAGGCAAAGATCTTTTCCAAAAAATCAGGAAAAACCTGGGTTGAACTTGCCAAAGATCTTATTGCCTATCGAACGCTTCAGCCTGATGGCTCTTTATCTGGTAGTAACCAGTACCCTTTAGAATTACATGGTCAAGCAAATGTCGTTGGGAGTGTAGGTTCCGGTAAGACAACTCTTGCAAAGTTTATCCTTACCAGAGCCATCGTTCATCCTGAACTTGACCAACGCATCACCCTTGTTGTCGCTGATGTAATGACTGCTATGGATCTGGCCGACTACTTTAATCAATTATTCTGTCAACCTGGCGATTCTCCTGTCGCAGTCCCTTTATTAGGGCGCTCAACGCGAGATAAGCATTTAAAGAGCTTATATAACTCTAAAAGTTTTCATGAAGATCACAGGGCTCTCCGATGGCTCAACACAGCATGTCCATTACAGGCTCTTACAACTTCGCTTTCTCAACCTGTTATTCCAGGGAAAGAGCCATGTGACTCCCTCTATGAGGCAAAATATAGTAACCAACCAGAAAAGAGAAAGTACTTCTTTTGCCCTTTTTTTGCAGTATGCCCAGGCAAACAGTTATACCGAGATCTCTCGATGGCTCGTATCTGGATCACTACCCCCGGCTCTCTAAGCCACTCTACGATTCCTGCTCAACTTGATCAACAAGGCATACCAATTTATAAGGTGGTCTACGATCAATCTGACCTGGTTATCTTTGATGAAGTAGATCTGGTACAAAACTGGTTTGATAATCAGTTTGCTGCTGAAACTAAGCTTACAAATGGCAAGAATGCTTTACTCGATGTCGAGGATGTAGAAACTGCTAGAGCCTGGATAGCTGCTCGTACTCAAAAGGCACCCAGCCAACGCTGGGTGAATAGCGAACGTCATACGCTTTCCGCTATCTCAAATATTCTCAGTAACCTGACTGATCGTGAACGAGGAGATTTGCTTCGTCATTGGATTCGCCGCAACTTCTTCACTGCTTTGAATCTCTCCTATAAACTCTGCTGGCGTTTCCTTGGTCTACCTGTTGACAACGATATCCTGGAAGGTACTCAAGCTCTCAATCTACCCCAAAATAAAACTAAACAGCTCAATAAATTGCTCTCTCTCTTTGATCAGTTGCACGATCAGGATGCCCTTATTATGCTTCCTCCACCCCAAAAACCTTTTCAAGATCCCATCTATCGCCTGGCTCTCGTTATACGAGATATTCTTGCTGGTGGTGATGGTACGCATAATCAGGCGGTTCATCAAGCCTGTAAAGACTGGATTATGGAGTTTGTTCCCGGTATCAAAAATACGCTTATCAAATTAGCACAACCGCCATCCTCCCCGCAAAAAGGAGATTTTATCCCACAAGATACCCTTGATACCCTGGCTATTCGCCTCGAATTTACGCTCAGTGTAGTGCTTCTAGATCGTAACATCCGTATCGTCTTCTATGAGTGGTACAATAAGCCTGATACGGTCATTACGGAACTCAATGAGTTCTCGCTGGAGCGTTCTCCAGGTAGTCTGCTCGATATTCTGCCGCTTCCTCCTACTGGTCGCAGATTCGGCACCTACTATGCACAAAATCTACCCATCGGCCAGGATATCCAGGCGAGCCAGAAAAATCCTGAGGCCAACACTCTTTCTGTCTTTGCCTATCCAAATATAGGGCGCGTGTTTGTCACACGTTTCCATGAACTCTTCCGAGATATCGAAGAAAAAGACGGACCCAACACGCTTTTGCTCTCTGGAACTTCCTGGCTTCCTCATTCCTCCCGCTGGCATATTCATGTACCACTACATGGTATTCTCGATCCATCATCCACTACTCAGAATGCGATTGCGCTCAGTACCTTCGCATATCTTCCTCAGGCTGGGAAAGATGGCAATCCTATTCGTATCTCTGGTCCTTCTGAGAAACTTGAGCCTGTACAGCAACTTATCGAGATGTTACATCCTCTCCTTCAGAAAGAACTGACATCTCTTCAGAATCTCGGCCAAACGGATCCAACTTACTGGGAAGATCGCGAACGGATTCTTCTCCTCCTTAACTCTTATGAACAATGTGAGTGGGCTTTTGATCGGCTTAGAGATGTATGGGTTGGCAATAAATCTCTACTATTACCTCTGAAACGACCTGATGAGGAGGACACCTACGGCATTTTTCGCAGCGATATCGAGGATTTTGCTTCTACAGGCAAGAAAATCTTGATTGCTCCTATGCAAGCAATAGGACGTGGATACAACATCCTTAATCCAAACGGCAAGGCGGCATTTGGAGCGATCTATTTCCTGACCCGTCCCATGCCTGCTCCCGCTGATACTCAGGTTCTTGCAGCCGAAATGAATCGTCTAACCCTGGAATGGTTCAAAGATACTTCACTCCCTGTCTGGAAGCGTCCAGTCCTATATGAGAAGTTTTGTGATGTACGCCGAGATGCAACAGAGCACTGGCGAAAGGCTGAGCGAAGGCGCTTCTATCGTCAGTTGGATCACAATAAACTACAAACACAATATAGTGAACGCTACGATCTTAGTGCAACGACAGCCGGATATATTATCCAGGCTTGTGGGCGTTTGTTACGAGGCGGTGTTCCTTTTCACGCCTACTTTATCGATGCGGCCTGGGCACCGCTCTATGCCAGACAACCTCTTGGTTTTAAGGAAACGCCTCAAACAAGCTTGCTTGCTGGGATGATGGAAATTTTATCCTTGTATGTTCAAGATCCCATTGGTGAGGCGCTCTTTGGAGCTATTGTCCAGGCTCTTAGCAATATTCAGGACTTCACCCCTGAATATTAATCCAACATTTTTTCGAAAGGGAATGTTCTATGTTGAAACAGTTTTCAGAAATCAAACTTCTTCGTTCTCGCGGGCTATTTGAAGACGAAAAAACAACATGGAATCAATCGGCTCGCCACCATTTTGTGATGGATGCGATTCGTCGAGCTACCAACGATAAGCTCGTCTTCATCTTCCTCTTCTGGCAGGATAGCGATACCCGTAATGCATGGCTACAAGAGATTCGTGAGGCACTCTTCTTAGGTCCGAATGAACCCTGGCCCGATACAATAAAGATTGTCCCTGTGCAACTTTCACCTGATATCCTGCTTCCTCTGGATGCTAATGGTCTGGATGTCGGGCAAATCTTCGAGAAGGGGCTAAGTTATAAAGAGAGAGAGAAACGGAAACGCGAGTGGAAACAACAGATCCGACTCTCCTACCTCCAGAAACTCAAAAAGTGGATGGATTTTCTTCAGAAGAAAATACCAAATAGCGACGGTGTATATCTGGCTCTAATCGAAAAGGAACCACTCCCAACAGGGAAAAATAGCCCATATCATATCAGCCAAGATATCAAAGGCGTGATTCGTAATGCCGATAATCACTTCAACATAGCATCTCAACTTACCCATCCAGTTCAGGTAAGCCAAAAGACACATAAACTGTTAAAAAGTTCTCCCCACCGTATTCATAGCAGTGTGCTTGATCTTCTCTACCGCCAACTAGGTTTATCCTTTGACATTCCTGTGCCCCTTTATGAGTATGCAGGCCTTAAGCCAGAAATCGCCAGCAATCTCCATATAGTTGGCTTTTATCTACTCAAACGAAACAAATATAGTGTAAACTATCCTGTTGCTGTTCGCATCTGTCCTCGCGGGCAGATTTGGTTGCAATTTCCACAATCTAATCAGCAATGGCTTCCCTATATCGAAGGATCCCACCATATAGGCAAGCTCTTTACTGATGATTGGAAATCTCTTAATCTGACAAAGCAGGAGTGTGCAACATTCGCAGCGAAAATACTCCTCACTCAGGTAGCGGACCCAACACTAGCACAGCCTCGCGGAAATAGCGCAGGAGTCTACATGCTTCCACCTTGAACTTGCGGAATACCTTGTGTAAATGCTATCATGAGAATGACGTTTACACAACTTTTCACTGGAAGCATGTAGACAAGCTAACTGAACGAGAGAAGAGAGATACTCCTGAGCATAGTAGGTTAGTGCTTTTACCGCAGGGAACGATTTACCTGCGAATCGGCAGCCACTCTCGAGTTGCCAAGGTGCTATTTCTTTCTGCTCTGAGTATCAGAGGAAATCGGAAAGGAGATGAACACCATGGCATCACTTGCTTTTGCATTCCCCGTGACGCCAGGTAAGGCGGAGGAATTGAGATCCTTCGGCGCGGAGATCCTGGGGCCGCGCCGAAGCGAATACCATGCATTCCGCCGCCGCCTGGATCTCACCGCGCAACGCGTGTACCTCCAACGAACACCGCAAGCGGATATAGCGATCATATACGTGGAGGGGGACGATCTCCAGCGCACGTTCAAGGAAGTGCAGACATCGCAGGCCCCGTTTGCTGCCTGGTTTCGGCAACGGGCAAGCGACCTCCTCGACGGTCTCGACCTGACACAGGTCTCACCGGGATCGCTGTCCAGACTTGTCTATGATTTGCCTGGCGTTGAAGAGGATGAGGATAGTTACCACACCTCGGAAGAGATGAAGCGACGCGGTGAGATCAGTCCTTGAGAACGAGTCAGCTCGTCTACCCTTTCACCTCGCTCACAGAGGATACTACATGCTTGCATATTGGACTTGCGAAATCACCATTTCAGGAGCACTGCGATCTCTGGTCCCGAGCATTAGAAAGGTACCACTCCTTCCGCAACTACTCGCTGGAAGCATTTAGCGCTAGTTTGTTGACTCGGGAAATCGCACCTGATTTCGAGTGTCTATCCTGAGCAATTTGAGCTCAGATCATCACTATTTGATGGGTTTAAAATGAGACAAAATCCCTCGTCAACAAACTAGTGTTAGGAGCGAGCGGGCCCTTTGTAGGTCCAGTGAAAGGCACCGTTGGACGTGCGATTGTAGTAGGCAATAAAGGCCAGAATCCGGGTTCGCAGTTCTTGCACCGACCGGCAACTGAGTCGGGACAGCAAGCGACGGACAAGGATACTAAACCAGATCTCAATCTGATTTAACCAGGAGCTGTGCTTGGGAGTGTAGACGAAGCGAATGCGATGGCTCGGATCGGAGAGAAAAGCGGCTCGTGTCGCCATGGTGGCGAGATGACCGTTTTTCCCTTTGGTGCCCAGATCCTCCTGGATGTCACACTGCACCGCCAGCAGGCGGACCAAGGTCTCGGATTGATGCGTGTTGAGCTGATCGGTGATGAAGATCCAGGCGGCCTGTGGATCGATCTGGATGGTCTGGATGATGTGAGCGGCAAAGTCGGTTTCGGTGCGTGTCGGTCCAATGCTGGGAGTCACGACCTGCCCGCTGGCCACGTCAAGGTTGGCAATCAAACTCTGCGTGCCATGCCGCTCGTATTCGAATTCCTGGCGCTCGACGTGACCGGGCTGGATGGGTAAGGATGGGTGCAGGCGTGAAAGGGCCTGAATGCCAGTCATTTCATCGGTACTCATCACATGCGCGCCCTGGGCAGCAAGCGCTGGTGTTGCCTCATAGACCTTGCACACGGTGCAGATCTCTTCAGCTAGTTCAGTGGGATCGTCGGGAGGAGGAGTGAGCCAGTACCGCTTGCGATGGGGTTGCAACGCGCTCGCCTTTTAAAAAGCGCTCCACGGTACGCGGCGAAATCCGCTCGACAATGCCACGTTTAACCGCTTCATCCGCCAGTTCGCGCGGGGTCCAGCTACTCACCGGTCGATCCGCTGATATGGGCGTTTCACAGGCCAGTGCCATAATTTGCATGAATTGCTCGAAACTGAACGTCGCCGGTGCCCCAGGACGCTGCTCATCGGTCAAGAGGACTTCGATCGCTTGACTCAGCAGTTTCCGCTTGCCTGTCTCTTCGATCGCCTGCAAACGCGACTCGGCTGCATGCCAGCGATCACGCCACCGTCGCACTGTTTCATAATCGATTTGCAAATGCTGCGCAATACTGCTATTACTGGTCCCTTTGAGGCCTTCCAAGATGATTTGAGCGCGTTTGACCAGTCGTTGGGCACTTGTGGCGCGCTGAACCATCCGCTGCAGCAGTTCCTGTTGTAAAGAACTGGCATGAAGTGGTTTCGCTTGCGGAGAGGGCATGAGAGGAATCTCCTTCGTTTCAGTTTACTTTTTTTATTCTAGCATGCCCTGCTATACCCTCCTGCGTTATTTCCGCGAGGCTGTACTAGTCTTATTTGAGGCGAGCAGTTGGCGTGGTCGTGATGTTCTGCCTCAACTGGCTAATACTTACAAACAGCCCAATGTTCTCGATCTTCAACACCTTCCTGGCGTAAAGAAGCTCTTCATCCCCGATCAACTGCCAAACCTGCGTATTGTTCGCGTTCGCACTGTTGGTGCTCTAGGTGAAACCCCTCAATATATCCCTTTGAAGGATGAAGAGGTCGTGAAAGATCTCGACTATCTGGGTGGCTATGTTGATACACAAGCAGAGAGCCAGTTTTTCCACTATCTCTCTATCGGGAAACGTCCAGATAGTATTGATAGGTTACAAAAGCAAAGTAAGGAAGATCTCTACAAAGCAGATTACGGATCTATTGCCCTTAAGCATCAGACCGTTGTGGAGTTTGTGCCAGTCTTCTTACAAAAGGAGGATACACCCTTACACTGGTGCCGTATTCCGCATCTCCTACGTAGCTCTTCAGCATGGGTCGGTGGAAATACGACCCTCCCACGCACGCTCCATTTAGCCTCCCGCTTGCTTGACGACCAACTTTGTATTCATGATCCCTTTGTCGATTGTCCATGACCATCGCTAGAATGGAAAGCACCTCTGAATATACCGATAATCCAGAAGGGCTTTCCACCTGATGACTTAACTCACGGTAACATCAAATGCAGGTCCCCGAATTCGTGCCAGAGGTAGCCTTCTTGCAGCGCCTCGCGATAGATAATTTTGAGATGATCTAAGCCGGTAAGGGTTTCCAGCATCGAGAGGTGCGTTGCGCAGGGTTCGTGGAGGCCGGTGAGCAGGGCGTTGACTGCGCGTAAGCCCCTCTGTGGTGTGATGAGCAGGTTTGTCCAGCCTTCACCAGGGTGCTCTACACCTTCTGCGTCGGTGACAGTTTCGAGGGCGCGTACGACTGTTGTGCCGACGGCTATAACGCGTTTACCATTTGTCCGTGCCGCGTTCACCAGGCGAGCGGTCTCAAGAGGGACGCTATAATACTCTTCATAAGGCGGTTCGTGATCTTCCAACCACGATATTCAAGATCACCCTTTTTACTCATCATTTCTAGTAGGGAGACCATTCCAGAACGGGGGTAAACCGTTTGCTTGCTATAAAAAGTACCACCATGCTTTTCTTCATGAGCCAGTGCCGATATACTCTGTGAAAGTGAGCACGGCAAGAGAGAAAGAGCAATTACTATTGCCTCCGACGTCTCTCTTCCACCAGATGTTTTACGCCAGATTGATTTCTGTGATGACACTACCGAGTTATTAAAACGCTTACAAGAATCTTTAAAGCATGCAGATGAGGGCAACGCAAAGCTAGGTTCAAAAAGTTTTGGTTTATTACCCTACAGGAAAGATAACGCTCCCTCTACAATTACTTTTGGTTCTCTTCAGCCTCATCCCAACCAGATGAAAGCTGCTCAGATGGCACTTGGTGGCGAAGTCACTTATGTTGTTGGCCCTCCAGGAACAGGAAAACCCTAACATTGGCTGCCATCGCGTTTGAGCATTTACGTGCAGGGCGTACAGTATTAATTGCTGCCCATACCAATATTGCTATCGATAACGCCATCATGAAACTATGTGAATTGTGTAAAGCTACTGACAATAAGCTCCTACTAGAGCAAGGCCTGGTGGTGCGCTATGGCGCGGTACAAAAAGAGGATTTAAAGACGAAGGAGCAATACGCTGAAGTCTATTTACCAAAGATTGCGCAAAGATTGGGCGTTACGTTACACGAACAAAGGGAGAAACTCAAAAAATCTCTGCAAGACTTTGGCCAGCGATTAAGCATTATACAGCAGGAGCAAGCGCAAAATGAAAAGCAGTATCAGTCCCAAAGTGCTCACATCAGGGGACAATTAGAGTCGCTGCAAAAGGAACTAGTACCGATAGAACAGGAGGAACGCCAGCGAATTTCATGGCTTCACTCTCAGAGAAATCAGTTCGAGCTTGATCTACGAATGGCAGAGCATGAATTGACGGATGCTCATCAGCAGCTTGCTAGAAACAGGGCTGAGATTGAAGAGACCGGGATAGCCCTCACGGCACATAGGCAGGACGAACAAAGATGGCTTGCCCTGTTGTTAGATGCGCGTGCCATGAGCAAAGTGAAACGGTTCTTCAAAGGCATCAATACTGAAAAATTAGAACTGATGGTTGCCGAAGCAACCCAGGGCATACATGAAACAGATCAAAAGCTTGCTTGCTTGCGGCAAGAACTCGAGGTAAGGCACACGACGCTTTTTCAGCGTAAGCAGAAAAAACAGTTCTGTGAGGAAGCCTTCAATCGCATACAGATTGAACTGAACACTCCCTCTAACGCAGTAAATCATATCCAGCGTCTCAGTGAGCAAGTCAATGTCTATCAACGCTATCTCAGAGACATTGTGGCAACGCATGAACGTCAACAGCAGGCAAATCAACAGGAATCCCAAAATCTAGCGGCTCAACGCTCAGTGCTTGAAAAGCAGCTTGCCGCTATTGATCAGCAACTGAGAGACGTTGAACAGAGTATTGTCGCGCAAGCTCGTGTGGTAGGGACAACCTTAAGTAAAACATATATGAACAAGACAATTGCTCTATGTTTGCACTTTTTAGTAGACCCCTCTCAGGCTGAGAAGAGTTCATACAGGGAGTCAGGTTCAATGCCAGATTGGAACTGCCCATGAAGCCAATCAAGCACATGTCGACGATGGCGACGCTGGATCTCACGCCGGGCCTGGCCAATGGTGACATGGCATTGCCACTGTTGTTGCAAACGGTGGCGCTCTTCCTCGAGGAAGACATACGCGAGCATAGCCAGGGTCCAGAAACGCACGATGGCGACGGCGCTCATCAGTTGATACTGATCCAAGCCCAGTTCTTCTTTGCTATCGCCAAAGAGGACTTCGATATCCCAGCGAGCAGCGATGTGCAAGAGCAGGGTCTGTGGGCTCGCTTCCAGATCACTGGAAGCCCAATAGCGTGCCTGCGACACGGGGTCGTCCAAAGACTGACGCACGATCACGACTTGGCACCGGTACAAGCTGCGCACCCGCGTCGTTATGACATGTACGTAAACCGTCTTCTCTCCCTTCGGCCATGCCAACTCGACGTAGTCGCTCGCGCGCAACTGAGCGGTATACTCCGACAGTCGTTGCCACTTCCAGCCTTTGGGTGCGGTGGGGTCTGCTACCGCCAGCCAGCGATTGCACTTGATCCCCGTGGTGATCAGAAACTCCCGCTCCCGTGCCGCTCGCCAGAGACGTTTAGCACTGTACCAGCTATCGAGCAAGACATGCGTCACCGTTCCCGCGATCGGCTCAAAGGTGCGGATCGTGGTTTCCATCAGCTCAATCTTGCTGGCAAAAGGCACGCCTTCCCCTTCGCAGACCTTTTGCTGTCGATACAGCTGGGGAGCCAGGGGACAGCGTCGTCCCCTGACCACATACAGACTCTCGACCAAGCTATGACCTCGCACCCGTTTGTCCTCGGTCGTCGAATGATGCATCCCCAGTCCCTCCATCTTCTTCGCCTTGCGCTTGTGCATGGTCGAGTCATCCCCAATCAGATACCCTGTTACGACGGGTGCTTTGGGGCGACCTCGACGCTTCGGCTGCATCTGGCGCTCTCGCTGCAACTCTGCTGCCACCTGGGGCTGCATCTCTTCCCGAAAATGCCTCAACCAGCTCTCTACCACGGCTGCCTCTTCCCATGGGGCTTCCGACAAAAAGCGACTCAGTCCTGCCAAACTAGGTCTATCCGCAATTTGCTGCAACAGGCCCGAGAGGGTTCGTGTTCCCTCACAGAGCATCAATCCCAACAGCACAGTCACGAAGTGCTGATACTGCGGTTTCGAGAATACCTCCCGAAACCGCTCTGCAAAGTAGCGGACATCTTCATCCAGGCATATAATGGGGACAGGCATTGGACACCTCCGTGGATACAAGGTTGGTTCTTCTTACCTTTGATACCACATGGTGTTCTTTCCTGCTACCTCCCTTTCTAAAAGTGCAAACATAGAGAATTGCTAGCAGGCGTTTTGATGCCGTGATCCTAGATGAGGTCTCAATGGCTCCCCTTCCACTTGTCTATATTGCAACATCACTTGCTGATAGCTCCGTAACCCTGATAGGCGATCCAAAACAATTGGCACCTATTGTTACTGCTGATACTCCTATAGCGAAAAAGTGGTTGGGCCGTGATCTATTTGGAGTCAGAGGCATAAGTTTGGATGCTGCTGTAGAAGGGATTAATCATAGCGTTATGCTTGATATACAATCGCGCATGCACCCACAAATCTCTGTAATTGCAATTAAACACGTTTACGGCAAGGACCAGTATGGAAAAGACCGGTTGAAAAATGGTAATCACAAGTCTGAGAAGATAGAACCCTTACCGGAATCCTCTGTTGAGTTTAGCCGTAAACAAGGCTGCCGATGCTGTAATAGTCCAATCTCTTAATGTTGAGGGTATGTCATTTGCTTCATTCATAGAAACGGTTCGTCAGCAGAAGCCATTTGTGGATGATGCAATGCTTACCTTCAATAGTGCAAACGTTGAAAAAGGGGTGCTTGTGCTCCCCTCAGCGAAGAATAGAGAAGATGGGGATCTAGAGTCTTTTACTGAGAAAACGTTTTACAGAGCTGGCAGCAGGCTGGCTATCTCCTCGGAGCTTTCTCCCTGTTCCAGCAGCATGGTTTCCAGATTCTGACGGTCCTCAAATGGCCAGGTAGTATGCGCTTTGCTCATTTTTTCACCTCCTCTTCACACAGGGTGGTCAATAGATCTCGTAGGCGACGCGTGCCCACGAAGGGGCGCGATTTCACCGTACCCAGGGGAATATGCAGCGCCTCGGAGATTTCTTGCAGGCTCATGCCTTGATAGAAACGCAGCAGGAGAGCCGAGCGATACTCCTCTCCCAGTTGTCCGATGGCCGCGGCAATTCTCTGGCTCTCCTCCGCTGCTAGCGCAAGCTCTTCGGGATCTGGCGCGCACTCGGAGAGCGAGTGCCAATCCTCATCCTCGCCCGGAACCTGTCGCCGCACGCTGGCCGATTTAAAATAGTCGCGTGCCAGGTTGGTGGCGATGGCATAGAGCCAGGGCTTAAAGGGCCGCCCTTGTTGGTAGCCGCCGTGTTGCAGGAGGCGCAAAAAGCTTTCCTGGACCAGATCCTCGACCAGGTGCTGCCTGCCTCCCAGCAGGTGATACAGATAGGCCAATAAGGGTGCGTGGTAGCGCTCAACCAGAGTCGCTAGCGCATCGGTACTCCCTTGCTGCACTTCTATCATCAATTGCTCATCGCTCGGCACGTTCACGAATGTCTCTTTCACTGCACCAGTAGAGATTGCCCGCAAACATTCTTGGTACGATTGAGAGAGCCAAAAGGTTCGTGAGATCATTGAAGGGACTTCTCACGGGCAGATTTCTTGCTTCACACAAGCTCTCTGCTACCAATTACAGCAAACTACAGAAGGATTGTGTGATGTGACATTATAGAATCATGAGAGCTTATTCACAAGAATTGAGAAGCCGTATTCTTCATGCCGTCGATCAAGGCAAACCACGAGTAGAGATAGTAACGACCCTGTTTGACGGCTCATTCTTCTCGCCCGCAACTGTCATTAGGCTTGCAAGCAGTGAATGATTGTCGCGTCTCAATGAACCTGCATGAAATTGCGGGATTGTCAAATACCAGCACAAATCCCGTATTGCAAGTGAAAGGACGCCTCTGGCATCCTACAAACCTGCACCTACGTGCGACCGCTGGAGGACTTGCGACCTGGCTATGGAGATGGCTTTGCACCTATACTGGAAGAAATGGTTGAGGCAGTATGGTAGAAGCACTCAGCCGGAAAGCATCGGGCATATGAGAAAGGAGTCAATTGATGAAAGTAAAGATGATCTTACCTGCTTTAACAGAAGCCATCAGTCCCTATTTTCGTCCGATCAAATATTCCCTTTTTCCCCCTCTCGGCCTGGCTACGCTGGCCGGGTATCTGAATGAAGATGACCAGGTAACCATCCAGGATGAACATGTGGAGAAGCTGGATCTCAACGATGACCCTGATCTGGTGGTGATCCAGGTGTATATCACTTCTGCTTACCGGGCTTACGAACTGGCCGACCATTATCGCGCCAGGGGAGCATACGTAGCTCTTGGAGGGCTGCATGTCACTTCTCTGCCCGATGAGGCTGCAACACATGCCAACTCGATTTTTCTCGGGCCTGGAGAGGATATCTGGCCAGCTTTTCTGGCCGATTACCGGCAGGGGCATCCGGAAAGGGTCTACTACCTTGTTCCCAACTCCATCGTGGTTTCGCGCGGCTGTCCGCACGTCTGTGATTTTTGCTATAAGGAAGCTTTCTTCCAAGGAGGCAAATCTTTCTACACGATGCAGGTGGACGATGCGCTCGCAGAAATTAACCGGCTGCCGGGAAGACACTTGTACTTTCTGGACGACCACCTCTTCGGCAATCCACGTTTTGCCGGGGAGCTCTTTGATGGAATGAAAGGCATGGGACGGCTGTGGCAGGCGGCTGGTACCGTGCAATCGGTGTTGCGGCCAGGGCTGCTGGAAAAAGCAGCGGAAAGTGGGCTGCGCAGCTTATTTGTGGGCTTTGAAACGCTCAGCACTTCGAATTTGCAAGAGCAGCACAAGTATCAAAATCTCAATCGAGACTATCACGCTGCTATCCAGCGTCTGCACGATCTTGGAGTTATGGTCAACGGGAGTTTCGTTTTTGGCATGGACGATGATGACGAAACCGTCTTTGACCGTACCGTCCAGTGGGCGATCAAGCAGGGTATGGAAACTGCTACCTTTCACATTCTCACTCCCTACCCTACCACTGCTCTGTACGAGCGCATGGCCCAACAAAGGCGCCTGTTACATAGCAATTGGGAGCTCTACGACACGCGCCACGTCGTCTACCGCCCGGCCAAACTCACACCAGAGATGCTAGAAGCAGGCTACTGGGGTGCCTATCGGGATTTTTATCGCTGGGGGTCAATTTTCCAGGGAGCCTGGACGAAAGAAAGATGGAGCGACCGCCTGCAGCATCTGGCATATGCTGCAGGATGGAAGAAGTTTGAGTCGGCGTGGGACTTTATCATTAAGACGAAACGAGCTTCCAGCATGTTACCAGTGCTAGAAACCATTCTGACGGCCTTTGGCAGTCATACATCCCACACTATGGAGCATGCAGCACAGGAAGTGTGAAGGGACTCGTATGCTTCGCTTCTATGGCGCACATCCCTCAATCTTTCTAAAGACCGCTGTAGTATATGAGACGTGCCTGCGATCCATTAGTTGCTCTGTGCTGCGTCTCGCGCGTGCTGCATGCACCGAACGATTGCTGTGGGACGACACAGCCGAGTTATTCCAGAAGCCTCAGCTTGAGCCGTTGAGAGTCGTCACATTACGGCAAAATCAGGTGCAGGTCTCCGAATTCGTGCCAGAGGTAGCCCTTTTGCAGCGCCTGATGATAGGTGACTTTGAGATGTTCCAGGCCGGCGAGGGTTTCCAGCATGGAGAGGTGGGTTGCACATGGCTCGTGCAGGCCGGTGAGCAGAGCATTGACTGCACGCAGTCCTCTTTGTGGCGTGATGAGCAGATTTGTCCAGCCTTCACCAGGGTGAGCTACGCCTTCTACGTCGGTAACAGTTTCGAGGGCGCGGACGACTGTTGTGCCGATGGCGATAACACGTTTACCTCTTGATCGCGCTGCGTTCACCAGGCGGGCAGTCTCAAGGGGGACGCGATAGAACTCTTCATAGGGCGGTTCGTGGCTCTCGAGACTGGCAACACCTGTATGCAGCAGTAAGGGAGCAATTTGCACGCCTCGCGCGACCAGTTGTGTGATCAGTTCAGTGGTGAAGGCGCGCCCGGCTGAAGGCATTTCCGCGCTGCCCTTCTCCGTGGCGAAGACGGTCTGATAGTGGCTTGACGGCCAGCTTTCCTTGACATAGCTATAGCGAATGGGGAAACCATGTTGCTCGAGGTAGTCGAACAGTGGACGCGGCAGGTTTAGCGTGGCGATCCACAGGCGATGAGGGCCTTCCCCTTGACTATGGAGATAGGGGGCATGCAAGGTGACCTCTGCTCCGCCGGGCAATTGGAGTGTCTCGCCAGCCCTTACATCATAGAAGGGTTTCGTTGCTTTGTCGCTGAGGGCGCGTACCTCCACAACCCACAGGTCCGCCGGCAAATGGGTTGAAAGGTGCAATTCAAGCGGTGTACCATCGGCACGGGTGGCATTGAGGGCAGCGTTCATTGTGCCACTGGTGTTGATGACAAGCAGGTCGCCAGCTTGAAGAAATTTGCCAATGTTGCGGAAACGGGTGTGTACAACGCAGTCGGTCGAGTGATAGGAGACCATCAGGCGTACTTCGTCGCGAGCAAGACCACGCGCTTCTGGCGGCTTGCTTGCCTCTAGTTCCGGGGGTAGATCAAAATCTAATACATTGTTACTGGGTATTGTTGAGTTTATTATTCGAAATGGTATTGAGTGTTTTAGGGTTTGCATAGTGATTATTACCTTTGTGATAAAGACCAGATCAGGGCTGGAGACCCCCGCCCCAAGGTTGACCGCAAGGGTCAACCCTACTATATACGGCCCGGGCCCCCTTCGTTACGAGGTTCCGGCGGGCTGGTTTGGGGTGAGCGCGCGGGCGGCGTAGCGGTTGCTGGGATGGGAGCCGATTATTAGTGCTAGCAGGCCGGGGACGCTTACCTCGGGCAGGGGGCGGTCGCTGATGTCCTCGCCGGGGAAGGCTTCCTGGTGCATCTGGGTACGCATGTCGCCTGGATCGACCCAGTAGACGCGCCAGGAGGTTTTTTCGGCGGCGAGTATGTGCGAGAGTTGTTCCAGCGCGGCCTTGCTCGATCCGTAGCCGCCCCAGCCTTCGTAGGCTTCAACGCCTGCGTCGCTGGTGATGTTTATGACGCAGGCACCTTTTTTCAACTGGCGTTGCAGTACCTGGATAAGCGCCAGAGGGGCAATGACGTTGGTGTGATAGACCCGCTCAAGCACGTCGAGTGGATATTCTAACAGGTATGGCTGGGGGCTGGGACCAAGGAAACTGGCGTTGTTGATCAGGGCATCCAGGCCACCTGCTGAGCGTGCGGCTTCATGGAGGGCCTGTCGATGGGCTGCGTCTGTGACATCTCCTGGGATGGCGACGACATTTGTCAGGGCGGCCAGCTCGGCGCGAGCAGCTTCAAGAGCCTGTGCGCCGCGAGCATCTATGATTAAGTTCCAGCCCTGCCGGGCAAGTTGACGGGCAAGGGCGAGGCCAAGGCCACGAGACGCGCCGGTGATGAGGGCGGTACGAGAGGTTGTCGAGTCTGTCATTTTATATGTTCCTTTCTGTTAGAGAAAAGAGATAAGTTGTGCTATGTTGTCTACGATAATTGTACTTTATGGAGAGGGAAATTGGTATTGAGCAAGAGAACAGTTTGTGGGCTGTACAAAAGGACAGAGGAGAAATTTTGAAGATTGAAAGAAGCCTCTTGTTAGCCTCAGGCATTCATGTTACAGTGAACGGCCCAGAAAGCCCCCGTCATTGATACGGGGGATGAATGGGCCTACCTTGTTTGGGGCTTGGGCATGGGGGTATATGTTGGATCATCCCAAGCCAAATAGGCATCAAGAGCACGCCGGATGATTTCTGCCATTGGCAAATTCTCCTCCTGACTGCGCTTTTCCAACTGTTTCTTTTAAAGCCCTGGCCAAGCAGCATCTGAAAGTGCAAAGGCAGCGCGAAGATTTTGCCCGCAAAGAGGCAAACGCGTTGGTCTCGTCTGTCGTTCCGTTACTTGTTGTACTGATCATTCTCATCTTTATAGCATTCTATTGGGCTGACTCTGATGAGACGCATGAGTTCGGAGAGCTGCGCAAACGAAGACAACGAGAACAACGAGAACAACGAGAACGGGAACAACGAGAACGAGAGCAACAGCTGCCTCCACCCGGTTTCAAACTGCTGCACACTCTTTCTGGGCATACCGATTTGATCCCTAGCGTGGCGTGGTCACCTGATGGAGGCCTGCTCGCCTCTCGCTCCGGTGACAGCATCCGCCTCTGGGACACGACGACCGGGCTACCTCTTCACACTCTTTCTGGGCATTCCGATTGGATCAGTAGCGTGGCGTGGTCACCAGATGGACGCCTGCTCGCCTCCGGCTCCGATGACACCACCATCCGCCTCTGGGACACGACGACCTGGCAACCCCTCCACACTCTTTCGGGGCATTTCGATTCCATCTACAGCGTGGCGTGGTCGCCCGATGGTCGCCTGCTCGCCTCCGGCTCCTTTGACAGCACCATCCGCCTCTGGGATGCAAAAACAGGGCGACAAATACGCGCGCTTGAAGGCCATACAAGCACTATTACTTCCTTATCCTTCTCAGCAGATGGTCGCCTCCTTGCCTCGAAATCCTACGATGGAACGGTTCGGCTCTGGAACGCTGATGTTTGGGAAACAGTAGCAATTCTAAATGAGTCTTCTTCCAATAATTATGCCGACCTGTCGTTCCATCCCAAATCACTCATATTGGCCACTCTTGGGGAACTAGACACGGTCATTCGTATCTGGGATCTGGAACTTGCTACCATACTCAATACTCCTTCAGCGATACCTTCAGTCCACTACACGAATGCCAAAGTTGTTCTGGTGGGTGATAGTGGCGTTGGTAAATCCGGACTTGGACTTGTTCTTACAGGCCAACCGTTTGCGCCAACCGAGTCAACGCATGGACGGCGGGTGTGGACGTTTGAGAGTGAGGAGGTAAAGCTCGATGGCGGGCGCAAGGAGACGCGTGAGACGCTGTTATGGGACCTGGCAGGTCAGCCGGGCTATCGCCTGATTCACCAGTTGCATTTGAACGAAGTGGCAGTGGCGCTGGTAGTTTTCGATGCGCGGA
>VBHI01000364.1 GCA_005881495.1 Chloroflexota bacterium
CCGAGACGAAAAGATTGCCGAGGGGTGTGAGGTCCATGCGAAGGCTGCTGAACGAGCCAAACGAGGAGAACGCTCGATCAGTCTAGATGAACTGACGGGTGTGCAAGCGCTCGAACGCAAGTATCCCGACTTACCGATGCAGCCCGGCCATGTGCTGCGGCGTGAGTCCGAGTACATCCGACATGGCACCTTGTCCTGGTTCATCAATTTCGATGTCGTCACCGGACAGGTGATTGAACCGTCCTGGGGACCAACGCGCACCGAGGAAGATGCCCTCGCGCATCTTCAGCGGCTGATCGCCAGTGAGCAGAAAGCGACCAAGTGGCACATCATGCTGGATAATCTCAACATCCATCAATCCGAGTCCCTGGTGCGCTGGATTGCTGAACGGGAAGGGATTTCTCCAGAGACGCTGGGGGTCAAAGGCAAAAGCGGCATTCTCCAGTCGATGGAAAGCCGCGCCGCCTTTTTGCATGACCCGACCCATCAGGTCGTGTTGTATTACACACCCAAACATGCTTCCTGGATGAACCAGGTGGAAATCTGGCTCAGTATTCTGGTGCGCAAGCTGCTCAAACGTGGCCAGTTCACCTCACTGGATGACTTGAGGGATCAGATCCTGGCCTTCATTGCGTATTACAATCGCACGATGGCCAAACCCATCAAGTGGACCTACACGGGCATCGCTTAATCATGGATATATCTATGCCTCTGTGTACTAGGGAGCTGATCGATATCGCCCACGAGGAGCACCTGAGCATCTGGTGGGATCGCTTTGAAGAGCGAGTGCGCCAGGAAGAGATCGAGCATCGAGGCCTCATCTATCACGAAGGCCTGCGCCTCCAAGGGATGGTCCTCGTCATGCCGGAACTGCATCCTTGCCGGGTCGAACGCCAGCATCCGGTGGATGGTTTTGGCTTCCACGCGGGTCAACTCCGCAAGACGTTGGGCGGCACGCCCTGTTGGAGCGGCAAGCAGAATGCTTTTGCCCATGGCACGCCACAACGAAACAATGGCACGCGTGGTAAACGTCTTCCCGCAGCCGGGTCCGCCGGTCAGCACCAGGATGCGAGAGGAAGCAGCCAACTCCACGGCGCGCCGCTGCTCTGCGGAGAGATGAATATCCCGCTTTTGTGTGAACGTGTCGATCCAGCGCCCCACGCGAGGCAGATCGACCTCAACCGGCTTTTGGGCAAAGCGCGCAAGTCTTTTCGAGAGAGCCACTTCGGTGTGGTAAAACGCAGGCGCGTAGCAGATGCGCTGTTCGGCCAGATCGCCGTATCCCTGCTCAACAATGAGTTGTTGTGCCTCAGCCATCGATGCGACGAGTGCCTCAATGCGAGCTGGGTCAACAGGTGCGTCCGGCAGGGCCAATCGTTTGGTGGAGTGCTCGACGAGTTTTGAGACAGGGAGAAAGCAGTGCCCCTCTTCAGCAGCCTGGCTCAGCACATAGAGGATACCAGCTTGATAACGAAAATCAGCATCGGGGGCAATCCCTATCTTGCGAGCAATCGTGTCGGCAGTGATGAACCCTATCCCATAAATATCTGTGGCGAGTTGGTAGGGATTCTTCGAGACAATCTGGATGGCCTGGTCTCCATATTGCTTGTAAATCTTTACGGCGTAGGTCGTGGACACATCATGTCCCCGTAGGAACAGCATGACTTCCTTGATTGCCTTTTGCGCAGCCCAGGCTCGCTCAATCATGGCGACCCGCCGCTCGCCAATACCAGGGACTTCAATGAGGTGGCTACATTGCTGCTCAATGACCTCAAGCGTTTCTAACCCAAAGTGAGCGACAATGCGTTTGGCGGTCACCGGGCCGATGCCTTTGATGAGCCCACTGCCCAGGTATTTCTCCAGTCCGGTCAACGTCGCCGGTTTGGTTTCCTGTGCATGGAGACACTGAAACTGGCGACCGTACTTCGGTTGCTCACGAAAAATGCCGCTGAGACGGAGGGTTTGACCTGCATGAATCTCGGGAAACTGGCCAATGATGGTCACTAATTCGCGCTCCCAGGCACATTGAAGCGGAGAACGGTGTATCCCGAATCCTCCGCATGGAAGGTGACGCGCTCGACGATTCCCTGCAGATGTTCGACAGGGAGGCGAGCAGAACTCGACTTATCTATATTCGGTGATGTCACGATCTCGTCTTCTCCCTTCGCAGTTCCTGTCCCAAGTATATCAGTCGAAATCTAGATCGCTTACCACTTACACCCCCTCACAACTTGTTGTTCACGTCGGCACGTCTACTCACAAAGAATGAGAAATCCTGTCCTGTAGTGTAACATATCTTTGTGCAAAGTAATAGTAGGTGAGAACCAGAAAGGTAGCCAAAGCTGCGCGTACGATTGTTGCATTTGACGAGCACAGAGTATGGCTGGGCTTGCCTCGCCTTGGCATCTAATCCTCCCGATTCTTGGTAGAACTGAATGGGGGTAGTAAGTGGCTGATTAGGAAAAGGCGTTATCGAGTTTGAGCATTTGATACAACGGGTCATCGAGTCGTTACAAAGTGGCATAGTAGCCATATCATTTGGATCTCTCAGGTTCTCATCCCTGAGAACGAGATTCTGCACGCAGTCCGAAGCTTCCCGCAAACAGTAATGCACACCTAACGAAATCCTTGGGCACTTCAACGACGTAATATTTGACCCTCTCGCTACTCTGCTACTTCGTCTTCTGCCCATTGGGTTACTTTGGTAAAATGATAGAGTTCAGTGCCATAAAAAGGTCATAGTGAAATTGCGAAAATATATGTTTAAATGAGCAGTGGAACTAATGTGCGTTGCTGGTGATCAGGAAGAACAGCATGCGTCCTTTTGGCGGCATTATCGTCTATCCAGTAGGACAGATTATCGAAAGAGGAGAGGATATCTTGATTAAGACCGAACAAATCTGGGATGAGTTTCATTCACCTCTAGAGCAGTTCATCCGGCGGCGCATTTCCGATGAGACCACTGCTGAGGATATACTTCAAGATATGTTTCTCAAAATCCACCAGCACATGGAGACGCTCAGAGACGTTAGGAGGCTGGAGAGTTGGATTTATCAAATTACCCGCAATACCATCATTGATTCCTATCGGAGCACAAGACCGACGACCACCCTCGAAGCGGCGGAAGTGCTGAACTTGCCAGAAGAGCTTCCCGATGATGATGTTGTGAGCGAACTGTTGCCTTGTATACGGGCAATGGTGCGAAACCTACCAGAGCTGGATCGGCAAGCACTGGTACTCACAGAGTATCAGGGACTGACCCAGAAAGATCTCGCTGAACGCCTGGGCTTGTCCTTTTCAGGTGCGAAATCGCGGGTACAACGGGCACGGGAGAAACTTAAGCAGCAGTTGCTAGAGTGCTGCCATTTTGATCTGGACCGGAGAGGCCATATTATAGACTATCAACCCAGGTGTCACAATTGTGAGACGGCGGCTTGCTGTAACAACGAGCCGATGATGCCAACGAAGAGCTTCCCAGATGCGTCCCTTTTGTAACAGTTTAGTGAGACTCGGTCACAAAAGAAAAGCAAGCCACTATATTCCCTGAGGCCAGTTGAGGGTGCATCTGAGATTATCAGATGCAGTAAGATGAGGCGCAGCCTGGATTCTCTCCTCCAAGCAGCGTCCCAACCCGAGAAAACGTATGGGCAGGCTGGCCGCAGCGTGGGCAGGTGTGCGAGGTGTGACGCGGCTGCTGCCATTCCAGGCGAACCCCAGCCAGAAAACACTTGTAGCGCAACACGCGCCACAATTCGCCCCGCACTTGCGCATTATTTCGCCAGTTGCGCCAGCGCCCTTTGGCTCCCCGTCCTCGTCCAGCCGACTTCATCGATTTGAGCGCTTCCCCCGCGATGAGTTCACAGCCAAAGGCGGTCGCCAGCAGCACATTGGCGGCCAGATGCGCCAGGTCGTTGTTCCTCGCTTCATACTTGCGCCAACACCGGGCGATCTCCCGGCGCAAGATCGGAAGGGCTTCCTCTGAGGGCTGACGCCGGAGATCGCCGACCGGGAAGCGATCTCGTTGCTTTTCTACTCGAGCCACTTTGGCTTTGAGTTGGTCAATTTGCCGTCGGGTGCGCGCCTGCCTGCCATCAAACGGGCCGGTGTCCAGAAAAAAGGGACGCCCCACTTGATGCCCGTCGAGATCGACCACGCGCTGGCCGTCACCAGCACTCTCACTCCCCAGTCGAAGCCGAGAACCGTGTGCATCTCCTGCCAACTCGCTTGCTCCTCGACTGGAACCTCAACAATGAAATCGAGGACGGCATAGCGCGTGCCGTCTGACTCAATGAGTTCTCGCAAACTGGGAGCCTGCATTTTCCCCGCTTTGGCGCGAGCCACTACCACCTCTGGCAAAGCCATCTGGATCGTCTTCTCCCGCCAATTGCGCGCCCATTTTCCAGTCTCGTCGGGGGTCCGCAAGGCGAGCGTGAGCGTTTTCTGGTCGAGATCCAGGGAGAGTCGGTAGGTCTGACCCATTTGGGGGCCGTCGTCGCCTGCGTATGGGAGTAGGCCTGCTTTGAGCACGGGGACGCTCTGCATCTCTTCGTACGTTTCGGGGAAGCATCCGTTGCTGAGGTAAAAATTGCACGCCTGCTCGATCAGGCTTTGCAGTTCAACGGCGTTCCCTCCATCCGTCTGGGCATCACGCAACTGCGCCAACACCTCTCGAATAGCTTTCCGATTTTTGCCCCCCCGTGTGTTCTCGCTTTTCGGGAGAAGCATCCCCTGTTCGAGCAGCGGGAGAATCAGGGCAAACTGCTGTTTGCGCTCAGCCTGGCCGCGAAGCATACGGCCCGCCTGCTCGGCCTCACAGCGCCACTGGCGATGACCATGCATCTGTGGGGGCGCGATCATCTCCTCGACCTGTTTGTAGGCGTAGGTGTTGGTGCGCGTGGTAAACTCGTCGAGCCGATCCCACAGCGCCGTCACCGCGTGATTGATCACCTCGCGGGAAGCATCCAGCAAGCACAGCGCGTCTGCCTGGATGACATCTGGCAGACGAAGCGCATAGCTCAGGGATTGTTGATCACGGCCTGGGCGCACTTCAAGAGTTCCTTTTGTTTGTGCGAACGCATTCCATAGAGACGACCAGAAAACGAAGCGATCAAGGCCAGCAAATCGTCGGTGAGTTCCTGTTCACCCGTTTTGTCTTCTCCTGGCTCTAAGATCGTCAAGGTCACGCCAAAGCTGTCAAAAAGCACCTGGAGGTATTCTTGCCCAAAGCGGGTCAATCGATCTGGATTCGTCACCACAATTTCTGCTACCTGATCCTCTCGAACCAGCTTGAGCAGCCGTTGCAATTGACGACGGGTGGCGGAGAGTCCGGAGCCAATGTCTGAGAGCAGCAGGGCTGGTTTCCCAGTTCGCTCGGTTTGTGCCCAGACTTGCAGTCGTGCCAGTTGCGTGTCCAAATCACCCTTTTGTCCCTGTCCACTCACGCGCCCATACAGCACGATCACGCGTCCATCGGTCTTCCCCACCAACCGCTCAATTTCCGATCTCGGTACTCGTGCTTCTTGTCCCACCCAGACCGCCTGGATTTTGCCTTGCTTGATCCATTTGCGCACGGTAAACGGGTGCAAACCTAACTCGTGGGCCGCTTTACTGACCCGCAACAACTTGGGTTCGTCTGCTTTCATTCAGCCAACAACCTACCTTCAGATAACTAAAGGTAGCATAACATAATTACAGGAATCTTGCAACTGTTAACAACCCTCCTCAAACATCCCATCTTTCCATCAGTGACCGTCTGTACTGGTATACGTCTTATAAAGTAACAATACACGAGAAAGAGTCAGCAATAGCGCCTTCATCTACACCCATACAATTTCAAATGGACGCACTCAATCGGCGTCACCTGGAAGGTCTTCCCTGGCACATTCCTCTGGAAGAATGGCCGGCGCATGGGGTCGTGCCGCTCTTGATACGGCGCGGCGACTCGCGCCACCCTGTCATCTTTGTGGAATGTGATGGCATACGTTACGCCATAAAAGAAACAACACCACACATGGCGCAGCGTGAGATCGTCAGTTTGCGCGAAATAGACGACCGCGGCATACCCGCCCTTGATCCCGTAGGCAGCGTCATTGTTTCTGCCCCCCCTCTCTTGCTAGAGGAGCATGGTCCCGGCGGCGTTCCCCAATATATCGATGGGGATCGCGGGTATACAGTGACCCAGCTTGCTCCACGTGTTATACCCCATGTCCTGCTCTATCGCGTACCTTTTACCAGGAAAAACAAGCGACACCTCCTCTCCGCCATAGCGCTACTTCTCATCGAGCTACACGAGCACGGCGTTTACTGGGGCGACCCATCCCTGGCCAATGTCTTGATCCGCATCGCGGGACAGTGCATCCAGGCCATTCTCGCCGATGCAGAGACCGCGGAATTCTTCCCTGAAGCGGTCAGCGATAGCTTGCGCGAGCAAGACCTGGCCTTATTTGGCGAGTCACTTTTGTGGCAGGCCGAAGACCTTCGGCAAGCGCGCGGGCTACCTGAGGAAGAGGATATGGTAGACGATAAAGATTTTCGCTACCTTGAACAACGCTACCGCGTCTTGCGTCGAGAACACGAGCAGCTGGCCTCCTCCTCTGGCTTCACAACCCGCTACCAGTTCCAACATTTACTTGAAACCCTTAATAAGCGGGGATTTTCAATCCTTGGCATGGGAGGACATGCATTTCAGCAATTCGTCACCGTACTGCCCGGCTGGTATCAACGTCGTATTCATGAGCTGCTAGGTATCCATGTACCACGCCGCCATGCACGTCGTTTCTATAACACCATTCTGAGCCACCAGTACAAGTTGAGCAACAATGAGGAGCGCGATATAACCCTTGAGGAGGCGGCCAAAGACTGGTATACGCGTTATCATCTCCCCACCATTCTCTTTTTACACCAGCATCTCACTAGCGGGCAGGACCCCATGCAAGCCTATTTCTCGCTTTTGGAATTCAGGTGGAAGCTCAGTCTGAAGGCGGGTTATGAGGTCCCCATGGAAGAGGCGGCCCTTTCATGGGCAATACAACAGGTAGATACTCAGAAGTTAGGCGAGGTCGATCCCGCCGCGTTAGCGTCGTGGTGGCACGAACGCGAATCGGTCGAGCAAGTCCTCGAGCCTCCCCTCATTGAAGGAGAAAAATTGGCGCCGCTCCTCTCTAAAGAAGAGCAGCCCCTTGTACATCTTCCAGCGCCTGAATTGGACCAGCAATTAACAAAGATTCTAGAACAGCCGGAGGAAGATTGACCAGCGCATCAATTGCATCAGCGCCTATATCTCTTCGTCGAGAATATCCTCTTCCTCTGCCCCCTCGACTTCACCAACATTGAATGATGCGATATTGCCGCGAATCTGCTCTTCAATAGCCCCGGCGACATCGCTGTTCTGACGCAGGAAATCTTTGGCGTTCTCACGGCCCTGGCCGAGGCGAATATCGCCAATGTTGAACCACGCGCCACTCTTCTTGACGAGGCCCATCTCCAGGCCCAGATCGATCAGTCCGCCTTCACGGGAAATCCCCTCGCTGTACATGATATCAAACTCAGCAACGCGGAATGGAGGAGCAACTTTATTCTTGACCACTTTGACGCGCGTACGACTGCCCATGACATCCGTCCCCTGCTTGATCGAGTCAATACGGCGAATATCCAGGCGCACAGAAGCGTAGAACTTGAGTGCTTTACCGCCCGCGGTCGTCTCAGGATTGCCGAACATAACACCGATTTTCTCGCGCAGCTGGTTGGTGAAAATAACAGCGGTGTTGGAGTTGCTGATGCCGCCAGTAAGCTTACGCAGCGCCTGGCTCATCAGACGTGCCTGCAGGCCAACATGCGAGTCGCCCATCTCACCCTCGATCTCGGCGCGTGGAGTCAGAGCCGCGACAGAGTCAATCACCACCACGTCGAGCGCGTTACTGCGCACCAGAGAATCTACAATCTCCAATGCTTGCTCCCCCGTATCAGGCTGCGAGATCAGCAGGTTATCGGTGTCGACGCCGCAGTGGGCAGCATAGGTACGATCAAGCGCGTGTTCAGCATCAATGAAAGCGGCATACCCACCAGCGCGTTGTGCATTGGCGATAATATGCTGGCACAGGGTAGTTTTACCAGAAGCCTCAGGACCATAAATTTCAGTGACTCGGCCTCGTGGTACTCCCCCTACGCCCAGAGCCAGGTCGAGTGCAATGGACCCCGTGGGAATGACATCGACATGAATGTGCGAAGCCTCTCCCAATTTCATGATTGCACCCTTACCAAAACGGCGTTCGATCTGTTGCAACGCCAGGTCTATTGCCCTCTCACGTTCAGTGGCAGGGGCAGGCCCGGTGGAATTGCTGCGTTCTGAAACGGTCTTTTCCTTTTTATTCATCAGTCACCTAATTACAGGGTGCAGGATATAGAGGGTATAGACAGGCCCCGTCCATAGTAGGGGCGATCCCTTGTGGTCGCCCTCGTACCTTGTCGTGGCTATTGCCATCCCGCTCTTCTCCACCCTGCATTCCTCCTTTTTTCATCGCGAGAAATAACAAACAAGCGCATAAGTTGCTGCACTTCCTCAGTTCCTTGATTGATACACCTGGGTATTCTTTTGCAGGGTTGAAAAAGCGGATATAGACCTCTCTCCATGCCTATGTTCCGAGACTAGAACAAGAGTACCATACATCCATCACTATGTCAAGCCGAATCTTCCCGAGATTCACATATCCCTCCGCCCCTCCAGCGCGCGACTCAGCGTCCCTTCGTCGGCATACTCCAGGTCACCTCCTATGGGAAGACCACGCGCCAGGCCCGTCACGCGCACACCCAGGGGAGCCAGTTCGCCTTTAATATAATTCGCGGTATATTCTCCCTCGAAGTTCGGATTCGTGGCGAGGATTACTTCCCGGACATCGCCAGTGCGCACTCGTTGTATAAGCTCGTCAATACGCAGATCTTTAGGCCCGATACCCTCTACCGGAGAAATTGCCCCGTGCAGCACATGATAAAGTCCCTTGTAGACCCCCGTCTTCTCTAGTGCTATCAGGTCAAGAGGCTCCTCTACAACACAGATCAACTCTTGATTGCGATTGGGATTACTACAAATTGGGCAGGGATCCTTTTCGGTAATGTTGAAGCAGCGCGAACAATAGACGATGCTTTCTTTGACACGCATGATAGCTTCTGCCAGGCGGCGTGCCTGGTCGGTAGGGCTGCGCAGGATAAAAAATGTCAGACGCTGCGCGGTTTTCACGCCAACGCCCGGCAATTTTGAGAATTCTTCAATCAGGGCCGCCACTGGCGGCGCAATATCACTCATGCTTAGAACAATCCTGGTATTTTCATACCACCTGTCGCGCTGCTCATCAAGCGCTGCTGGGCCTCCGATGCCTTGTTAAAGGCATCCTTCGCGGCAGCCAGCACCATAACCTCCAGCTCGGCAATATCTTCCGCATTAAAGGCCTCCGGGTCAATTTCAACAGCAGTGACTTCAAACTTGCCGCTTATAGTGATCTTCACCGCCCCACCACCTGCGGTGCCGGCGAACTGGCTGGCTTCCAGCTCTTCCTGCATCTTCAAAATTCTCTGCTGCATCTTCTGGATGTCACGCATACTCATGGCTAAAACGGCTCCTTACTTCGTTTCGTAACTCATTTCAAGCGAATATCGACAATTTTCGCTTGAAATGTTTTGATGACTTCCTGTACCACTGGATCGCTGCTTGCCTTCTGCTTCGCAATTTCCAGTGATGATAGGGACGACTGGGACGGCTGTAGTGATTCTATAGTAGTATTTTCTCTCACAATATGCTTTTTGACAACTGGCGAGGATTGCTCCCCGGTAGGCAAATCTTCTGGCACAAAAGTTGCAGCTCGTTCCTGTGGAAACTCAACCCTGGCTTCCGGCTCAGCAAATCTCGGTTTTGAGTTCGCAGCAGGCTGTTCGCGGCGCGCCATCAGTGGTGGTGCCTCATTCACGGCAGCAACTGACGAGAAACTGCCCGGCTCAAATACTGGAGAAGATGGCAGTGTCGCTCCCGGAGCAAGCAGGCGCACCCGGCACTTCTGTTTAAATTCTGTGGACAAAGCCCAATCTACATCCTTCGCTCGTTCACCCTCTTGCACATATTTATGGTGTAATTCGTAAGCCGCCTGGATGACGACAACGGTCTCGTCCAATGTCCCTTCGACTCCAATGACCGTGAAGCTATTGAGCATAGCTGCCGTCTTGGGATTCTTTGGCCGCACGCGCTTCTTTACATTGTCCCACGCATCCTTCACCTGCTCTAGCGTTAATGAAGGTTTGCCCTCTGCACCACGTGTAGCCCCACCTTCTTTACGCTCGCTAGAGCCAGCGCTTGCTCTTGCTGGCGGCGCCGCGGTTTGTCCAGGCATTTCCTCGCTTTCAGCAACAGAATGAGCTTGACGAATGTCGAGCGAGGCTCTAGAGTCGCTCTTCTTCGAAATGGAAGATGATGCTTGCCTGGATGTCGCAGGTGTGGGCAAAACGATTTCTGGCGCAACAGGTGATTCTGCTACCTGAGGTGTAACGGATCGCGCTTGTGCGGAAGTAGAGCGAGACTGGAGTACAGCATCAGCAGTCATAGGGCTGGTTAATTGACCATTATGGAAGCGACGATGGAGTTCAATGCTCTGTAGAAAAGCCAGTTCAAGGCCGAGTTGGGGCGTCCCCTGACCCTTTTGCATCAGTTCGTTCTGTGCAAAGATTCGGGCGGTTTCAGTCAACTCCTCCAGCTCAAAGAATTGCGCCGCTTGTCTGACCTCGCGCACCTCGTCCTCGGTGCGATCAAGAATAGTGCCAATATCTGCTCCTGCTTTCGTCAACATCAGCGCGCGCCAGTATTCTCCAACCTGCATATTGAGCTGGCGCAGGTCAGCTCCGGCCTCTGAAAGTTCGTGGATGAAATGCAGGACAGCGGCACTGTCGAGTTCGGCAACAGCGGTGATGAGTTTCTGGACAGCGCGCGGGTCGGCCACCCCCAGCATCGCCTGTATCTGTGCCAGCGAGATGTCATCTCCCGCATAGGCGATGGCCTGGTCTAACAGGCTGAGCGCGTCTCGCATGCCTCCTGCTGCTGCCCGGGCAATAAGCTCAGCAGCAGGGCGTTCTACTGCAACATGTTCCTGCCTGGCCACATATTCCAGGTGCTCCACAATCTGTCGCGTGGTAATACGCTTGAAATCGAAACGTTGGCAACGAGAGAGCACAGTGGGCAGCATTTTATGCACATCAGTTGTCGCCAGCACAAAAACAGCATAGGGCGGAGGCTCTTCCAGCGTCTTGAGCAGGGCGTTAAATGCCTCGGTGGTCAGCATATGCGCTTCGTCCATCACATAGACCTTGTACTTCCCTGTAGAAGGCGGCATCATCACCTTTTCGCGCAGATCACGAATGCTATCGATGCCGCGGTTGGAGGCAGCGTCGATCTCGATAACGTTAAAGGAGTTGCCCGCTGTAATCTCAAGGCACTGCTGGCACTTGTTGCATGGTTCGCCATTAACGGGATTGGCACAGTTGATCGTTTTTGCCAGCAGACGCGCCGTACTGGTCTTGCCGGTGCCCCTGGGTCCCGTAAAGAGATACGCATGGGCTAGCTTCCCGCTGCTGAGCGCGTTTTTGAGGGTGCGAATAACGGGTTCTTGACCAACGAGATCGCTGAAAGTCTGCGAACGCCATTTTCGGTAGAGCGATTGTGAGGACATACTATACTAACTCCGCCTGTATCCCTCTCATGGGTACCCACGCCCTGGACGGGCCACAAGCTCCCGCCAACACTGTGATCGTCCTTTGACACAGGAAACCGATTTTCGCCCGGTCCTGCCGATTAGCGCAATCAGGCACCCCTACGACACCCAGAGAGGTCCACTTACCGTTGCTTCCTCACGGACCTAGCGGGGTTCACAGACATCTGCCGCGCAGGACCCAATTACGCCAATCGACAGGACCGGAAGAAAACCGGTCTGTTCCACTTAGCCTTGCCTTAGGAACAAGGCTATTTTACTCCTCTGGGGTATGTTTGTCAAGACAAGTACTTCCCAATCAGCAGGCTATATCTCTCCCTGGCTTCCGCTGGAATCCTGCTGTGCTCGGTCATAATCGCGGTGGCAAGCGAGCTTGAGCAGCCACAGGCATTGGCGCTGCGATCAGCGGGAATCTTCCCGGCGATACCGCGCAGAATACGCTGCGCGTTGGCCACGTTGGCGCTGAGATTCCCAACCACCATCTCGACGGTCACAGACTCCTCGGACTCGTGCCAGCAATCGTAATCGGTTACACAGGCAATCATGGCATAGCATAGCTCGGCCTCGCGAGCCAGCTTCGCCTCCGGCAGCGCCGTCATACCGATGATGTCCATGCCCCAGCTTCGATAGACTATAGACTCGGCCTTGGTAGAGAACAATGGGCCTTCGATACAGACGTAGGTCCCGCCTTTATGTATCTTGATATCGCCCAGTTCGCGAGCCGATGTGAGCAAGAGCTTGTGCAGGGTAGAGCAGAATGGCTCAGCAAAAGTAACATGTACAACAACTCCGCCCTCATAAAAGGTGTTCACCCGGCTCTTGGTACGATCAAATAACTGGTCGGGGATGACAATGTCACGGGGAGCGATATGCTCGCGAAGGCTGCCCACGGCACTGACGGAAACAACCCATTCAACGCCAAGGCTCTTGAGTGCCCAGATATTGGCGCGTACAGGAATCTCGGTGGGGTTAATGCGGTGCCCTCTCCCATGGCGTGGCAGAAATGCCATCGGCACACCCTCCACCTTGCCTATAGTGATAGTATCGCTGGGGTCTCCAAAGGGCGTCTTCACGGCGACCTCTTCAACATCGGTCATCCCCTCCATACGGTAGAGGCCGCTCCCACCAATCACGCCAATCATCGCTTGTGGCATAAATTTCTCCTGACGTAGGTCCCCATTTTATCTCTTTAACCTCATGTAATGCAATTTCCCAACCTTAATAATCGCACCATCAATCACAGGCACCATAAAATCAACATCCTTCACCCGCTCCGCTTCACCCGCCTCCCCTCTCGGAAAAAACGAAACACCACCCTGCTGCACAACGCGCCTGGCCTCACTTTTACTGCGTGCAAGCTTCGTGTCAATCATAAACGTGATAATATTCGTAGGTTCGCCCAACTGATACTCAGGAATGTCTGCCGGCAGTTTGCGCTCGGAAAACTGGCGAATAAAAGCCTCTTCAGCCTCCCGGGCTTCCGCCGCAGAATGAAATCCGCTGACAATTTCACGTGCCATGCGCAGTTTGACATCCCGCGGATTCAACGAACCCCCGGCCATCTTGCGCCGGAATTCTGCCAGTTCGGCCAGCGGCACATCCGTCAACGTCTCAAAGTAGCTCATCATAGCATGATCAGGGAGAGACATAAGCTTCCCAAACATATCATGAGCGGGCGCGGTCATGGCAATGTAATTGCTGAGCGATTTCCCCATCTTTTTGTAGCCATCCAGCCCAACGATAAGCTGCAAGGTCATGATCTGCTGCGAGGGTTGCCCAAAGAGAGGCTGTAGCTCGCGCCCGACCAGCACGTTAAAGGTCTGGTCCGTGCCGCCAAGCTCGACATCCGAACGCAGCATGACAGAATCGTATCCCTGCAAGAGCGGGTACATAAACTCAGAAAGCGATATCTCAACACCACTCTTGTAGCGTTTGGAAAAGTCGTCGCGCTCCAGCATCTGCGCCACGGTTTTATAGCTCAACAACCTGATGGCATCGCCAAGATCAAACTTGTCAAACCACTCGCTCTGCCAGCGCACCTCGGTCAGGTCAGGGTCAACGATTCTGAAAAACTGCTCAAAGTAGGTTTCGGCATTGGCTTTGACCTGCTCCGCCGTGAGTGGTTTACGCGCTTCCTCTCGGCCACTAGGATCACCCAGGCGCGCTGTCCAGTCCCCAATGACCACAACGGCCTTATGCCCCAATTGTTGAAACTGGCGCAGTTTGCGGAAGACAACGGCATGGCCAATCGTCAGGTCATAATGGCTGGGATCGACGCCCAGTTTGACGCGCAGAGGCTCCCCCTTATTGCCTTCCAGCAGCAACCGGCGTAGATCGTCTTCCTTCACAATTTGTTCTACGCCTCGCGTCAAAACGTTTTGAATTTGTTCTTGTGTTGGTCGTTGTTTCACCGTCACAACTCGCTTCCTCCCTCAAGAGTTCTCATTTCTTTGCCGCATTGTAACAGCATGCTCAAAAGAACGCAACACAATACCCCTACTTTGGCCTCCCACCAGTCATCATGCACGATACTGACCTCCTGCACACGCCCCTGACAGCTCTTTTGACACAAAAGTTGAGATAGTGTATAGTTTTTGAGGCGATAGTTAGCAAAAGATGCTCATCATAGCAAGGTGTCAAGAGGAGATCAAAAGGGTAAAGCTGCCGTGTATGCTCATAGTCCAAAGCAACGTCCTATATCAAAGCTGTTGAAACGCCTTAACAGAAGCAAATATGGGCTGTTTGCCCTTCTCATTTCAGCTCTTGCCGTTTGTCTGCGCCTTCTGTTGACAGCATTGGGCTGGCCAACAACCAATAGTGATGAGGATACAATAGGCCTCATGGCCCGCCATATCGCTTATAATGGGGAACATCCCGTTGTATTTTATAGTCGAAACTATTTGGGTGCATTGGAGGCCTATCTTGGCGCGGCGTTCTTTCGTCTCTTCGGTCCTTCGCTCTTTACCTTACGGCTCGGCATAATTCTCCTTGATGCCCTGTTCTTTGCCAGTATGTACCTGCTGACAAGCTTGCTCTACACAAAAAAGTTGGCCTTGTTCGTGCCGGTTCTGCTGGGCCTGGGATCAAGCGCCATTTTTTTGCGCGAATTGTACGCCACAGGTGGCTCAACTCAAACCCTCCTTTTTGGTACGCTAGCGTTTCTGCTGGCTGCCTGGCTTGCACTCACCTACCGCCAGAACCTACCTCGCGCTAGGAGATGGTTGCGTTTTGCCGGCTATGCCGGTTGGGGATTGGTGGTAGGACTCGGTATATGGTCGGACCTGGTTGTACTGCCAGTTCTCTTGATGGCCAGTCTGCTGCTGCTACTGTTTTGCTGGCGTGACCTGCGCTCGCTGGCGCCACTGTGCCTGTTACTAGGTTTTGTCATCGGTATGTTTCCCCTGATTGTCTACAATCTTCAAGCAGCACCCGGACAGGACTCATTGTCCATGATTATTGGTCTCTTTCAAGGTGGAAAGAGTATGAGTTCAGCTCACACGTTGCCACAACTCATACGAGGGATAGAAGCGACACTGAACATGAGTCTCCCCACAGCTACAGGGGATCTATTCTGCCAGGTCACGGCGGTGAATTATGCCAGTGATTCAAGCCCGCACGCCCTTCAATGCATAATTCTGCATACAGGATGGAGCACGGGTTATATTATCCTCTGGACGCTGTCTGTCTCGCTAACGGTACGGACGCTCTGGAAGTTCCGCGCCCGTATGCAAGCAGATTCTCCCAAGCAGAGGCAGGAGATTGTCCTGCACTTCGCCAGGCTCTGCTTACTTGCCAGCGCAGCCGTAGCCGTGGTTAGCTATGCAGTGAGTTCAGGACCGCAGGATGCACCACATAGTCATGCACGCTACCTGCTTACTTTGCTCATCGTTACACCTACGCTCATCTGGCCAGTCTGGAGCGCTGCCAGTAAACCATTGGTAAAAGAAACGCTGGAACGACGTTTCGCACGTTCGTGGGCAGCGGTCATCCTCAATCGAAGCATCCTCCTACTCATCTCTATGCTGTTTCTCATTGGAACTATTACCATAGCAAACGATCTTTCCTCCTCTCAGCACGCTAACCAGCAACAGAATGAGCTCATTGCCAGGCTTGAGCAGATGGGTGCCACGCACATTTACTCTGATTTCTGGACGTGCAATCGCATCATCTTTGTGAGCCAGGAAAAAATCATCTGCGGCGTTGATCTCCATTCGGCTTATGTATTCACGTATGATATATTTCAGAAGACGGATCTTCTACACAAGGCTGATCGCCTAGGACATGGTTTCCGGCGTTACTTCTTTGCTGGCTATATCATCTATCAGCCTGTGTAGCAAACGCCGCCTGTATGTTTTTCTGTGTTGAAGTATTTCGCATCCCTTCTCACGAAAATATATAGTCCTAATCTCGACAAAAATCCTTGACTCTTGCATCCTATGTACCTACAATCCCTACAGACCATACAGATACTATCTGTAACCTCTTTTTAAAAGGGGAGCTGCAACATACGCAGTCGAGGTAACCTGTGCAGAACATACGTATCTACTCCGCGCCTTCTCTTTTAGAAGTCATCAAACAAATGGTACTTAACCGCGCCACCGGTGTGCTCACTATATGGCGCGCCACCGGTGCTCGACAAGAAGATACCCGCATCCGTATGATTATAGAACAGGGGCACCCAATATATGTTTACAGGGGCTCGCAGCGGGAAAGCGCCACAGAGTCCATTTTGACATGGGTCAACTCCTGGGGCGAGATTCGGTTCTCGTTTCAATCAACAGAGGCTCGGTTTCGCATACCCCCTCCGCAGCTAACCCCACAGGAAGATCAAGCCAATGTGTCTGATACTCAAACGAAATCCCCCTCACAGACAGAAAATCAGCCAGGAAGGGCTTATCCCTCCACAAGTGGACGAACGCGAGAG
The DNA here is from genome assembly GCA_005881495.1 of Chloroflexota bacterium. The sequence goes on from VBHI01000364.1 coordinate 16,666, forward strand.
CTCCCGCTTCTCTCTGATATTTCGCGACAAGAAGAAAATCGGCCGTCTGTCCCTGGTAGAGGCAGACTTCAGGCCACTCAGGCCACTGCACCCGCAAGCGCCATCGCAACTCTCACAGCCTATGGGAGAGAATATGCCGCGGCGAATCTGACTCGTTATGACCGCATGATCTTTCTCCTCATTAATGGCAGACGCACAGTGTCAGATCTTTCCCAGGTGACAAAACGTCCTCAAGAAGATATCTTCGCTTCACTTCAACGCCTGAAGAATCTACAGCTCATCACGATACTGACGCGCTAAACCGGCAGGCAAGAAGGCACTGCTACTCTGGCTACTCTGGCTACTTTGCGCACATCAAGCGCATCAATTTAACATATCGCGGTCAGCATGCTGATTTCCCCTCAGCATCTGCTCCATTAAGGGCACTTCACGGCGCAAAATAGTGATCTCCTCCTTTAATCGCTGCAAAGTGGAAGTGAGTTCTAAAAAATGCTGTTTTTGCTCATTCTGTAAATCCAAAAAATAGGCGATAAAATGAGAAAGTTCCTCTGGACGACCAGGCAAATGCTCTCCCATATCTCTATCCTGCTCGTTTGCCGCTTTCAATAACATCTCTATGTACATCCCGAACAGTTTATGAGCCCACTTGAACTGAAAATCCAGGTCCTCTGCAGGTTCAGCAACATCCTCGTACAGCTCAACCAGTCCAGAAAGATAGGGTCTCTCCCGGTGCTGGCTGAGGATGCGGAAGCGCTGCACACCAATTGCCATGAGGATGTAACGCCCATCCTCCAGTTGATCTAACTCCCGTATCTCCGCCATAGTACCGACAGGATATGGCTCTTCCAGCAATGGCAAACTCCCTGGACGCGCCAGCACGACACCAAAAGGTTTCTTTCGCCGCCGGCAGTCAGCAATCATCTCACGGTAGCGCGGCTCAAAAATGTGCAGAGGCAACACTACGCCCGGAAAAAGTACGACATCTGAGGGAAATAATGGTAATTCAATCGCGCTAGCAGTCATCTTTTTTCACTCTCCTCTGACCAGAAACCACCGCCACCGGGTGTCTTGATACGAAGGACGTCCCTACAAGTGATCTCTATTTTTAATGCTCGCCGGTCCTGCATATAGCATATACTCTTTCACAACGATAGAATCGTACTCGCTTAGGCATAGCTTAGCGAAAATACCAGTGATTTGACAAGAG
>VBHI01000365.1 GCA_005881495.1 Chloroflexota bacterium
CTCCAATTGCTCCGCCCAACTGCCTTGTTCCGCACCGACCAGGGCCGGTTCGGCACGCTCTGCGAGCGCCAGGTAGTAGGCTGCATGAGCATTGTGGGCGCGCTCGAACTCTCCACACGAGGCGCTCGCTTCCAGGCCATACTCACGGATGGTCGCCAGCATGGAGAGGCGTGGCTTCCCTGCTTCCTGTTCTCTCTGCACGAGTAGACTGTTATCGATCAAAGAGGAGATCACATCCAGAATGGGAGTGACGTTCTCGCTTACTGCCGTGCCGACCGCCTCGGCCGCTTCCAGGGTACAGCCTCCCACAAAAACACAGAAGTACCGGAAGAGGATTTGCTCCTCAGCAGAGAGCAAGTTGTAACTCCAGCTAATGGTGGCGCGCAGCGTTTGCTGGTGGGCAGGCGCATCTCGTCTGCCGCCGGTGAGCACCTCGAAGCCTTGCGAGAGGCGTGCCAGCATTGTCCGTGGTGAGAGTACCTTGATACGTGCGGCGGCCAGCACAAGCGCCAGGGGCAAGCCGTCCAGGAGCACGCAGATCTCGGCGATGGCAGCCGCATTGCCCCCGGTCAGCTCGAAATCGGACTGGTTGGCTTGCGCTTGCTCAACGAAGAGTGCCACTGATGCAACCTGCGACAGGGTGTCCTGCGCTGGCAGATGCTGCAAATCAGGCACGGCAAGCGGCGGCACTTTATACACGTATTCGCCTTCAAGGTGGAGTACCGCTCGACTGGTCACCAGTACCTTGAGTTCGGGACAGGCCGTGAGTAGATCAGAAAGCAGAGGAGCGGCTGGCAGCACCTGCTCAAAATTGTCCAGCAGCAGCAAGAGCTGTTTGGTGCGCAGGAACGCGCTGAGATATTCGAAGAGGGGACGCTTCCCGTGCTCCTGGAGTCCAAGTGCATGCGCAATGGCGGAGATCACAAGGTCAGGATCACTGATGGGAGCCAGCGGTACAAAACACACGCCATGGGTAAACTCCTCCAGCACATCGCTTGCAAAGGCCAGGGCCAGGCGTGTCTTGCCGACGCCAGGTGCGCCGGTCAGGGTGAGCATGCGCACCCGGGGACGTGCGAGCCTGGTACGCACTGCCTCTTGTACCTCCTCGCGCCCAAACAAAGGTGTGAGCGGGTGCGGCAGAGTGGTGTAGCGCACGTGCCTGCTATTGACCAGCAACTCTGTATCGATTGATGGTATATGTGAGCTAGCCTGGGCAGCCTCTTCAAAGGCGGCGGCAAAGCTGAGCACATCGACGAAGCGGCTCTGTGGGTCTTTCGACAGGGCTTTGAAGACGACCTCTTCGACCGAGGATGAGATATCCGGATGTAGCTCACTCAAAGAGGCAAGGGAGAGATAGCGATGCTCATTGGCAAGCTCAGGAGCCGAATCTTGAAAGGGAAGGTGTCCGCTCAGCCACTCGTAGACCATCACGGCCAGGGCGTATTGATCACTGGCCTGGCTGATGTGACCGCGAATCTGCTCAGGCGCCATGTAGTCAAGCGTGCCAAAACGCTCCCGCACCTGGACGGTTTCCGAACCCGAAGTGAGCAGCGCCAGGCCAAAATCGCTGAGGAGCACCTCATGTTTGGGTCCTACGAGCAGGTTTTCGGGTTTGAGGTCACGGTGGAGCAGGTGCTGATCGTGGGCATACTGCAAGGCCGAGGCGATGGCGCTCGTGTAGGCGACGACCGTCTCGAACGGAACAATCGTGCCAGGAGGGTGAAGCTCTCGTAGATTGCCATGCGGAGCATAGTCCATCACCAGGTAAGGAGTCTGGTGCTCGATGCCGAAGTCGAAGACGCGGATGATATGCGGATGCATCAGGTGGCTCAAATGACGCGCTTTCGTGAGAAAGTCCTCGGTGGCATGTGCGTCCACCTGGGTGTGTAGGACTTTGATGGCAACCTGGCTGTTGAGATAGATGTGCTCGCCCAGGTAGACATCGGCAAAGGCACCCGTCCCGAGCAGACGGGTCAGCCGGTAGTTGCCCAGGCGTTGCCCTACGCGATCCGTCATGCCTTCGCTTGTTCTGGACGGAACCGGCGTGTACGGTTTGCTGAGAGCTTGCGCTGTCTCTCGAGATGGGTCGAGTAGAGGCGGTTCCTGTTCGCTTCGCATGGCAAAGGGAGGTGCAAGCTGGAGAGCTACCTCCTCTAAGTGGGCAAGGGAGAGGTCGCTGGTCCGACCCAGGTATTTCTTGGCCGTATTCCGTCCGGTTCTCCTATAGGCGTACCAATACGCGCTGCCTCCTGACCTGGACTCCTGGCGTACCGTCAACTGAGCATGCCGGCCACCGAAGGTGAAAGATGAAACACTCGTCAGCCAGTCGAACCATTCACGACTGCCGGGAACGATAGGAAGTGCTTGCTGGCTGGAGGTGTCATGGAGTTCGTAGGCCCTTCGCTCGGGGTCCCAGGCCACGCGATACGGAGCTGCCTTCGGCATAGGAACAAACCTCTTCTTGAATGGTACTATCTATCTATTTATTTATCTATATGGGTGTGTTACCCAATCGTTCATCAGGAAGCATTATACCTCTTTGGGTAACAAAAACACAAGCATACGTTTGATTTTTTAAATTAAGTCTAGGTCATGTGATGAACAATTTTACAATTGGGAACTTTAACACCTGAGCGATTTTCTTCTATTGTAGGAGGAGCAAGCCCACCCTTACCTGATTGGAGAACCAGTGGATATGATCATAGTGGAAGAACATGAAATGATCCGGCGGATGTACTACCTCGAACACTTCTCATCTTCATTGCTCTCCTGGACAGAACGCTGCGTCTAAAACCAGCAGCGAGATAACACTTCCCTACCTTACCCCTTGGAAGCACCTGATACCGAATAGAGGCGAGCGTTCCTTGCCTGATTAGTCGTTTCGTGGTAGTGGTGCGTATTACTAGCCAAAGCAGTGTACATTTCAGGTCTGAGCTTCTGCAAGGAGCGCCTAGTGCAAACGCTCTAGGCGAACTGAGAACCTTTAGCTCCTCATCGTTCTGCAAGTGCATAAAATAGTGTCTTCTGAAGATGTGTTTTCACACGTTACATCCTATAATCAATAGCAAAGCATATCAAGCTCTATGCTATGGGTTACGACACTTGTCGATAGCCACCAGACTAGAAGCCTTGGTGTCACCCCATTCACTTCGTTCAGGGCAAGCTCTGAGCGAAGCGAAGGGTCTCTCTCACTGGATAGCGAGATGCTTCGCTGCGCTCAGCATGACAGGACTGCGCTCAGCATGACAGTTCAAGTATGACAGACAGTGCTGTTCTACTGTTGCGCCATGGGTCTGGCAGTCAATAAGGTGAGTAGGGCAGGAATCACCTGGCGCTTCGAGAAGTTGTACATGAATCAAGGGAGCGAAGTCATTATGATTCAACAGTATCATATCTGCCATAATTGTGGAGCATCCCTTTCTCATATTAATGTAAACACATAAGGACGGTGAAAACGATGGTTCTATCGAGTCTCTTGAGCAGTGGAACGAGTACATCCAGTCTTGTTGACCAGGTACGTTTCCTCATCCTCTTACTCATTGTGACCTTGATCGTGGCCCTGCTTTCACGGCGCTTACGCATGCCCTATACTCTCTTGCTGGTGATCGTCGGCTTCGTCGTTGGGCTTTTGCCATTCCTTCCGAATCAACATATCGATCCCAACCTGGTCTTATATATCTTTATTCCCGCCCTCCTCTTCGAAGGGGCCTGGAACGCCGAAATTAACCGGCTGGAGGCTGATTGGCTTCCCATCGTTTTGCTTGCTATCCCTGGATTGGTGCTCTCCCTACTGGCGGTGGCGGCTGCCCTCTCCTGGGGCATCGGCCTGCCCTGGTTGCTGGCCCTGCTGGTAGGCGCGATTGTCTCCCCCACCGATCCGGTGGCGGTCATTGCTTTGTTTCAGCAGCTCGGCGTACCCGATCGCTTACGAACCCTTGTGGAAGGGGAAAGCATTTTTAACGATGGCACCGGAGGCGCGGCCTACGAACTGGTGCTGGCGGTGCTGCTGCCCACCCTGGGTTTGGCCGAGGTGTCAGGCAATCCCTCGTTCCTGAACACCCCGGCTCTGGGGATTGCCGGAGAGGTGCTCTGGCTCATCTTCGGAGGCTTGCTGCTCGGCTTCGGCGTGGGATGGGTTGCGTCGCGCCTCTTGCGCCGGGTCGATGATCACCTGATCGTGATTACCGTCACCGTTGCTGTCGCTTATGGGATGTACTTGCTGGGAACGGCCTTACACACCTCGGGCTTACTGGCTGTGGTGGGAGCCGGGCTGGTCATGGGCAGTTACGGACGCAAGCATGCCATGTCTCCTCGCACCATCGAAGCAGCTGACGACGTCTGGGAGTTCATCGACTATCTCGCCAATTCCTTGCTCTTCCTCCTGCTGGGTTTTGAACTGGCCTCGACCCATCTGGTGCAATCGTTCCCGGGCATCTTCTTTGGCC
>VBHI01000057.1 GCA_005881495.1 Chloroflexota bacterium
CCTATGTACACGCTCCCGTTGTAGATGGCTGGTGAGCTCCAGATGAAGTGGCTCGGTGAGGAACCTAACGAGGTATTCCAGATGATTTTCCCGGTGAGGGCGTCCAAGGCATAAAAGTGGGCGTTCCCGCCACCGACAAAGAGCATCGAGCGCCCATTGATTGATGCCACAGTGGATGTGCTCGCCACACCGACGCTGACAGGATTGCAACTGGTATCCGTCGTTGTGCCCAACTGGTTCGTCCACACGTGAGCGTTGCTTAGATTCGTCGCGTGCTCATTACCCGCATCCCACGATCCCCAATAGATCAGGTTATTGGCTTCCACGGGTTGGGTTGAGATGGCACCTGCCGCGGTGTGCGTCCAATGAAGAATCAGTTTACCAGCATTCCCCGGATTGATAATGGTCTCGGAACTGTTGTAGCCGCTGCGCCCATTGTCAGAAAGATAGGTCGGCCAGTCCCCTGTTGCCGCATAGGCAGTCAGTGTGGTGGAACCAAATATCATAATAAGAAGAGGGGCAAGTATTCCGATTATTGACCAATGCTTCACCTGCCGTTGCCACTTGCCCACATACTTCCCTGGTGTATTACTCTCGCGTCTCATGATGCTACAATTCCTATCTAAGTTGTACTGTTCTACTTGTGTCATTACCAATAAAGGTCAGAGCATACGGCAATGCAAGATCTAGCGATCCTCACTTCACTATGGGGCCACCGTGATTGGAGCATTGTTAAAAGGAACGCTGCTTGCAATCTGATAACTCCAAACCTGTGAACCACCAGTAGCGCTAAGAGCGTACACAAAGTTATTATTTGTGCCGACGTAGACAACATTCTTGTCCACCGCGAGCGGACTACCGATATACTTGTCTAACGGATGTCGCCAGCGCAAGGAGCCAGTCGTAGCGTTGACGTTGAGGGCAATGATGGAGCCACTCGTACTGGTGGAATCAACAGAGGTATTGATCTTAAGGTTGTTAGTAACAGTGCTAACACTACTGGCTACGCCAGCGTACAGCACCCCATTGACGACCTGGAGCGAGGTGTAAATCGCCCCTCCCGCGTTGTAGTGCCAGAGGCTTGAGCCAGTCTTAGCATCGAGTGCGTACACGTTGGTATCCTTTGACCCGACGTAGACCACCCCATTGGCAACGGCCGGTGCACCCGAAATCACGTCACTTATCTTCGCAGAGCGCCAGGTTTGCGTCCCATTTTTGGCGTTGAAAGCATACGCATAGCTATCCGTGGTGCCTGGCCCGCCTTGTTGAGTAATTGCCGAGGAAGCAATGTAGACCTCGCCATTGTCTACTTGTAGATTGGAGAAGATCTGGTCATTGATTTGCGAGCGCCAGACCTGTGCACCATTGGCAGCGTCGAGTGCAAACAGGTAGCTATGGTTTACATTATCGGATGCTTGTCCATAGACCACACCATTGACAATTACTGCAGTGCCCACATCGACTGCTGCTGTAGCTGAGGTCGCTGCACCTGTGCCAGTTGCCGCGTTATAGCGCCAAAGCTGCTTGCCGCTTTTGGCATCCAGTGCGTAGAGGTAGTTATTGCTTGAGCCGACATAGACGGTACCATTGACCACCACGGGAGACGATAAAACGGAACTCCCAGTCTGGTAGCTCCAGAGCTGCGACCCGGTGGCGGAGTTACGTGCATGGATGGAGCCGTCCCGTGAGCCGTAATAGACGACGCCATCAGCCACGGTCGGTGGGGCAGGCATATGGCTCCCATCTATCTGCTGGTGCCAGATTAACGATCCACTTTTAGCATCAAGCTTGTACAAGATTCCATCGCCTGAGCCAACATAGACACCCAATTGCGAAGCTGATGCCAGGGAATGACTGCCGACAGCAGTTCTGCTCTGGCGTACAAGGTTCAAGGCGATAACGAGGCTAATGACCAGGAGCGTGATGAATAAAATTGCTACTATGATGCCGATACGGCGTCGCGACGTTTGTCCTTCATGGAACTCTGGAACATTGCTCTTCATAACAAATTTACCTTTCTCGTTGGAGGTGGAATACTGTGGCAGAGATAATGCCTATTAGTTTCCTTTCGTTCAGTTCATCCCAATTACCAGTATTATATAGTATAACGGTCATCTATTATATAGTATAACGGTCATCGAACCAAAATCGGGAAACTTGGACGCTCCATTCTAGAACGAACCATTGTTTTTGGAGTTTAGACTCATTTGGTACGAAATGGCTTGCAGAATAGAACAAGGCCTTGCATAGCGAATACGGATGAAGCCGCTTCACACCTTATTTCCTAGGAATTTAGTCTAAACTCCAAATTGTTTCATTGACTTCTTAAGTCGAGGAAAATCTTAAGAAGCATATTATTAACCCCCTACTACAGTTTAATTCCCATCGGTCAGTTTGTCAACAGGATAGGAAAAATAGTTGGCTGCTTGCGACTTGTTCTGGGTAGATTGAGTTTATAGTATTTCTAACTTTGTATGCCTATCTGCCACCCATCGTCAGAGCCATGATGGCATTTTGCGCGTGCATGCGGTTTTCGGCCTGGTCATAAACAACCGACTGAGGCCCGTCGATGACGGCGTCGGTGACTTCAATGCCGCGTTCGGCTGGGAGGCAGTGCATGTAGATGGCGTCTGCTTTTGCCAGGGACATACGACCCTCGTCACAGATCCAGCGCTCGTAGCGGCGGATGGTTTCCGCCATCTTTGACTCCTCCTTGATGGCGACCAGCGGGCCCCAGCTCTTGGGATAGACGACATCGGCATTGTAAAAGGCTTCATCCATGTCGTTGACAATCTTGAAGCTGCCCCCGGCGTTCCGTGCATTATCTTCGGCGTTCTGTAGTATTTCTGGCATCAGCTCAAACTCGGGAGGGTGCGCGAGCGTGACATCCGCACCAAATTGCGTGAAGAGTTCGATGACCGACTGCGGCAGAGACAGCGGCTTGGTGTAGGATTTGGCATAGGCCCAGGACATGACGACTTTTTTCCCCTGTAGACTGCCTTTTTTCTCGATACAGGTCATGAGATCAGCCACAGCCTGGCAGGGATGGTACATGTCACATTGCATATTGATGACGGGGATACGCGCATGCTCGGCGACGTCGCGGATGTATTTGTTGCCATCGCCCCAGTCGCAGTGGCGGATGGCAATGCCGTGCCCATAGGAGGAAAGGATTTTGCCGATTTCTTTGGGTGTATCACCGTGAGAGATTTGCATTTTATCGGGTTCAAGAAAAATAGCGTGGCCGCCAAGGCGCGTCATACCTGCCTCAAAGGAGTTACGGGTACGCGTTGAGGAGAAGAAGAAGAGCATGAAGAGGGTTTTGTCCTTGAGCAGGCGCGAGGGGAGATCGAGGCCCCATTTCATTTTGAGGTCAAAGGCGAGGTGCAGGACTGTTTCCAGTTCTTCTCTGGTCCATTCCTGGGTGCTGATAAAGTCTCTACCACGAAGATTTGTTTTCCGGCCTGGCCACCTAGTTCGAGATAGTTGATGATAGCTCGTACTTTGGGTCCCATACTCCCTTTGGCGAAGTGTCCTTTGTCGTAGTATAGTTTGGCCTCGCTGAGCGTAATAGTATCCAGGTCCTGCTCGTTGGGTTTATTGTAATTGAGAGAGGCCTTCTCCACGGCTGTCGATATGAGCAGGAGGTCGGCATTCAACCTGGCAGCGAGAAGGCTGGAGGCCAGATCTTTGTCGATGACGCCTTCAACACCGGATAGATTGCCTTCCTCGTCTCGTACCACGGGAATGCCACCACCGCCAACGGCCACGACAATAAAACCATGCTTAATAAGAGTTTCTATAGCGGCGCGTTCGATGATCTCCTGGGGTTGGGGCGATGGTACAACGCGTCGCCAGCCGCGGCCCGCATCTTCGACCATGGTCCATCCTTCGTGCGCCATCTTGGCTTTTGCTTCATCCTCTTTATAGAAAGAGCCAATGGGCTTACTAGGATTCTGCATTGCCGGGTCATTGCGGTCGACCAGCACCTGAGTAACCACAGTGACGCATTGGCGCTGAATGTCACGGTGCAGAAATTCGTTGTGCAGCGCCTGCTGAATCATGTAGCCAATAGAGCCCTGGGTATCCGCACCGCAGGAGTCAAGCGGTACGGTATGGAGCAGGTTGCGAGCGTATTCCGAGCGCAGCAGGATAAAGCCGACTTGCGGGCCGTTGCCATGAGTGATGACGACATTCCAGCCCTGGGCAATCATTTCGGCAATGTGTACGGCGGTCTCACGAACAGCGGCGAATTGATCAGGGACGCTCTTATGAGCTTCATCTTTGATAAGGGAGTTGCCGCCAATGGCAACTACAGCTAGTTTACTCATTTTGCCTCCAGGAAAAGCGGGAGCATTGCGTAGAAAGTGGCGCATTGGACTACTTCGGCGGCGGGCACCTGGTCGAGGACAGTGTGCGCCCAGTGTTCTTCGCCTGGACCAAAGCCGATGGTTGGGATACCGGCCTTGCCCATCCAATAGGTAGCGTTGGTCGAGAAAACCCATTTGCCAGTCTTTGCCGGACGGCCATAGCAACTTTCAAAGGTGGATTTGCCTGCCTGTACATAGGGGTGGTCTTCCGGCAAAGACCAGGCTGGGAAGATTTTTTCTACCGGGAAGATAAAGCCAGTATAGCTTGGCAACGCGTACATTGGCACAACTATCTCAGCCAGGTGCGTGTTGGGCAGGGCATGCAGTTCGTTCAGCACGACTTCTTTCGTCTCTGCCGGGTGCATACGACGGTCAATATAGATGTTGCACTCATCGGGGACGGCATTGAGCGAGGCGGTGCGTGTGCTGATATTGGTCACGGTGATAGAGCCTGGGCCAAAGAATGGATCGGGACGGCTCTTCAGTTCCTGGTGCAGTTGCTGTACTCCCTGGATAAAGGGAATGGCTTTGTAGAGGGCGTTATCTCCGCGTTCGGGGGCACTGGCATGGCAACTGCGCCCCTTGAAAGTGACGCTGATCTCGGTACGCCCGCGATGGCCGCGATAGATGTCCATCCCGGTTGATTCGCCAATGACGACATAATCAGGGCGTATACTTTCATGTTCGACCAATGCGTTACCGGAGATGCCATCGCACCATTCTTCCATGTTGCCAAAATAATAGAGCGTCCAGTCCTTTGCCAGACCCAGCGCTTTCAGCGTTGCCATGGCATAGATCATAGGAGGTGTCGAGCATTTTTCGTCGCCCGCACCAAGGCCATAGATGATGCCATTTTCGACCTTGCCTTTGAAGGGGTCCCACTGCCACTGGCTGGCATCGGCAATACTGACTGTATCGATATGGCTGTCATAGAGCAAGGTATGAGGGCCATTGCCGATGCGTCCCAGGATATTGCCCATGGAATCGCGGCGCACCTCGTCGAAGCCGAGGTCAGCCATGCGAGCACCGACAGCATCGCCAACCGGGCCAATCTGGCTGTCAAAGCTGGGGATGGCTATCATGTCGCGCAGGAACTGAATGATGGCGTCGTGGTGCTGTGCCAGTTCCTGTTGCACAGCGGCTTGCGCTTCACTTAGATTTTTCATTCCTTTTCTCCTATATATATGCCGATGTTGGTAGCGTCGATACAGGGACGATTGATGATAAGTTCGTCAAGTATCTGGATAGTTTTCATTTCGATATACGAGAACCGCCAAGCCAGGCCAATACCAGATTTTGCGCAAGTTGATCCTGCGGACCGGCAGCAGGTCCAAGTGGAGTTCCTGCGGGCAGCCCATGGAAACGCGTGCTAAGAACCACATCTGCGGAGCCGCGATACATTTCTTTTAGCGGCAGGTCATAGATTGTTTGCTGGCGCTGCGGTTCGTAGTAGGCTCGTTTGAGTAGATTGGAAAACGGAGCGGGAACCAGGTCCGGCATAGTTTCCTCCTCATATTTGGTATTGAACAGGTCGATGTATTTACGAGTTTTGCCCCACCCCCCGTCTCTCAAGAGTAGGTATTTTGTGAAACGAGCAGGGAAGCGGGTTCGCCCCTGCCCCCCATGGGCGACGCAAGCGTCCCCACTCCACTCCACACCTCTCCCGCCCCTACATTCTGTGCCAGAGGGCTTGTGAGAGCTCGCGGGCGCGGGCGTGAATGCGCGCTTCATCGACGGTAAGCAGCTGGCGATTGCGCATGAGCCAGCGACCGGCAACCATGGTCGAGTTAACGTGGTGCCCATCTATGCCAAAGATCAGGTGCCAGGGGAAGTTGCCACTGCTGAGCGGCGTCGGCGGCAGGTAATCAAGCAGCACAAGATCGGCGGCGCTGCCTATACTCAACGCGCCAAGTTTAGGGAAAGTTGCGCTGAATGGGCTGAAGACGGACTGCATGATGCGGGCGTTATGCTGGAAGGCCATATTCAGGACCAGGTCGCCAGGCATGACTCGTGGATCGGCCAGCGCGAGCTTGTGGAGCAGGTAGGCCGCCTTCATCTCCTGCATCATGTTCATACTGAAGCCGTCATTGCCAAGGCCGACATTGACTCCTGCTCGTACCATCTCTTCGACAGGGGAGCGGCCTACAGCGTTGTTCATATTTGAGCGTGGATTATGGACGCTATGTGTGTGAGTTTCTGCCAGGCGGGCAATTTCTCCGCTATTGACGTGGACACAGTGAGCGGCTATGCTGCGAGGTCCTAAAATATGGTTGGCTTCGAGACGATCAGCCACGCGCATGTTGTACTGACCAATGCTGTCGTTTTCGTCCGAGACATCTTCCGCTACGTGAATGTGGAAGCCTACGCCTGAGTCGGCACCACCGGCGGCACAACGTTCAAGCGTTGCCGGGCTAAGGGTAAAGGAGGCGTGGAGACCGTAGCTGGCAGCGATCATACCTGCCTCAGCCTGTTGTTTGCGCGTGGTGCGGAGCGAACGGATAAAACGCTCGTTCTCGATAATGCCAGCAGCGGTGACGGCGCTACCATCGCGGTCAGAGACCTCATAAGCAAGGCAGGCGCGGATACCGGCCTGCTCGACAGCACCGGCGATGACCTCGAGGCTGCCTTCGATGGCGTTCGGGCTGGCGTGATGATCGACGACGCAGGTTGTGCCGAGACGGATGGCATCGGCCAGGAACATTTCCGCGCTGGCGCGAGTGTCCTCCAGAGTCAGGAGCTTATCCAGGCGCCACCAGAGACGCTCGAGAATTTCGGGAAAGTTACGGGGAGCTTCACCGGGAATAGCCATGCCACGAGCAAAGGCGCCGTAAAAATGGGTGTGCGCGCAGAGGAAACCGGGCACGATGAGGCCGCCGTTGGCATCGACGTATTGGGCATGGGGATGCTGCCGGTGCAGTGCAGTATCGGAGCCGATGGCGGCGATGCGGTCATTTTGGACGAGGACGGCGCCCTGTTCGATGAGCCGGTTATCGTTGCCAAGGGTGACGACGGTTCCGTTGCCGATGAGGATGTCTGTCAATGGTGTACCATCCTTCCTGTTGAAAGTGGTGCGCGCTAATTTGCTCAATTAGCGCGTAAATTGCGCGCTAATTTTTTTCAACTTTTTATTCTCCCCCCACGATTTTTGTATGAGAGAAGGAGACGGGGGCGACGCAAGCGTCCCCTCCCCACTTCCACACCTCCCCCGCCCCTACGGATCCCCCGCCCCTACGGGATGAGTTTTGTTACCATAGACATTCCTTCTGAGCCTCTGGCAATCGGTATGACACTGCCGGCGGAGTTGACGACGGCGTCGATGTTTTTGAGGCCGCTGCCGGTGATGAGCAGGACGACGCGTTCATCTTTTGCTATGTTGCCATCAGCGAGTAGACGGAGCAGGCCAGCATAGGCGGCGGCTCCTGATGGCTCCGCGAAGACGCCGGTATACATAGCCAGTTCTTTCTCTGCTGTGAGAATTTCTGCATCAGTGACGGTTATGCCGAAGCCGCCGCTGGCGCGGATATGGCGCACGGCCATGGCGCCGTTGCGGGGTAGGCCGACGGAGATACCGTCGGCGATGGTATTGGCCGGATAGGGACGCACGATGCCATCGCTCTCCAAGGCACGCACGATAGCGGGTGAACCTGCGGCCTGGACGGCTATGAGGCGAGGCAGGTGATTGGTCATACCCAGGCGATAGAGGTCTTCAAAGCCGCGGTAGACGCCGCTGATGATGCAGCCATCACCGGTGGGCACTAAAACTGTATCGGGCACGTGCCAGCCTAGCTGTTCCGCGATCTCCAGGCCGACGGTCTTTTTGCCTTCGACAAGGTAGGGATTGTAGCCGGTGTTGCGGTTGTACCAGCCAAAGGCGTTACAGGCCTCGATGCAGAGATCAAAGGCGTCATCGTAGCTGCCATCGACAGAGAAGACAGTAGCGCCACACATGAGCAACTGGACAATTTTGGCGCGCGGAGCATTCTGCGGCACAAAGATGTAGCAAGGCAGGCCTACGGCGGCGGACTGTACGGCCAGCGACGAGGCGGCGTTGCCGGTGGAGGCGCAGGCGACAGTCCTCCCTTCCGCGAGAATGACAGCTATGATACTTGCGCGGTCTTTGAGCGAGGCGCTGGGGTTGCGTGTATCGTCTTTGAGCCAGAGGTCACTCATGCCGAGTTTGTCGCGCAGCCTGTTCACCGGGTAGAGCGGAGTACCCCCTATTGCTAAAGCAGGTGTATCTCTTTGGCTATAGGAAATTGGAAGCAGAGCGCGATAGCGCCAGAGGGTAGAGGTGTGGTCCGCGGCCAGTTGGGCGCGGCTGATCCGTGGGGCTATCTGTTCGTAGTCAAAGTGGACTGCGAGGACGCCCAGGGGGCCGCAGGACGGGCAGGTATATTGGACCTCGGCGGGATTGTATGTGGTCCCGCAGAGGACGCATTGTAGATGATGTATGTGGGTCGCAGACGTCAACGAATCACCTCGAGTTTGACTTTTGCTAATTTTGCTTTGTCTGCGTCGCTGATGGGATGCTCACGTTCGGGTACCTCCTGTTCGGTATAGACGCCGCAGAGTTCGGTGGAGAAGTAGCGCAGGCCGTTGTCGGAGAGAACGGTGACGATCATGCCGATGTCGGGATAACGATGGGCCACTTTGATGGCGGCAGCGACATTACAGCCGGAGGAGATGCCGCAGAAGATGCCTTCTTCACGGGCCAGGCGGCGGGCCATTTCGAGGGCTTCATCGGAGGTGGTGGTAACGACTCCATCGAGGTATTCGACGCGTAGCACCTCTGGTATAAAACCATCGCCGATGCCTTCGATTTTATGCGCTCCCCACGAGCCGCCGGAGAGGATGTCGCACTCCGCCGGCTCGACCGCGTACACTTTGATGTTGGGGTTTTGCTCTTTCAGGTACTTCGCCGCACCTGTGACGGTGCCACCTGTCCCCTGGGATAAGACCAGAGCGCCAATTTTACCGCCGGTCTGTTCCCAGATCTCCGGGCCGGTGGTGCGATAATGGGCCTCGATGTTATCGGGATTGTCGAACTGACCAACCTCCCAGTATTTGCCAGGAGAGGTGGCTTTCAGTTCCTTCACTTTTTCGATGACGAGGTCTACGTCGCTCTCGGCACCAGGGGTGAACACAAGCTCTGCGCCATAGGCATGAATGGTCTTTTTGCGCTCGTCGCTCATTCCTTCAGGTATGACGATGACAACCTGGTAACCTTTGGCGGCACCGACACACGAGGTGGCGATACCGGTATTGCCGGTGGTGCCTTCGATGATGCTCATACCGGGACGGAGATCGCCGCGCCGCTCGGCCTCTGAGACGAGGAAGGGTAGGATGCGGTCTTTGACGCTGCCGCTGGGGTTAAAATATTCGACTTTGGCGACGATGGTGGGTTTGGCGTCACCTACGACGCGACGAAGACGCACCATGGGCGTCATTGCGGCGGTGTCGAGTATGCTTTCGGCGATCTGTGCACGGCGATTCCAATTGACCATGAGATGTAGTCCTCCTCTGGTTAGGTCCAGGGCTCGTCCATTTGGGCGGCCCCTGGGGGTTTCCAGGGCGACCCAAGGGTCGCCCCTACTAGATACGTTTCAGGTTGGAGACGGTGCGTTCGTTTTGTATGTTGCCTGTGTTCAAGGTTGTTTTTGGTTCCAACAATAGGACGTGTGCTTCTTCGTCTGCTATGGGGAGATGTTCGACGCCTTTGGGGATAATTACGAATTCTCCTTCTTGCAGCTGTATGTCGCGATCACGTAGTTTGATGAGTAAAGTTCCTTTCACGACGAGGAATAGTTCGTCTTCTGTTTCGTGTTGGTGCCAGACGAACTCTCCTTTGAGTTTGACGAGTTTGATGTAATTGTCGTTGAGTTCTCCGGCAATTTTTGGTTGCCAGTAGTCTTGAAACTGGCTGAATTTTTGGTTGAGGTTTACTTTTTCCATTTGCTAGACCTTTTTCTACGGGTTGATGTCCCAAACCTCACGCCGCCTGCGGCGGCGAGGGTATCAAGAGAAATTTCTGGGTACATCTCAGAGCCGATCCCAGGGTGCAATAATGAGGTTTCACAAAATCATCTGGATAGCGATATATGCGCGGAGGGCCGATAATGAGGTTTCACAAAATAATCCGGATATCGATACATCCGCGGAGGGCCGATAAATCGGCGATGGGCACGATAAATCGGCCCCTACGGATGTCCGGATTATTTTGTTCATCTGCATAATCGGCGCTGGGCGCGATAAATCGGCCCTTACGGGTGGCTGGTTGAATTTATTCTTCTGCATAATGCACCCCTACAGTTATTGTCGTCCATGCGGTTGTTGTTTTGTGTTCTGGGCGTTGGTGAGGATGGCGCGCAGGACACGTTCGGGTGTTAGCGGGATCTGATTGATACGAATGCCGATGGCGTCGGCGACGGCGTTGGCGACGGCTGGCGCCATGCCATCGATGGGTATTTCGGCGATGGCTTTGACGCCGAAGGGACCAAAGGGATCGTGAGTCTCAACCAGGTACGATTCCATGTGCGGCATATCAACGGCGCTATAGATACGATAATCGCTGAGGTTGGTGGTGAGCAAGGCACCCTGCTGGTCGTAGACCATTTCTTCACAGACACCATAGCCAAGAGCCTGGGTAGCGCCTCCTTCGATCTGGCCTTCGGCCATCAGCGGGTTCACGACGCGGCCTGCATCCACAGCTGAGACGGCCTTGAGGACACGGACCATGCCAGTTTCGGTGTCAACCTCTACTTCTACGCCCTGAGCTGCGAAGGGCGGAGGCGAATTATAGCTCATCCAGGAAGCGGTGGCCATGATCTGCTGCTGATTCTCAATATGGAGTGAGTGCAGTGCCACCTGCGAGACAGTGACAGCCTGGCCATTGGGAGCGTTGATGACGCGATCATTGATGGTTAAGGTTTCAGGATTGGCATTGAGCATGCGGCCCGCTACGTTGAGTACCTGCGTGCGCACCTGTTCGGCAGCCTTCTTGGTGGCGCCTCCACTAATATAAGTGGTTGAGGAGGCATAGGCGCCGGTGTCGAAAGGCGTGAAATCGGTGTCGGAGGAGTGCATAATGATATCCTCCATGCGCACACCCAGGACCTCGGCGGCTATTTGTGCGATGACGGTATCGGAGCCTGTACCGATATCGGTCGCGCCGACGAGGACGTTGAAGGAGCCATCGTCATTGAGCTTAATGCTGGCTGCGCCCATATCGAGGCCGGCGATAGCGGTTCCGTGCATAGCAAGGGCGACGCCAACCCCACGGCGGAAGCGACCTGTGCCGCTCTTGCCGCGCTTCTCTTTCCAGTTGAGCTTCTCCTCAACAATCTGTAAGCATTGTGGCAGACCGCAGCTTTCGATGATCTGGGCATAGCCTTCTTTGCCTTCTCCAAGGGCCCTGGCGAGGGGATTTTCATCGCCCTCTTTGAGCCAATTCTTGCGGCGAAGTTCCAGGGCATCCATACCCAGTTGTCTGGCAATTTCATCGATATGGCTTTCCAGGGCGAAGAAACCCTGAGGGACACCATAACCGCGGAATGCTCCGGGAGGCGGCAGGTTGGTGTAGACGATATCGGCCACAAAGCGGATATTTGCACAGGGATAGAGCGGCAGGGACTTCGAACCGGTATTGCTCTGTACGGTGAGCGCGTGTGTACCATACGCGCCAGTGTTGGCCAACAGGGTCATTTGATTGGCAATGATGGTGCCATCGCGCTTGACGCCAGTTTTCATGCGTAAAATCTGTGGATGGCGCGAGCGGCTGCTGCGGAACTCCTCAGCGCGTGAAAATTCCAGCTTCACGGGGCGATCGGTGGCGATCGTCAACAGAGAGCAGATGTCTTCGAGCAAGACCTCCTGCTTGACACCGAACCCACCGCCGATGCGCGGTTTAATAACATGGATGCGGCGCGGCGGCAGCCCAATGATGGGGGCGATAATACGGCGCACGTGATACGGGACCTGGGTGCTGGTGCGAACTACCAGGCGATCATTTTCATCCCAATAGGTAATAACGATATGATTTTCGATGGGGGTCTGCTGCACCTGCGGGACGATGTAATCGCCCTCAACGACCAGGTCTGATTCAGCAAAGCCGCGCTCCACGTCCCCAATTTCAGCGTGCAGGTGTGCAGCAATGTTGCGCGATGCATCGTGGATGCGGTACGACTCCGGCTCGGGATGGATGCGCGGAGCATCCGGGTCGGTTGCCAGGCGGGGATCAAGCAGGGGGGGTAGAACCTCGTAATCCACACGGATCAGGCTCAAGGCTTGCTCGGCGATCTCAGGTGTTTCAGCGGCGACAGCCGCGACGCGGTCGCCGACGAAGCGCACCCTGTTGTCCAGACAGTACTGGTCGTGGGGACCTGGTTCGGGCCAGGATTGTCCAGCCGTAGTGTAAGGAATACGAGGCACATCTTTATAGGTCAAAACGGCATGGACGCCGGAGAGCGCTCGCGCCTTCGATGCATCGATATCGCGAATGATCGCGTGCGCGTGAGGGCTGGTCAATAGCCGAGCATGTAACATATCACGCAGATCGATGTCATCGACAAAAGCGGGTTTGCCCGTGACCAGCTTGACGGCATCGACTTTGCGCTCGGGTTTGCCTACAATACTCAGATCAGTTGAGGTACGAGTGCCAACAAGGGTTGCTGTTCCTCCTTGACCAGATGTTTCGTCAGGCGGCGGAGAGTTGGGCGCACCGGGTGCGGCCCCTACATCAGGATTGTTTGCACCGTATTCGGCATGTTCAAGGGGAGAGCGGCCAGGGTCCCAGGGTTGAAAGTTCTCGGTTGAAGCAGGGCCGCTAATGGGCGGCACGGTCTCGCCACGCAAGACGGCGGCGGCGCGCATGACCGCCTGGACGGGTTTGACATAGCCAGTGCAGCGGCATAGGTTGCCCGAGAGAGCATCACGCACCTCGTCTTCCGTTGGACGAGGATTTCTTTTGAGGAGTGCGTGAGCGGAGAGCACCATGCCCGGAGTACAAAATCCGCACTGGATAGCGCCTGTGTCAATAAATGCCTCTTGTATGGGATGCAGTTTGCGCGCTGTCCCCAAATTTTCAACGGTGGTGAGCGTACAACCGCCGGCCTGAGCGGCCAGCATAACGCAGCTTGGGCGCGGCACGCCATCGACCAGCACGGTACAGGCGCCGCATTCGCCAGTCTCGCAGCCATGTTTGACGCTATAGTAACCCTCATGGCGCAGAACAGTCATCAAGGATTCGTTGGTAACAACGTCCAGGCTTTTGATAACGCCGTTAATACGCAGTTCAAGTTCCATTTTCACATACCCCCCTTAGACGAAGCGGCACCAGGCAGGTGCGCAATATTGATCGCCTCTTCAAGCGCACGGAAAGCGAGATTCTGGCCGCTGGTACGGCGGTAATCGCTGCCGGCGCGGAAATCAGAAGGCGGACTGAAGTCTGTCATACCTGCTTGCAATACGGGCAGGATAGTTTGCACCAAAGCATCAGCATTCACTGCGGCCTGGCCTTCAAGCCTTTTTTCGATCGCCCATAGACGCACTGGTGGCATGTTTACTCCACCGAGCGCAAGGCGCACCCGTTGGTAATGGCCATTAGCTACTTCTACAAGGGCGACGGCATTCAAGAGAGCGACATCGGTGGGCGTACGCCCAATACGCAAAAAGGAGGCGCCACAAATGGAGGCCGGGCGAGGGACGACTACTTCAAGAATCAGTTCATTCGGGCGGCGCTCAAAATCTGATGGATTGTAGGAGACGCGACGCTCCTGCTTGCCTTTATAGGTGACGCCTGCAAGAGCCAGGCCTGGGCGTTCGAGCGTTCCCCCACCGAGGTTGACCTGCGTTTTGGAGCCGGAACGAAGCACTACTTCGGCATCCAGAACGACAAGGGTCGTGAGTAGATCGGCCTGAGAGGCAACTCCCGCGCCGAGAGTACCGCCAAGGGTAGCGCTGTTGCGCACTAAACGGGAGAACGACGAAGCAAGGGCTGCGCGCGAGAGAAGACCTGATGCAAGGCTCTTCAGCACGGGGGAGTCGACCATATCCTGGAGGGTAGTCATCGCGCCGATATGAATGCTGCGCGCATCTTCAGAGATATAGGCCAGTTCGAGATCACGCAGGTCTACTACAGCCTGGATACTGTCATCTTTCTGGCCAAGAAGATAGGTACCGCCCGCGAGAGGCACAGTTTTTAGATCGCTGCGAGAGAGCAACATCAAAGCGTCGTCAAGATGCTCTGCCCAATGATATTCAAGGAGATTCAATAGCATGGTATTTACCCCTAAATCCAGCCCTGCAACTCCGACAGAGATTCTTCGCTATCGCTCAGAATGACAGCTGCAAGGATTTACCCCTAAATCCAGCCCTGCAACGAAGCTACCGCTTCTACCTTCGGTCAGCAGGGCTGCAAGGAATTACCTCTGTAGGGGCAACAAAGTGAACGTTTCAACATCGATTAAACCCTGGTCGGTCAGTTTCAGCGAAGGGATGACCGAGAGCGAGAGGAAACTGAGCGTCATATACGGATGCTCCAGCTCACAGCCAAGTTCAGCGGCCACTGCGTCGAGTGCACGCAATCGTTGCACCAGTTCATTGACAGGAAGCGGTGAAACCAGCCCTCCATAGGGAAGTGGTACGCGGGCGCGCACCTCACCATCTACGACGCAGGCAAAGCCTCCTCCCATCTCTTCCAGGGTACGAGCAGCTTTGAGAATATCGCTGTCGCTCGCGCCCGCGATGACAAGGTTATGGGCATCATGTGCCACGCTGGAGGCAATGGCGCCTTTGCGCAGACCAAAACCCTTGACCAATCCTAAACCAACACGCCCGCTGGCATGATGTCGCTCAATGACAACCAGCTTGAGCAAGTCACGAGCCGGGTCCGCGACAATCTCGCCGTCATGCAGGAGAGCCTCTTCGCGCAGATGGGTTGTAGTGATCTGTCCAGGCTGGATACCGACGACTTCAACAAGGCCGGGTTTGCCAGGAATACATAAATCAGACTTGCGCAGGCGCCCAAGGTGTACAGTACCGGTAATACCTGGAAAGGCGAGAGTTGGTACATCAACAAGCAGCCTTCCATCTTGAGCGACCAACTTGCCATCCTTGTAGACCGATTCTGCCTGGAAGGTACCCAGGTCATCAAGGACGACAAGGTCGGCTACGAAACCGGGAGCGATGGCCCCACGATCATATAAGCGAAAATATTGGGCGGTATTGTAGGAAGCGAGACGGATGGCCTCAACGGCATCAAGCCCCAGGGCAATGGCGCGGCGCACCATAGAGTCGATGTGGCCTCGCGTGGTCAGGTCCTGCGGATCACGGTCGTCGGTAACAAAGAAGACACGCGGAGGGTGAAGTTCTTTGACCAGCGGGAGTAAGGCTTCCAGGTTACGCGCGGCCGAACCCTCGCGGATCATCAACCACATACCCAGGCGAATGCGCTGGCGAGCCTCTTCAAGCGAGGTGCATTCATGATCAGACATAACGCCGGCGGTTGCGTAGGCGCAGAGATCACTGCCACTGAGGCCGGGGGCGTGTCCATCTACAACTCGGCCTTGCTTCCGCGTAGCGACAATCTTCGCCAGTACTTGCTCATCGCCTTGCAGGACTCCTGGCATATTCATCATCTCGGCGAGACCCAGTACACGCTCATCGGCCAGGAGGGGCAAGAGGTCGTCGGCCATGAGCACGCGATAGGGACTTTCAAATGACGAAGCCGGTACGCAGGATGAGAGCATGACGTAGGCTGAGAGGGGAAGGCCGCGACTGGATTCGAGGACGTAGCGAATGCCGTCAACACCCATGACGTTAGCAAATTCGTGCGGATCAAGCATGACAGCGGTGACGCCGCGCGGAGTGACGATACGGGTAAACTCCGAGAGGAGCAACATGGTACTTTCGATATGCATATGGCCATCGATAAGACCGGGGGCAAGCCAACGCCCCTGCAGGTCGCGTTCCTGGCGGCCATGATAGACATCACCGGGAGCGCTGATACCAACGACGAGGCCGTCGGCGAGAGCGACATCGGCGGGATAGCATTCACCACTACAGACATTTACCAGCCTGGCATTGCGCAGCACCAGGTCGGCTGGCTGTTGGCTCCGCGCGATCTGAATGCGGCGTTGAAGTCCGTCCATAAGAAATTTCCTCCGTGAAATATTCGATCGTGTTTATCTCAGGACTATTAGCGGACATCGTACCAGAAACCTGGTTAAGAGTCGAGAGGGGGCAGGGCGAAGGGACCAGGGCGGCCACACGGTCGCAAGGCCACACGGTCACACGGTCACACGGTCACATGGTCACACGGTCACATGGTCATAAGGCCACACGGTCACACGGTCACATGGTCACATGGTCACATGGTCATAAGGCCACACCCGCCAGGGCGACCCGAGGGTCGCCCCTACTAGTATACATTGCAGTGAAAAGGGGTGGAACGCTTTTCCGTTGAGTGGGACGGGTGGGAATGAAGTGAGGTATAAGGGGGGGTGATAGGAGATGGTACGGGGTAAAAATGGGTTAATAATGCCGGGGCGCAATAACATGCGCTCCGGCATTATGGAAGATGGGATTAGAGGCCGTTCCAGTTATAGGTGGTATCGGGGACGGCGTTGGGACTGTTATACATTAATGTAATGAGTGTATGGGCTTGCAGGGGGATCTTGTGGAAATCCCCATTGTAGGGTTTGCCATTGACATAGGCCTGCCAGCCGGTCTGGTCTAATTGTGGAGGGTAGCCAAGAGCGGCGAACTCGGTTGACCACTCGTCGAGGAAGTTCCCAAGCACGAAGGAATGGTTCACCGGAGATTCCATATGGATGACACCGGATGTGTCGTGAGTATGAAGCCAGTAGAGACACGATTGATCTTTGGCAATGCCGATTTGAGAAGGAAGTGGCAATACTTGTCCATTAATATACATGGTGATATGCGCGTGAATATGAAAGGCAAGTTGTTCCTGCTGATCACAATAGATATTGTCTACGGGCGGATACTGGGGGTTGACAACTTGTGGGGTCTGAGTCTGATTCTGCGTATTATTAGCATAGACGACATAAGCAATAAGGGCGCCGGCGATCACCACAATTGCCGCAATAACACTGATGATCGTAATGCGTCTTGTTCTCTCCCGGCGCTTACGTTCTGCTTCGCGGCGTATTTGTTCTTCGCGACGTTCTCTTCGCAGGTCATGCTTTGTAGGCCGACGACTGACTTGTTTGCTCATTTAGAATGCACCAACTTTCAAACGCGGATAAACATGGAATAATTCAAGCTTTTTGCTTCTTGAAGAATGCTTCGTTCATGCTACCACTGCGATAACCTAAAAGATCGAGGGTGACGTAGGTATAGCCTATTTTGCGAAGGCCATCGGTAACGGCCCGACTCATCTCTTCTTCAACCAGGCGAGACATATCGGCACGTTCGACCTCAATGCGGGCAATTTTGCCGTGATGGCGCACGCGTAACTGATGAAAACCGAGATCGTGCAGCAGTTTTTCCGCCCGGTAGACCATTTGTAGGGAGGTTTGATCGACCTTTATACCATAGGCAATACGGGAGGAGAAACAGGCCATGGCCGGTTTATTCCAGACTGGCACCTCGAGTAAACGGGCAACCGCGCGTATTTCAGTCTTACCCATACCAGCTTCTTTGAGAGGTCCACGCACCTGAAATTCACGCGCGGCGCGCTGCCCAGGACGGAAGTCGCTTTCATCGTCTTTGTTGATACCATAGGCGATATAGCGGAGATTATGCTGCCTGGCCAATGGTTCCAGCTGGCTAAAGAGTTCATTTTTACAGAAGTAGCAGCGATTGAGGTCATTGGCCGTGTAGCGTTCATCTTGCAGTTCGTTCGTCTCGAGGGTGAGTACCTGAGTACCCATCTGGCGAGCAACGGCGATGGCAGCTTCTGTCTCTTCAGGGGCATAAGCAGGAGAAGAGGCGATGGCGCCGATGGCTCGCTGACCCAGGACATCGTGCGCGACTTTGAGAAGTAGCGCGCTATCGACCCCGCCTGAATAAGCTACCAACACCGATTCCATTTCGCGAAGAATGTCCTGCAGGTGTTCGTATTTTGCCCGTGTTTCGGCGTCTAAAGCCTCCGCATTGGTAGTATTTATAGGTGGAGCGGACAGGGCGACCGCAAGGGTCGCCCCTACTATATACGAGTTTTCCTCATGTGCCATGGTGCTTTGATCTCTGATTGTTGAAGAGCCCATAGGGCGACCCAAGGGTCGCCCCTACTATATACGTTAATGTGTGATGTGCGAAATTACATCTGGGAGATATTATATCATTAAGGGACAAGGCTTTCTATCTGAAATAAAGGACAAGATGGCCCTCAACATCACAAATCTGTTGAAAAGAAAGGAGTCGAACCCAATCGGGAGCAACTGATCCAGATTGGCGCATTGATTGACACGGGACGGATTCGGCCTATCATCGAGACGGTGCTCCCCCTTTCCCAGGCACGCCAGGCGTACGAGCAAGGAGCGGGAGGGCACACGCGAGGCAAAATTGTCCTCCGTGTAGTGGACTAAAGAACTCAATATTTCCATTCACCGCTATGAGAAAGGGATTCGTATGCAACACGAAAAAGACCCGCACCAGACCCAGGCGACTTCTCCTCTGCCGATGTGCGAGCGCATCGGTTTATCTATTATCGCCACCGATGCTGCTGATGCGGTCAACCGGATCGTCGAAGCCGAGCGTGCCGGCTTGCGCCAGGTCTGGCTGTCCCAGGGCGGCTCAGGAGGAACCGATACCCTGACCATTGCGGCGGTGGCAGCGGCACGAACGACGCAGATTCGCCTGGGGACAGCTATCGTGCCCACCTATCCACGCCATCCCCTCGTCATAGCACAACAGGCGCTCGTCATTCACGATATCGCGCCAGGCCGCTTGCGACTGGGGATCGGTCCCAGCCACCG
>VBHI01000366.1 GCA_005881495.1 Chloroflexota bacterium
CATTATGGCACCTCGATGTGTACTTTTGCCCCCACTCGCACGGTAGCGCGCCAGGTTCATTACCTCAAGAACTGGTTTGAGGACCATCTTCCATTGTTAGCCTTCAATAAAGAGGGCAAACCTGAGGGATACGTACTCCTGTCAAGAAGAAGAGAAGAGCTTCGTGCGTATGAGGTTGCAGCAAACACCTGGCCAGCCATACTGGCACTGTTGCACTCCCAGAATACTGTGCATGAAGGAGAACTCGCGTCGCAAACCGAAGTCTATTGGCCTCTTCCACTGACCGATGCGACATATTATCAGCTGGCCGATCATCTGCCCATGCGTAGCGAAATAGAGACCTATCCTGATGGCGGGTGGATGGCTCGCATGGTTTCTTTTCCAGCACTTGTCCAATCAGTCCTGCCTCTCTGGCAAAACCGCTGGCAAAAGCATCACATTGAATGGACGGGAGTTCTTGCGCTCGTTGTAGACAAGGAGAGGTGCACTCTTGAACTCTCACCATCTCGTCTGCGCTTGGTGGATCGTCTCTCCAGCGAGGGGCAAGAAGTGAGATTCAGCCAGCGCGGCTTCACGCAACTCGTATTTGGCTTTCGCCCCGTTAGCTGGGCAGCCATACAAGCGGGTCAGCATGTTCCAGATGAACTCGTCCCTATCCTCGATGTGCTCTTTCCCTACAAACAGAGTTGGATTGCTGGATCAGACTATTTCTGATAAGCTGCCTGAAAGTTCTCTGAAAACGGAAGTTATATGGTACACGGAGTAAAAAAAGAGAACAAGGGGCCACTATCTGAAGCAACCTCAATCTCTATCAAAAAGTGAGGGATCTGTCCTCCGCTCTTGTTCTTCTGCCAAAGCATGGGTCCGAGCAGAAAGCATTTCTAACGCTCTCTGCTCAGACACAATCGGTTCCAAATACCGATACAACACGACTTTCATTTCATGCACGATTGCCTTTTGTTGTTCCTCATCGCCCTGGAGTGCCAGGGGAAGTAACGCGAGAAAAAGACGATAGGAGACCAGAAGCGGCAGATGCCGTTGCTCACCTGTACTGTGAGGCCAATAGGCAGCCAATAGTGCATCCTGGCGAGCTAGGAGACCCTGTTGTAAATCGGCTAAGACCAGAGTAAGCGAGGAAGAGATGGTTGACCCAAGTTCAAGTGCCAGGTAGCCAGGGCAGTTCCGATTAAAAGCAACGATCTTGTCGATGAAGGTATCAAGTAACGCCTGGAGAGGCAAGGTCATCGCCTCGGACGACAGCAAGCTATCATACACCCGGTGGAGTTGCTCGATCGCATCTGCTGCAAATGCCTGTGCAATGGCTTCTTTATTCGAAAAAAACTGGTAGAGCGACCCCGGTGACACGCCTGCTCGTGCCGCGATCATGTTGGTTGTCACCTTATCGTAGCCAACCTCAGCAAAGAGTGCTCCCGCAGCCTGAAGGATTTCTTCCACACGGAGCACACCACGCTTCTGACGACGAGCCTGCCGACGTTCCTGATTTTCTCCCATACATCACCTCTCCACCAAACGGAAAGAACTTCTTCACAGAAACCCTTGACAATACGATAGTTTACTCGTATAATTGCTATGTGATTACGACACCTTACTCGTAAGTATACTAAGAACGGCGTCCGATGTCAAGAAAGGAAACACCGATGTCTTCACAGACCAATAAAGAACTCTGGAAACGCTGGATTGAAGTATGGAATGGCAATCTGTCCATCGCGGATGAGATCATCGCGCCGAACTTCGTCGCGCATTTTGCTCCCGCTAGCACGAGTCCTGCTGAGGTACGCGGCCCCAATGGGCTGAAGCAGTGGATCGGCGGGAGTGCGGCAGCCTTCACCGACTACAGCTTTACGACCACGGTTGGTCCTCTTGCCGATGAAGACAAGGTTGCTGGTCGATGGCTCTTTCGCGGCACGTATCAAGGGGGCATGCCAGGCGCTTCGCCTGCTGCCGTTGGGAAACAGGTCGAGTACGCGGGCATGGACCTCTTTCGCGTCGAAGCTGGGAAAATCGTCGAATATTGGCTGTGTGCAGACATTCTGCAATTGCTGCAACAAGTCGGGATGATCCCTTCCTAATCAGGCTCTCTGCCTCTCCACAGAGCACAAAGGAACGCAAGCGATGAAGTTCCCCCACGTTCCTTTGTTCTCGTAGAGAGGAAATAGAGTGAAAATGGTACTGAACAAACTGGGACACTTCCTAAGGGTCTTGTAGTGCAGGTGAATACAAACAAAGGAGGTATATACTCCATGGCAGCGTATATGATCGTTGATAACGAGGTCACTGATCCAGAGGGCTTTAGGGAATACCAGAAACGTGTCGGTTCAACTCTGGAGTCCTATGGAGGAAAATTCCTTGTCCGGGGGGGAAAAGTATGAAAACCTGGAAGGGGATTGGCACCTCCATCAATTGATAATGCTGGAGTTTCCCAGTGTGGAACAGGCCAGGCGTTGGTATCAGTCAGACGAGTATGCACCTGTAAAAGACATCCGTCTCAAGACAGCACTCACGCAGGTCATTCTGGTCCAGGGCAACTCATAAGTCATGATAAAAGCTGAGGCGTTGTCGCCATTTGGCTGTCTCTTCAGGGGCGATGTCCTGCCGCAACTGCCACCATGCGTAGCGAGGTTTGCTAGATATGCAATACGATAACTGGCCAGAAACCCTGGTTACCCTCTCTTAGGATCAGCAAGAGCTTTCAGCAGTCGATATCTTTGTTTTTGGTAATTATACCGTTTGGTTGATGAGTCTCAACAAACCACCGTTTTGTGAGACAACTGAAACCCATGGTTCCAGAGGCAATCCGACCAGTATGTTGTTAACGCCTCCTCTAGCAAATAGGCGGCAAGGATAGTAAGTGGAGAGATACCCTGATAATGCTCTCATTGGTGGTTCTGCTATCAGTTCTGCCATCACCTCTCTAACTGTAGCAAGCTGTAGCAATAAAAAAACGAGGTGGGAAGCTGCTTCCCACCTCGTCTCATTGGTGGAGATGGGGGGGAGTTGAACTCAGCGAGGGGGTATTTTCGGCCTGCTTCTGATCTGGTTCGTTGTCCTTCTCAAGCGAGGTTGTGGTACATTTTTGTTCAAATGTGTACATGAGTTTCCAGTGATGTTGGTTGTGTTTGCGGTCAAAACTGCGGTCAATTTTGGCTGCCATTGCTTAGGTTTTAGGTTTGGATTATTGTAGGTGGTACTTATCGGTATTCAGGTACGGCCCTTTTTGTTCGTCCTTGATATCGATAGTACTACGTATACGAATGTAGAATTGGTCAAGGTGAGGAGCGGCTTTATGACTTTTTCTGCGCTCAAACCAATAGTATATTATGCCGATATACAATTACTCTAGGCTATCGGAGGTTTTATGTAGCCGAAGAATATTCCTGTTGTTCTACTCAGCTTTCATTTTGTTGATTGTCTCTATCTGTATTCAGTTTCATCTTCTCTAGCAGTTCAAGATAGTTCTCTCGAACTCGTTTGGTGTCGGGGTGCTCGGCTCCCAGCTTGCGTTCGCGGATGGCCAGGGCGCAATGGTAGAGCGGCTCGGCTTGCTCGTCCTTCCCCTGCTTGTCGTAGAGGAGTGCCAGAAAAATGAGACTGTTTGCTTCGCTGAGCGTATCGAGTCCTTCCACCTGTTCCATAATCGTTTGTGCTTGTTGAAACAGCTGCTCAACGTCTTCATATTGTCCACGAGACCAGAAGTACACTCCGACACTATTGAGGAGGTCTGCTGCTTCATCAAAGGCCATGTGGTGCTGCTTGATGTGCGTGACACATTCCAGCGCATGGAGGAGGTACCGTTGACTCAGAGGCCAGGGAGCATTTTCATTATAGGGAAAGCTCTTCTTGACCATGCGTACGGCACGCTCCGCCCAGAGTTGGCGTGTTGCCTCGTCCATCTTGTCTTTCACGACCTCCTGTACTAAACGGTGCAGACTGTAGGTCTGGGTATCGACATTCCGGTGAATGAGCGAGTAGCGGATCAAGGGTTCGAGCGTCTCGTCTACCATCAGTGGGTCATCAGCTGCGCTAGCAAGCACCTCTGAGAGAACGGGACCAAGATGGCTCGCTCCCTGTGTCAGCAGTTCAAGTGGAATATGATCTGGACCCAAGAAGGCGCTCAACCGCAAGACATCAGCAGCTGCGGGTTCTCGCTTCACTTCACGGAAGTTGATCGCCCACGTCGATGCTACCGACTCGGGGTAGTCCGTGGCTGTAGGCCGAGACCTGTTGAGTACCGCCAAACGCTGCTTGCGATAACTGGCAAGGTAGTCCTGGAAGCGGGCGTGCTTCTCCAGCATGTAGGCACTGCTCTGTTCCAGTGCCAGCGGTAGGTATCTAAGCTCTTTGGCAAGCTGCTCTGCCGCCGTTTGCTCGTGACTATTTGGATTGTCGCGTCCTGTTCGCTTCAAGAGGAACGCTACTGCCTCTTCCGGTTGCATCTCCTGTAGTTCAATCGGCCTGGCCAACCCGAGTATATCGAAGACCTGTGCACGCGAGGTCA
>VBHI01000367.1 GCA_005881495.1 Chloroflexota bacterium
AATCGGCTGCGCAGCACCTTGCATCGCTACAATATTGTCCCACCGAATGGGGGACTCTTCGCTGCGGCTCAGCGTAGCTGGTGGGAGGCGCTTGCCCTCTCAGCGGTAGAGAAGCTGCGCATTCGCCAGGACTTGAGCGTACTCGCGAGCCTCGAGCCGCTGATTGCGGAGGTGCAGGAGGAACTGACGCGCTTGAGTGGGACCGAACCCTGGCTGAGCCAGGTGGTGTTCTTGCTGCAGGTGCCGGGCATCGGCGTGATCAATGCGCTCGTGAGGCTTTCCGCCATCGGGGACATCACGCGGTTTCCCACCGCCAAACAGTTGGTGGGCTATGCCGGCCTGGGTGCAAGCGTGCACGCCTCTGGACAAACCTACCAGACTGGCCATATCACCAGGCAAGGGCGCAAGGAAATGCGCGCAGCCCTGGTGGAATCTGCCTGGATGGCAGTCGAGCACCACCCCTATTGGAAAGTGCAATTCGAGCTTTATAGTGTTAACATGTTAACACAAGGAGGTTTACGTCGAGCACCACCCCTATTGGAAAGTGCAATTCGAGCGGCTCTCGGCGCGTATCGGGAAGAAGAAAGCCATTGTGGCGATCGCCCGCAAACTGCTGGTTGTCGTCTGGCATGTGCTTTCCAAGCAGGAGGCTGATCGGCACGCGGATCAAGCGCTGGTGACCCGGACAATAATGGAATGGGCGCGCAACAAATCGACGGCGACGCGACAAGGCCTCACGCGCGTCGAATTTGTGCGACGCGAACTCGATCGCCTGGGGATCGGCGCTGAGATGGACAGCTTCGTCTTCAATGGCCGGACCTATCACCTGCCGGCATCAGCTTCCGCGCGGCTTCGCACTGCCACAGCTGCTCTCAGTCGAATGGTGTTTGATGCAAGAGCAAGCACCGCAGAGGGTACCACAGTGCTGGCCGCATCACCCTCATGGAACGTGAGAAAGAAGCCGGCTCAGCCCGCTCAAACGATACAACGCTGTGGATGACACGGTGCGTTTCCTCCTTGCAGGACACTCCTGCATATTACGCAAGTAACTGAAATTCGACAGTCAAACCTATCCCACTCAGTCCTGCTCCCTGTATCCACTCTTCCAGGGAGAACTTGCTCAACATCTTGCTGCTATCCCATCGCATGGTTTTTTCGCTCAGCACCAATTGCTCCGGCAAGGCCGCACATCGCGACAAGCCCCCAACCCCGGGCTGGGCGTGCTCAAAAACGAGCGAATCCCGCTGTGCGGTCGGGAGCCCCGCATGGCTGGCGTTCCTCTGTCGTCGTCACCGAGAGCCGGGGAGAGGCGAGGGTTCGCTCGGTCGAGGCTGAGCGGAGGTTGTCGCATCGACGACTGCCGTCGCCGTACGCTGCTCGTGCTGCTTGCGCCACCCGTACCGGGTCATGCCCCGCGGCTTGTACACCGACAGCGTCGTAGCCACGAGCAAGAACAGCAGGGCACCGCTGGCGTGGCCTATGGACTCTCCTGACATGCCTGCCATGGAGTTCAGTGACCGCACGTACTCCAGCAAGACGATGATGGCAAAGATGTTGATCAGGAATTTCACCAGGACCCACCAGTACCGGAACAAGCCCCACGGGGTAAAGAGTGACGAAACAAGCCCCGTGAGCAGCGAGGCGAAGGCAAACGGGACAATGACCCACCAGACCGTTAATTCCATCGCAGGATAGGCGGCACGCACCGTCGCGCTATCCGAACTGACCAGACTGGCGATGGCTAGAGCCAGGAAGCCAGCGACGGCACCGAGCCAGCCAACCGAGATGACGACATGCACGGTGAGCGCAACCTTGCGGAGGCGGGGTGTCATGTTCATACCTGGTGCCCTCCGTAGACGATAACGCTGGTGAGCGGTGTCTGGCCACCAAAGCCGGCGTGGCCACTCAGACTATGGATGTACGGTATGACGGTGAAGCGCAGGATCATAAACAACAAGAACAGGACGAGGGCGATGATCGCAAGCACTTTCACCCAACGTGGGATGCTGGGGGGCGAGGAGTGAACCTGCCTCACACGGGTAGCGCTGTTGGAATCAGCTCTCTGCATGCCCTGTTTTGTCGCGTCTTGTAATAGTGATTTCTTCATTGAGAGATTCTCCTCTTTGTTTGCATAATCGCTAAGAGCGGCACTGAGAAACGGTGAGCGTAGTCGCGCCGGTCGGCTGAGAGCCATCTGTTCACCGCAGAGAAGCGGTTCAGTCTTTACGAAATCGCTCTCGTACAAAAGCCAGTATAGCAAGGCTTTGTGAACGAAACGTGGACGGAGAAGCGTCCCTCTTCAAGTCCCGTGTCCAGTACCCGCTGGGTCACCTGTTTGGAGCGAGAGGGAGCGTAAACGTGAAAGTGGACCCCTTTCCTGCTTCACTCTGCACGGAAATGGGGCTGTGATGGAGATCTAAGATGTGCTTGATTCTAGATCCTCTGGCCTGATTCCTGGTCCCTCATCCTTCACAGAAATCACCGCCTGTGCGCGCTTTTTCACCAGCACTGCGATAGAACTGTGAGGTGGGGAAAATTGGACGGCATTGTGCAGCAAATTGACGAGCACTTGATCAATCCGATCTGGGTCAGCACAGACGTGGAGGTCTTGTGCTTCTTCAGCGAGTACTTCCACCGTGACCTGTTTTTTCCCCCATTCCGGTTCCAGGCGAGCCACGACCTGGCGAACCAATTCCGACACATTAAAGCTGACAGGCCGAATTTCCAACTGCCCTGCTTCTATGCGGGCCAGATCGAGCAGATCATTGACCAGCTTGATCATGCGTTCAGTTTGTGCTTCCATGATCGTCAAATACTGGCGTTGGCGTTCGTCAGGGATCGTCCCATCCAGAAAGGCTCTGACAAAGCCATGAATCGACGTCAGAGGAGAACGCAAATCATGGGAAACATTGGCCACAAAATCCTTTCTCATCTGATCCAGGCCGGCCAACGAAGCCGCCATAGAATTGAAGGTCTCCCCCAATGCTCCCACCTCATCGCGCGTCTTGATCGTGACGCGTTGATCAAAGTGTCCCCTGGCGATCTGGAGGGCTACCCGATTCATTTCCCGCAGTGGGGCAGTGATTCTTCGGGAAAGATAGGAGAAAAAGAGGCTGGTAATGGCAAGAGAAATAAAAGAGGCTATCGAAAACAACTGCTTCATCTGATTCAGCGCTGCTGAAGTGAGAGGGATGCTCGCCAGACTGTGCTGAAACAGCAAAGCGAAAACAACCGCAAGAACGACATGCGACAGCACTAACGTGATGAGACACGTCAGAAACAGCTTCAAAAAAATACTGTTGATGCGCATCACTGGTTCTCCACCTCGAATTTATAGCCAACGCCTCTGATGGTTTTGACCCGCCAATATGGGTTAGAATCCCCCACTTTTTCTCGAATCCTCTTAATATGGACATCGACGGTTCGCGGATCTCCCTCAAAATCCAAACCCCAGAGGCGATCCAACAACTGTTGACGGGTGAATACATGGTTGGCCTGGGAGGCGAGGAAATAGAGCAGCTCCATTTCCCTGGGCGGGAAGACGATCTCCTGTGTTTCACAGGTCACCTGATAATGTTGCAGATCAATTTTCAACGAGGGAAATTCAATGGGCGCATCGGCATCGAACAGCGGATTGGCTCGCCGCAGGACCGCTTTGATCCTCGCCATCAGTTCGTTCGGATCAAACGGTTTCACCAGGTAATCATCTGCGCCCAAGTCGAACCCTTTCAGTTTATCGCGGCTTTCGCCTTTCCCGGTCAACATGATGATAGGAGTTTTCTCAAATCTCCTGATTTCCTTGCACACTTCCCACCCATCCATCTCAGGCAGCATAATATCCAGAATGACCAGATCAGCAGGAGTCTCATAAAACAGGTCTAATCCGGTCATGCCACTGTGTGCAATGCTCACACGATATCCGCTTTTTTCCGCGTATAATGTGATCAATTCACCAATAGCAGGATCGTCTTCAATAACGAGAACGTTCACTGGCTTGTTCATGCATCGGCCTCCCCATTCCCGTTTATAGTAGCATCTTTTTATGAACAGAAGGTGAATAAAATCGTATTGACCCCAAAAGTTTCAGTAACACATTAACATTTTTGCAAGAATTTTCCGCTGGATCGTAACAATTTGATGTCTGATGGGTACGGTGCTTCGCTAAATTTTGAGGTGGTCGGGTGTTCTCCCCGACGCACGCGCACAAACAGGCCATCGCTCTCGCTCATGGTGTGCTGCTCAATCAGCGTCGCGCGTCTGGCCTGGTACTCCTCATCGGCGAGGCGTTCCCGCTGGCATTCCAATCGTTCCAGCAGACGCGTGCAGCGTTCGGTGTGGTACTGGCGCAGCTGCTCCAGGTAGGCGTCGATCTCGCGCCGCACATCGACAAGAACCTTCACAATGCACCGCTTGTCACCCTTCCCGTGTCGAATGATGGCGACGTGATGTCCCTGGCGCATGGTAAGGTCGGAGACCCGCAGCGCGGCCGCCTCCGAACGGCGGATGCCCGTGCGCAGCAGCAGCAAGATCATGGTGTAGTCGCGCTGGCCAGAGAGGGTGTTGGTCGGAATGCTATCAAGGAGAGCCTGTGCCTGCTCATCGGTCAGCGCCAGGTGCGTCGTCTCATCTTCGCCGCTGAATCCGCGCACGGCGCTGGCGGGGTTTTTCTCGAGCTGCTGGCGCTCGACCGCTTCATCTAGCAACTGTCTGGCTACAAGGCAGATCTGCACCTGGTTCTCCAGTTGTAAATTTTGCGATTCTGGTAGCCGAATCTGGATAATTATGTGGGCAGCGAGACGAGTAAAATCAGAAAAACATGTATCCTCTTGCCTCGCGAAATCGTCACAATCGGCTTGGTGGGCTGTTTCAGGCTAAGTACCTCGAACCCACACAATTATCCAGATTTGGCCATCAAAATCTCAAAATTTACACCCTGCTCGCGACGATCTCGCCAGAGCTGCATGGGTTGCCCCCTTTTCGACCCGCGAGCAAAGGGAAGAGCTGATATAGGATGAGGTTATGCTGACCCGCTTCGCAAACGGGAGAGATCGGGGAAAAAACCCTCTTCAAGTCATTCCCCCTTCCACTTTTGAAGTTGGATACCTCCCCGAATAAACTGGGATCACGAGAAAGAGGGGCACGTCTTTCCTGCTTTTTTTCGGCGGATCGAACTGCCTGATTGGCCCGGCAATTCGATCCGCCGGCCCAAGTTCATCGGCTCTGCTGATCGAGCGACTGCACTCAACAGTACGGCCTCACTCTTCAGTGTCCCGCCAGGCGCGCGACGACTGGTGCCATCTTCTCAGCATTGGTGATGGTCGTCGTAATATAGGAGATGCTGTAGCGCTCCCGCATCTCCAAAAGTTCCTCGCAGATCTGATCTTCGGAGCCCACCAGGTTGTGTATGGTTCCGAGCAGTGTCTCCGCGCTCACCCCAGAAAGGGCGGCGAACGGCTTCACAGCTTCCAGGCGATCCTTTTCTGTCAAAGCTACTGTCAGGATTGGGATACTCAGCTCGAGTTCTTCAAATCGCGAGCCTGCTGCTTCGCGCACCCAGGCGACCTTTTGAGCTGTTCCGATCTGATCTGCCCCTCTCAGATCGAAATCTCCGTTAGGCGAAGCCCGGGGCACAATGCCAACGATATCGGCGTGACGAGCGGCCGCCGAGAGCATGAGCTTTCCGCCGCCCCCCATGTAGAGCGGCGGACGCGGCCGCTGGAGCGGCTGTGGCAGACTCAAGCCCTGGATTGTATAATAGTGACCGCTGAAAGTCAGCGGCTCTTCACGGAAGAGTCCTGTAATCACCTGGACAGCCTCTTCCAGGCGAGCAATCCGTTCTTTCGCGCTGGCAAAAAGAATACCCGCCTGCGCATACTCCCCCGCGAAATAGCCCGCGCCGATCCCCAGCTCAAAACGCCCGCCGCTCAGCACGTCCAGAGTAGCAGCCTCGCGTGCCAGTGGAACAGGATGCCAGAAATCGTTGCTAAAGACATTGCTGCCAATGCGCAGCGTCGTCGTGGCTGAAGCTGCGGCCTGAAGCGCCGCTATCGGGCTGAACTCCCAGTACAAATGGTCAGATGCCAAAAAAGACGCGTAGCCAAGTTCCTCGGCCTTTTTCGCCTGCTCGATCCACTCTTCCCTCGATTGCGCTTTCCCTATGAGTCCGAAACGGAACGGTTTGCGTGCTATCTCCTGTCCTCCTTCATACAGAGCATTTTACGAACAGAAAGGGGTGGTGTTTCAATCTTTGTTCATCGTGTTGACCTCCTCCCAATCCCTTCAACGGGATGGGTCTTCTCGCGCCCGAGCTGGCATCGTTCTTCCTTTCTGTTTTCACGTCGCCAGGCGACAATACTTAACCTATAGGTTAAGTATAGAGGAAAAGGGGAACATTGTCAAGGGGTGCCTTGCCACCAGATCTTCATCTTCTGCTCTGCCTGTGGTCTGCTCCTGACGAGCCGGAGTTTGACAGGCGTCACCAGTCGAGATGGGGAGAGGAAAGCGCCGAGGCCAGCGCATCGAACAGGGAGGGCCAGCCGCCTTCAGCCAGCGCACATCGCGCTTCCGTGCCGAGGTGTTCGTGGGTCAGCACGACTTCCGTCACCCGCGAGTCGATCCTCCTGCCGGACGTGCGTGACGAGTCATTGCTGGCTCAGACCTTGCGCGGA
>VBHI01000058.1:0-8562 GCA_005881495.1 Chloroflexota bacterium
CAACTGGCGGCAATGGCTCCATGATACCCATCGAGGTGTCGAATGATGAGATCGGGATCAGCACCGCGACGAATGCGGATGCTCTCCACTTGTTGACCATAGAGTGGATGATGGGGATGGATGACCGTCACCCATCCCGAAACTCGCTGGGATGATGGGGTAGTGTACTTTGGGGATGCCATCCTGGTCGTCAAAAGTGATGCAAGAGGTCATACGGCAATTGTTGAATGCCTACTTTGAGCCTCGCTTCAGCGATCACTCGCATGGATTCCGGCCTGGACGGGGATGCCATACCGCGCTCAGCGAAATTGTGCATACCTGGAAGGGCGTTCACTGGATCATCGAAGGCGATATCTCTGACTGTTTTGGGAGACTCGATCACGAGGTTCTCTTAAGCATTCTCAGTGAACACATCCATGATAATCGGTTCTTGCGGCTCATTCGGTATATGCTTCAGGCTGGGTATCTGGAAGAATGGAGCTGGCATGAAACGCTCAGCGGTGCACCGCAGGGCGGAGTGTGCAGCCCCATTTTGAGTAATATCTACCTGGACAAATTAGATACGTTTGTTGAGACAGTCTTGATGCCGAAGTACAATGGGGAAAAACGGAGAAAACCAAATCCAGCCTACAAACAAGTAGAGTATGCCATTGCCCGTGCCAAGCGAAAAGGCGACAGGCAGGCCGTTCAAGCATTGCGCAAGCAACGTCGAGAACTCCCAAGCCAAGACCCCAACGACCCTGACTATCGGCGGCTTCGCTTCGTACGATATGCCGATGATTGGGCGCTTGGTTTCAGTGGTCCTAAAGCCGAAGCTGAACAGATCAAACAGGAACTCAGAGATTTCTTGCGTGAAGTCCTCAAACTTGAACTCTCAGAGGAAAAGACCCTGATTACGCATGCACGAACCCATGCAGCCAAGTTTCTTGGCTATCACATTGGAAGTCAGCATGCCGACGACAAGCTCGACCGACGAGGTCAACGGCAAGTCAACGAGATGGTCAGCCTCCGCGTTCCAATGGAGGTCATTGAACAAAAATGTGCACTCTACATGCAACGAGGAAAACCGGCGCAACGAGCCCAGCTCCTTGATGATAGCGACTATTCGATTGTCAGCAAGTACCAGGCGGAGTATCGAGGCGTTGTTCAGTACTATCTCCTGGCCCAGAATGTCGGTCTGTTCGGGAAAGTAAAATGGGTAGCAGAAACGTCGCTCCTCAAAACCCTGGCAGGCAAACATAGGTCCTCAGTGGCGGCGATGGCACGCAAGTACAAAGCCACCACTGAGACAGACTCTGGCCCACGGAAATGTCTACGGGTCGAGGTCCAACGAGACAAAGGCAAGAAACCTTTGGTCGCACAATTTGGAGGCATTCCCCTCAAACGGAAGCACGACGCGATCATCATCGATCATACCCCTCAGTTTCTCATGACCAATCGAAGCGAACTCTTACAAAGAGTGTTGGCAGATACGTGTGAATTGTGCGGTTCAAGCGAACGCGTAGAGGTTCATCAAATCCGCAAACTTGCGGATTTAGAAAAACCGGGGAGAAAAGAAAAACCAATCTGGGTCAAACAGATGGCAGCAAGACGGCGCAAAACATTAGTGGTGTGTCGCAAATGCCATGAAGAGATCCATGCTGGGAAAACAACCGCGTCATTGCGGAAACAGGAACCGGAGAGCCGGATGACACAGAAATGGTCCAGTCCGGTTCGGGAAAAGGGTAACGAAAAAGGCCCGTGAGGGACCTCGTCGGTATCCCATTTCATTCGGGGAGGGACGGACAGAAAAGGTCTGCTCACACAGAACCTCGCTGGCCGTCTACTCTACAATATCCTTCGGCTCGGACGGAGCCATCAAGAGGCGCAAGCTTCCTGAGAAGCCCCTGCATTCATGCATGGGGAGTCGTCACTGAGATGCGAGGGCCGGCTCTGACGCTGCAGCTTCACCCGACGTGCCTGGCGTTCGGTGGCTCCTGAGACGGAGCAGTAAGGCACAGGCATAGAATACGATCACCGGAATAAGTAGCAGGCGATAACCAATCAACATACTGAAGTACTCCATTCCGCCTCCAACCATGATGCCAAGCAGGTTGGAGGCGAAGGCAATATCCGCCGTTTCACTATCTCGAAACGAATTCGTGAAGATAATGTTGGCCAGAAACACCGGCGTGAAAGCCAGTACGCTTGCTAGCATATATCTGAGAATAGGGTTGCTGAGCAGCAGCGCATCGGGCGACAAGAGTATATTCAAAAGGAGTACTCCGAACAGCAACAGGTAAAACACGCTAATTCGCTTGAACTTAAAGCGCCTGTTTACCAGGATCGCCAGCAGCACACTGCTCAGGATAGCGAAAAAGACCAGCGAGTTCACCAGCCAGGTGCTGCCGAAAAGGAGAGCGAAAGTGGTCAGGCTTTTGACTTCAAGCAGCATAAAGGCCATGCCCAGGAAGAACATATGCCAGTCAAAACGACGCAGCGTCTTCCGAGGAGCGAATGTCACCGTGCCAATCAGCGCAAAGAGAGCAACCATAGCGAGGCCGAGGAGGTAAATGGTCGGGAAACTCCGATCTTGTAGGTAGAGGAACGGCCAGTCATCGGTTGCCGGTGCAGCTGGGGTCAAGGGATAAAAGCCCTGGCCGAGAATACGCAGGGAGGTAGAACCCGGAGGCAAAGGCTGCTCATGATAGGTGCCAAACTCACCCTTCGGCAGCGTTGCCAGGCGCGGCCCTGCCATAATCGCCGCAGCGCGTCCCGTGCCGCCATAGGTCGTCACAAGCGGCCGCTGGTTGAAGACATTGCCCACCATGTTGGACAGTTTCTGAACCAGCCAGTCCTGCCTGTAGAAGTTGTACAGCACAACCACGCCGTTACTGGTCAGGTGCGCCCGCGCCGTCGCGAGTGCGTCCTGCGTGAGCAGGAAACTTTCAAGACGCAGACTGGTGTTGCTCGAGGTGAGCGTCAGTGAGTCGGGCAAGGCGAAAATAATCAGATCATAGTGATCGGTGGTATTCTGCAAGAAACTGCGGCCATCATTGATGACAACATGAACGCGCGGGTTACTGTAGGGTCGATCCGGGTTGTATTGAGCGCCAAGCTGCTGGATCGTGGGATCAATCTCTACCGCCGTGATCGAATCGACACCATACGCCAGGGCGGTTGCGGTGTCAGATCCGGTTCCGGCCCCAAGAATCAGCGCGTGGTGGAACGACCCGCTGCCGAATATCCGGTATACCTCCTTGTAGAACGGCTCCCTGTACTGCCAGGAAATCATCGCCTGATGCCCGGTACTGTTTACATCGACAAGGTAGCCATTGGGAACGGCAGGGCGGAGGAGGATTTTATAGTATGGCGACCAGTATGCGCCAGCCTGAAGCTGGCCAACCTCGATGAGGGTGGCAGCCAGGACGACTGCTACATATAGCACCGTTCGTTTCGCACTGAGCAGCAGCAGGAGGGTGCTCAAGATGGAGAACCAGGCCAGCGGTGGCAGAGAGAAGTAGGACATAGCGGAGAAGGTGGCGATTCCCGCCAGGCTGCCAATGATATCATAGGTGTACGCGGTCAGTGGATTTAACTGAGAGAACAACCTGCCAAAGGAACGAGATAGGGGAATAAAGCAGAGCGTCACCATGCCGAAAATGATTGGCAACACCAGAAAGTTTTCTGCCCTGGCGCTCTGATCAGAAATGCCAAAGTAGAGAACCTGCGTTGAATTGATGAGAAGCTGGAACTTTGTCTTCGCGATGATAATGACCAGCAGCGCCAGCAGTACCGGGAACGGGGGAAACCAGAAACGCTGGCGGCGCGCTGAGAGCATACCGAGGCCAATGCCCAGGAAAGAAGCCAGCAGGAGAAAGTTGTTAAAATAACTCAGGTAGCGGACATAAGACGGAATCCAGCGAATGCAGAGCAATTCGAAGAAGAGGATCGTGAAGGAAACAAAGAAAGTGCGCGCTCGCTTATCGGTGATGAAAGGATGCGCAGGCGTAAACCAATCCAGAAAATGAAACAGGGCTGCGATTAAATTTTTCAGCCTTCCAACAAATGGAGTATCGTTTGTCGATAACGAGATATCTTTCATGAAATCTCCTTTAGTTTATGTAAGAGTTTCCTAGGGGTGAGATGAGGGCTCTGAAAATCCACCCGTATAGGTATGATACAATACAATCTGAAATAGATAGTATGTAGCCTGAATGGGATGTTATGGGGTAATATGAGCCCTACAATGAAACTCGATGGAGAGGAGCAATCGATAATGTTGGAGCAGAGATCGCCAGGGACGGAAGAGATAAAAGATGTTCAACAGGGAACACTTTTTGATAAAGCGACATTGGAGCAGTTGAAGGATGAGCGGCGGCAGTGGGAAGAGACGACCGTGAGCAAGTCGCAGCAGCGTCTGCCTGAACGAGATAATTTAATTACCACTTCTAGCGTGCCCATCAATCGCGTGTATACTCCTCAGGATAACGATTCGCTCGACTACAGCCGCGACATTGGATTACCGGGGGAGTATCCCTATACGCGCGGGGTGCAGCCGACGATGTATCGCGCCAAGCCGTGGACGATGCGCATGTTCGCGGGTTTTGGCACCGCCGAGGACACCAACAAGCGCTTCAAGTATCTGCTCTCACAGGGACAGACGGGCCTCTCCACCGCTTTTGATATGCCAACGCTCTATGGTTACGACACGGATCACGAGCTGGCCGCGGGCGAGTTCGGCAAATGTGGCGTGGCCATCTCGTCGCTGGCCGACATGGAGGTGCTGTTCGATGGATTGCCGCTGGACAAAATCACGACCTCGATGACGATCAATAGCCCGGCTGCGGTTATCTGGGCCATGTATATCGTCAACGCGGAGAAGCGCGGCTTCCCAATGGCTTCGCTCGGGGGCACGCTGCAAAACGACATCCTCAAGGAGTATAGTGCCCAGAAAGAGTTTCTTTTCCCACCGCAGCCATCGATGCGCCTGGTGACGGATACCATCGAGTTTGGCACGCGCCATATGCCGCGCTGGAATACGATCAGCATCAGCGGCTATCATATTCGCGAGGCAGGGGCAACGGCGGTGCAGGAACTGGCGTTTACTATTGCCGATGGGCTGGCCTACGTGGATGCCGCGTTGAAGCGCGGTTTGAAGATTGATGAATTCGCGCCGCGCCTCTCTTTCTTCTTCGATGTGCATAATGATTTCTTTGAAGAGATTGCCAAGTTCCGTGCCGGGCGCCGGCTATGGGCGAAGTTGATGCGCGAACGCTATGGCGCGAAGGATCCGCGTTCGTGGTTGATGCGCTGTCATGCGCAGACTGCAGGGGTGTCGTTGACGGCGCAGCAGCCGGATAATAATGTCATGCGCACCACTATCCAGGCCCTGGCGGCTGTGCTTGGGGGGACAAATTCACTGCACACCAACTCGTTGGACGAGGCCCTGGCTTTGCCGACTGAAAAGGCCGTCTTGATTGCTCTTCGCACACAGCAGATCATCGCCCATGAGAGCGGAGTGGTCAACACCGTTGATCCGCTGGGCGGCTCGTACTTTATCGAGGCATTGACGGACGAGACTGAGCGGGCCGCGGTGGATTACCTGAACCGTATCGATGCCCTGGGAGGCGTGCTGGCCTGCATTCTCAATGGTTTCTTCCAGCGCGAGATAGCTGAGTCGGCCTATCGCTATCAGCAGGAGATCGACCAGCATAAACGGACGATTGTCGGCGTCAACGACAATATCATGGAAGAGGATATCAAGGTGCCGACGCTGTACATTGACCGGGCTGGCGAGCGAGCACACCTTGAGCGGCTGAACCGCGTGCGGCGCAAGCGCGACAATGCGGCGGTAAAACGGGCGCTGGAGAATCTGCGCCATGTCGCGGAGGGGACTGAGAATACGATGCCGGCGATTATCGAGGCGGTCAAATCGTACGCGACATTAGGCGAGATCATGGATGTTTTCCGGGGCGCTTTTGGGGATTATATGGAGCCGGCGGTGTTTTAGGCAGTTGGTATCCTTGCAATGTTGTGTTGAAACGGGAGTGATCTGTTGACGAATGATCTGAAGGAAGGCCTGGTTCATAAGACTATATGGGCTGAAGACGAAATAGCGCAGGCAGGCCAGTTATTAGAACTTTGTAACGCGTTTGATGGTCTGCATCTGAAATTGGACATGGGGATGCTGCGCATGCGGAAGGGCAAAGTAGCCAATGATTTTGTGTATTATGCGGATGGGAAACTGGTTGGTTGGCTGGCATTGGATGAGTATGGCGCTGAAGAGGTAGAGTTCACGGGGATGGTTCATCCCGATTACCGGCGCAGAGGTATTTTCAGCGCGCTGCTGGCGGCGG
Source organism: Chloroflexota bacterium (assembly GCA_005881495.1). The sequence continues at coordinate 6,339 of VBHI01000058.1, forward strand.
CAAAAGAGGAGGCTCAAGGCAGAGGGACGACGCGCCTGGTTGTAGTATGTGAACGCTTTTCCCATTCTGGTCAGGCTTTTGTGGCGGCAATTGGCGCGGCGTACGATTTCTCCGAGCATAAGATGCTGTTAAGGGATTTCAAGGAAAGAGGACCCTACCAGGAGCGTATTGCTCTGCAGAAGGCTGGAGCGGGCGATGTTGAAGCGCTTGCGCTGATTGCCGCGTCGAGTTTTGGTCAATCGGTGGAGAGAGCGAGGCGCAATATTCTGAAAAATATGGAGAATCTCTATGTTCAGTATTACCTGGGGAAGTTGGGCGAGGAAGCTGTGGGATGTCTGAACCGGTATGAATCCGATAAGGAGTATGGCATTTACGCATTTGCGGTTCTTTTAGAGTATAGAGGGCGTGGGTTCGGCAGGCAGATGCTGGAGCAGGTTATTAAAGAGACGCAGGCGGTGAGCAGGAAGGATATTGGGCTTGAGGTGGAGACGGAGAATACGAATGCGATCGGGTTGTATCGTTCCTGTGGTTTTGTAGAGATAACGACCTATGGGTATTATACTATCGATTTGTATTAGGAATGAGTAGTATGAGATGGTTGGAATTGACGGTGCGGACGCATCCTGAGGCGGTGGAGTCGGTGAGCGAGCTATTGAGCCGCTATACGCCGGGGGGCGTTGCCATTGAAGAAGCGATAGAATTGATAGACGAGGGTCAGGATTACAGAGTGTTGGCGGGGGAGCCGGTGCAAGTCCACGCTTATCTGCCCCTTGATGGGCAGGAGGAAGAGGCGCGGCAGAGGGTAGCGGAGGGTTTGTGGCATCTTGCCAGCCTGGGAGAGCATTTTGTAGGCGATTTGCAGACGCGCGTGGTCAATGAAGAGGACTGGGCGAACGCCTGGAAAGATTATTTTCATGTCACCCATATTGGGAAGCGGCTCGTTATTCGTCCCTCGTGGCGGGAATATACGCCGGAGGTTGATGAGGTTGTGCTGGAACTTGACCCCGGTATGGCATTTGGTACAGGCTTACACCCTACAACACGCATGTGTCTCGAACAGGTTGAGAAGCACACAAAGAGCGGGATGCGCGTGCTGGACGTGGGCACCGGTTCCGGCATACTGGCATTAGCTGCCGCGAAATTGGGCGCGGCCAGTGTCGTTTGCATCGACAACAGCAGCGTCGCTGTGGAGAGTGCTACGGCGAACGCGGCGGTAAATAAGCTGAGCGACAAGATTGCGGTTGTGCTCGGGATACTTGACGAGGCCGAGGCGGCGCGCATGGCTGGACAGTATGATATGGTGCTGGTGAATATTATTGCGCATATCATCGGCGGAATGGCTCCCCAACTCGCCCAGGCGCTCACTTCTGGTGGATTGCTGATCGCCAGCGGCATTATTGAGGCGCGCCGTGCTGACGCTGAGCCGGCCCTGCTGGCCGCTGGCCTGGAATTGATCGACCAGGCGATGATTGATGATTGGATCGTCCTCATTATGCGGAAGCCGGAGTGAGCGAAAGCCATGCACCGCTTTTTTGTCGCCCATCAAGTTTTGGCGCAGGTTCTACCTGCGCTTTCCCCGCGCACACTCGCAAGGGACAGCTCCTCGGAAGAAACAATGCATGCTGGCATGGAACAGGCACTTTCTGTTGCGCTGCCGGATAAACTCGCTCACCAGGTGAGGGACGTGCTTCATTTGGGCGTCGGGGAGCACCTGGTACTGCTCGATAACAGCGGCGCCGAGTTCCTGGCAGCTATCGCAAAGAGTGGCCGTACGGGGGTAGAAGTAGAGGTGCTCGAACGCCGGAAAGGGAAGAGCGAATCGCCTGTGCGCATTGTTCTGTGCCAGGGATTGCTTAAATCAGCGCGTTTCGAGTGGATTTTGGAGAAGGGGACCGAATTGGGCGTGTCCGTCTTTGCTCCCATTCTTTGCCGCCGCTCAATGGCTGGCTTAGAGGAGGCGGGATTGGCGAAGATACAGCGCTGGCAGCGCATCATCCAGGAAGCAGCAGAACAATGTGGTCGGGCACAGATGCCGGAATTACTGCCAATTCGCCCGCTGCTGCATGCCCTCAACGATATACCTCAAGGGGCACTGGCTTTGATGCCGTGGGAAGAAGAGCGCGGCAAAAGTCTGCGGGAGAGCCTTGAGGCCTGGGCAAGTAGGAAGGGCGCGCAATTGACTACGTTACAGCCAGAGCCGATTACGGTGGTATTGTTTATCGGC
>VBHI01000058.1:8828-36917 GCA_005881495.1 Chloroflexota bacterium
ACAATGCGTCGAGGCGCAAAACTTCTTGGCATTGTTGATACCTCTCATTTGGGAAATGTTGCAACAGCAACACAGAGAGTAGAAGCAACGGAACAAGGGCTAACCGATCAACATCGTTACAGCGCCGAGATCGAGGTTCAAAGCTCCAGTACGTGGCTTGCTACATGTTCTTGTAGTCCTGATTCTTCTATCATCTGCCGGCATACTGCCGCCCTTCTCTATCAATGGCTTGCTAATCCGCTGTCATTCGTCAGCGAATCCGCTGCCCATGTTGCCAGCAAGCCGGCAACAACTAAACGCCAGGTAGTAGGGCGGTCAATTGGAGAACAGAAAACGCCCTTGCAAGCTGTAGACAGGCCTGGACAAGTTTCCCATATCGTGAAATTGCGCGGCCCAACTCCATCGGCCAACCTGCTGGAGATACTGTCCCAAAACGGCCTGAGTGAACTGCGGGGGATCGCCCGTGAGTATGATATTGTGACGACGGGTCTCAGTAAGCAGCAACTGGCCGAGGCTATTGCAGGAGCGCTTCAACAGCCAGAAGCGGTACGGAGGATCGCGGCCGGACTGGAGAAACCACAACGGCAATTGTTGGCAACGCTGACCCTGGCCGGCGGTTCGATGAGCGACGAGGACCTGCGCGGCCTCTTTGAGCGGTTTTCGTTTGGGCAACCCGATAAATTACAAAGCATCCTGCTGTCATTACAAGGCAAGGGGCTACTGCTTCGCACAAGCCTCAATAGTTCTCCGCAACAACGTATTGGACTGAGCGGGTTATTATACGATGTGGGCTGGTATGTACCAGCAGAAGTGCAGGCGGTGCTACGTGTTTCTGTGCCGGTCACGCCTTTCGATGTACAGCAGGCGACTGATGGACATAAGGGAAAAGCCGAGCCTGTAAAAGTGCAGCATATAGAAGCATATAGTCTGCTGGCTGACCTGTTACTGGTAGGGCGCGCGCTGGATGGCTATCGCCTGGAGCCTGATGATGAGAAAGATGAGTTGAGCGGAGGTTTGCGCGGCGCAAACGCGCTGGCTTCTCTACGTGCTTCTAGCGCGATTCCTCACGATGGGACGACCATAATAGCTGCACCAGGCGGTTTTCCGTCAACAGCGCTATTGGAAAGATTACAAAAAGCCGTACCAAGGACAACGCAGTTTCTGCGCTTTGCTGTACGCTTATTGCGACTGGCGGATATTCTGCACAGAGATGACACCGGGAAATCCTACCTACGTCTGCTCCCCAACGCGGCCAGGTTGTTGCTTGGTCCGATAAACGCCGAAGTGGCCCGTGACCTGTTTGAATTATGGTTGACGCATCCCGGCTACGAGGAATTATTTGATCTCAAGGAAGAGGGGTTACAACTGCGCTGTCGTACCACGCCACTGAGCCACCCGATTCTCCGTCCGGGAGAATTGGAGGCAGAAAATAGTGAGGCCCGGCAGATATTAGTCGCACTGGTGGCGCAGGCTCCCTTGAATCAATGGATCAGCTTTCCGGCCTTTGCGCGCTTTATCTATCGACTGAACCCGGCGTTCTTACAGAAGCGGCAGCGGTTATTTCCTTCACCTCACTGGTGGTTGGAACAGGAAGAGGGACGACCGTTGCAGCCAACACAGATGGGCGATTGGATGCGGGCGGAGGGTCATTACCTGGCACGCCTGTTACGGGGGCCTTTACACTGGTGGGGCATGAGTGACCTGGCGTTGACAAACGATGGACGTTTGCTGGCCTTTCGCTTGACGCCTATGTCTGGCTTATTAATGAATGGAGTAGAGCCTGATGGGCGGGCGACTGATGATGACAGGCGGCGAGAAACTCCGGGGCTAGAAGTACTGGAGACGGGCGAAATGTTGGTCGAGTGCCGCTCAGCAGCGTGGCCGCTGATTGAACTGATAGAAGAATTCGCGGAAATTGCCGGTGTGAGCGGTGAACGCTTGTATTATCGTCTAGCCCCGAAATCTCTGGCTGAAGCGTTAGGCCGCGGACAGCAACCAGGTGATTTACTGAGGTTACTGCGGCAAATCGCGCAAGAAAATGACGGTCACCTATCGCGACTGCTCGCTCAGCTTGAGCACTGGACGGCAAGCTATGGGCGAGTTCGCTTCTATACGGGAGTCTCGCTAATGGAGGTAGCGGATAGCCTGGTGATGCGCGAATTAGCGGCGACAACGTCTGTGGAAGAGCAGATTGTACAGTCAATTACCCCAACGCTGATGATCCTCAAAAAGCAGGATACAGAGCGTATTGTCGAAGATCTGAGGCGTCGTAGCCAGGGCCCTCTGTTGCATGAAGAGGAGAGTATGTAAACCATCCCTGCAACAACGCGCCGTGTACCGTGTATAGTAGGGTTGACCCTGGCGGTCAACCTGGCTTCGTTGCAGGGATGAAAGGAAGTATCATGGAACAAAGTGATCTCGATCTGCTTCTTGCAGTGCCACCATATCATTTGCAGTCACTGGTAAAATTGCGGCGCTTGCCGGTTACGTCCAGAGGTCAGAATACAAGCGCTTCAGGCGCTTCAGGTGCTTCAGGTGCTTCAGGTGCCTCGGCAACAACCTCTCCTGCAACAACCACGATCCCCGAAATCGCCCAGCATCTTTTTGAAGCTTCAACTATTAGCGAGGCGATACGCAGCCTGAATGAGTCCGAGCGTTTGGTATTGCGCGAATTGGTAGCCTGTGGAGGCAGAGCGAATAGCCGTGATCTGGCTCTGTATTTTAGCAGCATAGGGGTGTTCACCCCTTTGAAGGGAGGTGAGCCGCCAGCAGGCATTGCCGAACATAGCGCTTCGTTCTATCCAACCCCCCATCCCCATGGACCTTTTGAACAGTCGCTGCGCCGCCTGCTGTTGTTAGGTTTAGTCTTCTGGGGGAAGCAAACGAATTTTGCTGGCAGAGACTATACCAGTGGTATCTACGATGGGGTGGTGATTGTACCACAGGCGGTGAAGGACGTGGTGAACGACATCGTCGATAAAGAGCGCAGCACGAAGGCGGAACAGCCTGTGACGCGACAGGAAGGGTTAGGGGAAGGCATACACGCTTTTCAGCGTATGCTGTACCTGTACTGGTCACATGCGGCATCGCTGCGTGAGGGTTTGCAACTCGTGAACAGCGGGCTCCTCTCGCGTACCGTGCTGCGACAGGTGATCGAACAGCAAGGGCATAAGGAAAATATCGAGCAGATTCGTACTGAGCAGGATGTCCCACGCCTGCTGTTTATACGGCTCCTTTTGATGAAGTTAGATCTCTTGCAAGAGCGGCAGGGGAGTCAGGGGAGTATCCATGCTGCTGACGCGGAAGAATTTTTTTCACTGCCTGTATTAGAAAGGGCGCGTCGCTGTTATCACTTATGGTTGGAGGGTTCATTTTGGAATGAGCTGCTCTATTTGCCAGAAGTAATGGTGCGGCCAGGGCCTAATATGCTTGATCCCGCGCACGAAGAGGTGATCAGCTCGCGCCAGGTACTGATGGAACGAGTGCTGGATGAGCAGGCGGGAACGTGGCTCGGAATGTCTTCGTTTATTGCGCGTACAAAGCTCTATGCGCCCTATCTACTTTTCCCACGCCAATATGGAACGCGCGCGGACCGCTATTCGGTCGGGAGTAACCCGTATAACTGGGATTTTCGCTTGCGACGAGGCTGGCTGACGCATCGCGAGGGTTGGCACCTGGTTGAGGGTGGATTTATACGCGCGGTAGTGTTGGGGCCATTGCAGTGGATGGGGCTGGTGGAAGTAAAAAATGAGGGGAGTGCAGTTGCCTTTTGTTCGACGCCAGGAACGTTGTTGGTCACCAGTGAGGCCCAGGCAGTTGAAACAGGTGTCGCCTGGGGGCGGTTGATTGTGCAACCAAATTTTGAGTTAGTGGCGCTGGCTCCTGTCCCGGAAGCTTTATTAATCAAGCTCGATCGTTTTGCTGAGCGTATAAGGCTGGAACATATCGCTCAGTATCGCCTCACAAAGGCAAGCGTCACTCGCGCAATTCAGATGGGGCTGCACGCGGAGACAATTCAGCGCGTGTTGGAAGAGTCCGCTGGACCTGGAGCAGTGATCCCGCAAAATGTGAGCTATTCGCTGGTGGAGTGGGAGCGGCAGGCGCGACGTATAGAAGTGTGGCAAGGGGCGACGCTGCTTGAAGTTGACGACTCGGCGCTGCTAGATGAGCTATTTGCCGATGAGGAAGCGCGAGAGCTGCTGGGTCGTCGCCTTTCTCCGGTGCTGGCGGAGGTTGCGGCCAACAGGGCAGAAGCGCTGCAAGACGTGTTCTGGCGGAAAGACTACTTGCCAGCGCTGACGACCGCTCCTGACCAGGATAGCTTGCTGGATAGTGGACGTTTTGTGGCGCGCGAGCCGCAGTGGCGCCTGCACGATGATGGACTGCTGCAGCCGCTCTATGCTGTAACTGATCTCTACCTGGTAGCAGAAGTCGAGCGGATCAGTACGCTCGATGAGCTGACGGGCTGGCGCAAGATAACCCCCTCAGAGATTGAACGGGCTTGCAGCAGGGGGATCACGCTGGATGCGATCATCCGCTTTTTGCAGCACTATTGTGAGGATGGTGTACCTGCTCCGTTCCTTATTCGCCTCAAATTGTGGGGCGGGGGCTATGGGGAGCGACCCGCAATTCAGGTTGAGCAGGCGCCGCTCCTTTATCTTTCGGCAAAGATATTACAGGACCTCCAGAGCGATGAGGAAGTAGGAGAGCTGTTGGGGGCGGAGGTTGTCCAGGAGGGACGTTTAGTGCGTGTGCCGGCGGAGCACCTGGAGAGGGTGGTCGAGCTTTTGAGGAAGCGGGGGTTTGTGGTGGAATGAGACTATTTTGTCAAAAACTTATTGACAAATTTGTGTCGTTATGATATTTTAATGATGCAAAGAGAATGGAAGTTCGCTTTCATGTAATGCGGGAGTGGCTCAGTGGTAGAGCATCTCCTTGCCAAGGAGAAAGTCGCGGGTTCGATCCCCGTCTCCCGCTCCCCTTTCTGGACAGAACGCGGCACGGCGACGTCGCCAAGTGGTAAGGCACGGCTCTGCAAAAGCTGCACCAGCGGTTCGAATCCGCTCGTCGCCTCCCTTTTCAAGAAACGTGATTGGATTGATTGGATCACGTTTTTTCTTTTTCACTTGCTCACTTATTGATGTGGGGGAAGAGAAAAGATGTGTGGGACACCCCCACTCCCCCGTCAGGACACTATCCACTATGCGACAGCAACACAGTTACCCCATTGAAGCCATCGTTCTAAAGCGTACCGATTTAGGCGAAGCTGATCGCGTCCTGACCCTTCTCACTCCCACGAAGGGTAAATTTCATGCCATTGCTAAGGGCATTCGCCGTCCTATTAGCAAGAAAGCGGGCCACCTGGAGCTCTTGAGCCATAGCCAGTTACAGGTAGCTGTTGGTCGCAATCTCGATATTATTACACAGGCCGAAATTCGTGAGAATTTTCTCTTACTACGCAAAGACCTGTGGCACATGACCTGCGGTATCTATCTCGCAGAACTGGTGGATCGTTTTATCGAGGATGATACACAGCACCCGGAGGTCTACAATCTGATGCTGGAAATGCTGCGCGGAATTGAAGAGGATGTGACTGACCTGCAGCGGCGCAAAGAGACCGGTACGGAACTGGCGGTACAGGAACATGTACGTACCAATCTCCTCTTACGCTACTTCGAAATACACCTGCTTTCCCTCATTGGTTATGAGCCGGCATTTCGTCGATGCGCCCATTGTGCAAGCGAGTTGCAGCCGGTAGAGAATGGTTTTGCTGCTTCACTAGGAGGGGCGCTCTGTCCACAATGTTCTCGCTTATGGACACGCTCACTGTCAATGAATGCGCTCAAGGTTTTGCGGCTCTTGCAGCGCAGTAAATGGAGTGAGGTGCCTCGCTTGCGGCTGGATGACGCTTTGCAGACGGAATTGGAAGTGACGATGCATGGTCTGCTGCGTTTCCACCTGGAGCGCGATCTGAAGTCGTGGAGCTTCCTGGAAATGTTGAGCTTGCGGAAATAGCGGGTAACCGCTTCCATCTTGTCGCAAACTATGGTATGGTTTGCATGGTATTATATCTCTGCCATGCCGTTTAATTATCCCCCCAACTTGGAGGTGGACATGAGTGACATTGTCCCATCCGCCGGTGCTGGCCTGGGAGTTTCCCAGAAAAGTGCTGGCCGTTATGCTGCATACGTTTTCTGGATAATGTTCAGTATCAACTTGCTCAATTACATGGATCGCTACGTATTTATTGGGGCCGCCAACATTGTGGCTAAGGAGCTTGGCATGGGCATCGACCAGGTGGGTTACATTGCCACAGCGTTTATTTTAGTCTACGCGTTGGGCACGCTGCCGTTGGGAATCTGGGCGGATCGCTGGAACCGCAAAAATATCGTCGCGATCTGTGTTGCTATCTGGAGCCTGGCAACAGCATTTACCGCCCTTGCGAACGGCTTTTGGAGCCTTTTCATTTCGCGCATGGTGCTTGGCATCGGCGAGGCGGGCTATTATCCCGCCGGAACGGCCCTGCTGAGCGATTACTTTAGCCGTACGAAGCGAGCGCGGGTGATGAGTCGCTGGACAGCGGGAGCGCTGATCGGTTTGATGATTGGCTTTATCGTGGGTGGCGTTGTTGCCGGTCTTGGTTTTGGTATGTGGCGAATTGCTTTCCTTTTCACCGGCATTCCAGGTTTGCTGCTGGCTTTCCTCACCTGGCGCATACGTGAACCACGGCGCAACCAGGCAGATGAGGAGGCGATAGAACTCGATCCACAGAGCGCTGTGAACGAAATTGAGGTGATAGATTCCCCTCACGCCATAGTAGTGCCAAAGAACGTGTTCAAGCAATTTGGCAGGTTGTTTCGCATCAGAACGCTGGTGGTATTGATCGTGATGCAGATCTTCGCCTTCTTCTCGCAGGGCGCGGCGGTGGTCTACTTACCTATTTACCTGCAGCAAAAGGATACCCTTGGTCTAAGCTCCGGTCTTGCCAGTATTCTCGCCGGTGGCGTGGTGGTTATCGCAGGTATCGTGGGTTTGCTGCTTGGCGGCTATATGTCTGATATCCTCAGTCGGCGTCATGCAGGTGCCCGTGTGCTGGTTTGCGGTATAGGCTTCTTGCTCTGCGCACCTGCTTTTGCCCTCGCTGTCACTAGTCACAACATCGTTATCTTCGTAACCTGCTTTTTTATCGCAGCCATGTTGATCAATGTTTACAATGGCCCCAGCACAGCAGCGACGCAAGACGTGGTGCCCTCAATTTTACGCGCGACTGCGATAGCGGTGTCGTTGCTGCTTGCGCACCTGTTGGGCGATGCTTTTGCTCCCTCACTGATAGGTATTCTCGCCAAAGCGTTTGACCCGACCCATGGAGGGCACTTTGCGAATAACCTGGCCGGTGGAGACCTGAGCATAGCGCTGCTCGTTACTTGTGTGCCGGCGCTGATCGTTGCGGGGCTTGTGGGCATCTTTGGGGCGCGCTGGATGAAGGGCGATATCGCGGCAGCGGAACTCGCCGATAAGGCAGCAAAGGGATTACAGGCTTCGTAGGGGCGGGAGAGGTGCGGAGTGGAGAGGGGACCCTTGGGTCGCCCATAGGGGCAGGCACGAAGCGGCAGGGGAACAGGACGCAGGGCGACCCAAGGGTCCCCACCCTTCTTCCCTGCTACCCCCGCCCCTACGAGACGGGTTACTACAGATAGGAAAGCAAAACATGATCCATTTCTACGAACTTTCTTCCATGAGTGCTGAAGAGCGGACCCGGTTGTTGCGCCGGGTCCAGATACAGATCGATGAACTGGTCGAGCGGGTGCGGCCAATTCTACAAGATGTAAGACAGCGGGGCGATGAAGCGCTGGTGGAATGTACCGCACGATTTGACCGTGTACAATTGACGACTGATAATTTGCGGGTGAGCCGGGCTGAGATTGAACAGGCCCACCAGGAACTTGACCGCTCAGTGCGTGAAGCTATCGAGCAGGCGATTGGCAATGTGCGCACGTTTCATGCAAGGCAGATGCCGCATGAGCAGTGGTTTACGGAGGTAGCCCCCGGTGTGATAGCGGGAGAGAAGATCACGCCGATCAGCAGCGTGGGACTTTACGTGCCGCGGGGGAAGGGTGCATTTCCCTCGGTGATGTATATGCTGGCCACACCGGCCAGTATCGCCGGAGTACCACGTATCGTTGTCTGTACGCCGCCGGGACCAAATGGAGAGGTTGACCCGGCGACCCTGGTGGCCGCTGACCTGTGTGGCGTCCATGAATTATATCGCGTCGGCGGCGCCCAGGCGGTCGCCGCACTGGCCTATGGAACGGCCAGTATTGCTCGCGTGCATAAGATAACCGGCCCTGGTAGTGGTTTTGTTACCGCGGCAAAGCGTTTGCTGTATGGAACGGTTGATGTCGGGCTGCCGGCGGGCCCCAGCGAGTCAATTACATTAGCTGATGCATCGGCTGACCCGGAACTGATCGCACGTGATTTGCTGATCGAAGCCGAGCACGGGCCGGATTCTTCCAGCCTGCTTGTCACAGATAGCCGGCCACTGGTTGAGGCGGTGCTGGCGCTGCTGCCGGATAAAATGGCGGCGCTGCCAGAATGGCGACAGGCATTTTGTCGCACCGTTTTTGAGGAAGCGATGGGGACTGGCGGTATTGTGCTGGCGGCTACGATGGATGAAGCCGTTGATTTTGTCAACGAATATGCCCCAGAACACCTGGAAGTGCAGGTACACGAGCCATTTGCCCTCTTGCCGCAACTCAAGAACGCTGGCGAGATTCTGATTGGCCGCTATACACCGTTCTGTACAGGTAACTACTGCGTGGGCACGAACGCTGTATTGCCAACCGGTGGTTTTGCCCATACATATTCATGCACGTCGGTGTTCGATTTTCTGAAACGCACGGGAATTGCCTATCTTACGCGGGAGGGATACGCTGCTCTAAGCGAGACGACGCGCCGCCTGGCGGATTTTGAGGGCTTTCCGGCGCACGCAAACGCCGTGACCGGGCGGCCAGTGTAGCGCCTACGATGGTTACGACCATCAGTATCACCGTGATGGCGGCCGCCTGTTGCAGCAGCAGGATGGCCTGGCGGACAGCGGCTGCCTGGTGCGTGTCCAACCCGGCTTGCAGAGGGATATCCGGCGAATCGCTGATCTCGACAACGGCGTTGCTGTCTTCTACGGATACGTAGATACGGCGCAACGAGGGATCGGTCTCTACGCCGTCCGGGGCGCGACCGACCGGCAAGGTGCCGAGAACGTCAAAGGACTGCTTATCGACAGCAGTAATGGTTGTGCCGGAGCTTGAACCACTAAAAACATTGTCCGGATGTCCCTCGTCTGCCACGTAGATGCGTCCCGTAGCGGTATTGAAGGCAACTCCCTCGGGAAAGGGAGAGACAGGAATGCGCGCGATAACCTTGTTGATATGGCCGTCAATGACGTCCAGTTCCTGGCCTGTTGAGCAAACGACATAGACACGGCCAGTGGCTTCGTCCACCCGCAGAGGCTGTACAGGTAAAGCGGCCACCGGAATGGTTGCCAGTGTGTGGCCACTCTCTTCGTCAATGACGTCGATCGTATTAGAAGCTACATCTCCAACGTAAAGCCGCCCCAGGCGGCTGTTCACGCCAAGGGGCTGTGGATGTGTACCAACTTTGAGCGTTGACGACACCGCGCTGATTTTTCCCCCTGCGGACGTCGTTAGCGAGTAAACACTGATGATATCATGATCACTACTCGATAGGTAAACGCGCTGGCGTATGGTATCGATGGCGAGGCCATCGTTACCATAGATAGTAGTGGCATTGAAGAGTATTTTGCCACTTGCTCCATCTAGAATGGTGAGACCCCCCCTGGTGTTATTATTTGACACACTGGCGACGTAGACATGGTGATTTGTACTATCAACCTGGACATCGTTAGCTGAATCGCTAACCGTAACGCTCCAGCGCACTTTGCCGCTGATGGGGTCAAAGCCGACTACGAGGCTGGGAAACTCATAAGCGATGTAGACCATGTGGGTTTCTGTGTCAACGGCTATGCCTTCTGGACGTTGGCCTGCGTGGAGCACACCGATAATGGGGAAGCCTCCATCGGCGTGAGCGGGAGGTGGCGAGAACAAGAGGGCGAGCAACGGTAACAGCAGTATCCAGAGGAAACTGTAGCGCACCGCTGGGTTTTTCCTATAGTCAGAGGATGACATTCTCGCTTCTCCTGTTGATATGTGTGTATGGTTGTATGCTACCACATGTTTGGATTTGGCACGAACTCGTCTTTTGTACAGTGTATGGAACGAAGGATTGTCATATAGTGGGATCAAGAAAGCCACGAGTATTGAGATAGAGCGAAAAGGAGCGAGACACATGGAACATTGGATTTGTACAACCTGTGGTACTCAATTTGCGGAGAGCGAGACGAAGCCAGAGGAGTGCCCAATTTGCCTCGATCAGCGCCAGTACGTGGGCTACGAAGGACAGAAGTGGACAACACAGGCTCAATTGCACGCGGATGGTTTTCGTAATACGGTGAAAGAGCACGAAGCGGGGCTCAAAGGCATAGGTTCGACTCCTACGTTCGCTATCGGCCAGCGCGCGCTGCTGGTGCAGACGGGCCAGGGAAATATCCTCTGGGATTGTATCAGCCTGCTGGATAGGGAGACCATCGAGGCGGTCAAACAGTTGGGTGGCCTGAAAGCTATTGCTATCTCTCATCCGCATTACTACAGTTCGATGGTGGATTGGGCTGAGCAGTTTAATGTGCCTGTGTACTTGCACGAGGCAGACAGGCAGTGGGTGATGAGACCGAGCGAAAATATTACGTTCTGGTCGGGTGAGACATTCTCCCTGATGGATGACGTAACCTTGATACGATTGGGAGGACATTTCACTGGTGGCACGGTCTTGCACTGGGCGAGTGGAGCGGAATCGCAAGGGCTTTTACTCTCGGGAGATATCATAGCGGTGGTGGCTGATCGTAGGTGGGTCAGCTTTATGTATAGCTATCCGAACCTGATTCCGTTGCCTGCATCGGAGGTGAAGAGGATATCCGATGTAGTCGCGCGCTATAATTTCGAGAGGCTGTATGGCGCGTGGTTCCATACTATTGTTGCCGGTGATGCGAAGAATGCGGTATTGAAGTCGGCGGACAGGTATATTCGTGCCTTGGAAAGGCCGTTATCATAGGGAGAGAACTTCTTTATAAAAGTGGCAGGAAGATAGTGAGATTGATATTGAGAAAAAGCAACCCCAGCTCCTGATTTTTCCCTTTAATAGGGCTTGCTGTACTCTATTTCTTGCTCCGCAAAAATGATATTTGGGAGAAACTGACGTAGTTGTTGTTCTGTGCCCCTTACTGATTGTGTGCTTTTTGAAAGCGGATTGAAAGAGGACTTTTTGTTGGGAAATAGTGGCTTGATTCGCATTAGGACTGTGTTGTACTCCATTGTTCAATTTTTTGCGAATATGTTATAATGCGCCCAACATAAGAAATAATATGCAATAGGGATTGAAAGATTCCTTGGACTCCCATAAGGACTAGGAACTATTTCATTCTATATGACGGCGGAGTTCAGGCAGTATTAAGAGCGGTGTAATATATATGTCGAGCAATTATTCGTCTGATCCTAACAATGCAGCGTCTCTCAGTAATCCTGTGACGCCCCAATCCGATAAAGTGCTACCTTCAGTAGCCCCGCTGTCCCTTTCTGCTTCAAGCTCCTCCGCAGTGGAACCGGTCAGCCCGGGATCAGGCGGAAGTGGTGGCAGCCAGCGCCGCCTCGCTTCTGGTACTATCCTCTCAACTGGACGCTATAAGATCGAGAAATCGGTAGCTGCAGGTGGCATGGGGGCCGTTTACCGAGCCATAGATACGCGCTTCAATCGTCCATGCGCTGTGAAGGAGATGCTGGACGAGTTTCAAAGCGATAACGAACGTACCCAGGCGGTTGAGTGGTTTGGACGCGAGGCAACATTGCTGCTCGACCTTAATCACCCGTGTATTCCCCGCGTACGCGATTTCTTTGTCGAAGGTGGGAAGCACTACCTGGTGATGGATTTTATCGAGGGAAAGACGCTGGGTGAAGTGCTGGAGAAGGAAGGGAATGTCGTGGGGGTCAATGGAACGAGAGGCGTGCCAGAAGCGCGGGCGCGCAGTTGGGCGCAACAGCTTTGTAGCGTACTGAGCTACCTGCATCGCCAGACGCCGCCGATCATCTTCCGCGATCTCAAGCCATCGAATATAATGGTGACAGATAACAATGAGGTGAAGTTGATCGATTTTGGTATTGCTCGTACATTCCAGACACAACGGCAGTCAACTATTATTATGACGATTGGTTACGCTCCACCAGAGCAATTGCATGGAATGCCGGAGCCTCGCAGCGATATTTATGCGCTGGGAGCTACGCTGCATAGGATACTGACCCATCACGACGCGGCCAACAATAAACCTAGCATCTTCTCGTTTCCGCCGAGCGTTGGTTGAACGCCGGCGAGATGGAAAAAGCTATTATCAATCTGCCACCGATTAGCGTCGTCCCGCCCACAGGATCATTCCCACTACCGGTCCAGCAGTTTACCCAGCGCCCTGCCAATCCACAGACACCCAACAATAGTATTACGCCAAACAATCCATCGCGGAACACGACTACCGGCCCGGGCGGTGGGTACATCAGCTCTGCGCTGGGATTTATCAACGCGAACCGTATCGAAGAAGCATACACAGCTATTCAGCAGGCGTTTGCGCTTGAGCCAAACAACTCGCTGGTACACCGCACTTTTGGGCAGATTTTTGCCCGTCGTAAGCCCCCCGAAATCGATCGAGCGATGCAGGCGTATAACCGCTCGCTGCAACTCAACCCAAACGATGCAGAGACGCATAAACTGATAGGAGATGTCTTCCTCTTTTTGCGGCGACAGCCGTTACAGGGCATCCCCGCCTACACGCAGTCACTGCGTTTAAATCCCAATGATACTGAGTCTCACCAGCGCCTGGCGCAGTGTTACGAAGAGACAAACCAGCTTGAGCCCGCGTTACGCGAATACCAGGAGGCGGCGCGCCTTGCGCCAAAACTAGCACTACTGCATCAAAAGGTTGGGCAGATTGCCTGGCGTTTGAATCAGTTGCCCATAGCAGAACGGGCTTTTGTGACGGTGCTAACGCTCAACCCGGCGGATCACCAGACGCGTTTCCTTTTAAGCCAGGTCTACGAAAGTGAAGGGAAATTGATCGACGCCGAACGCGAGTGCTCCTATATTGTACCGATGATTCCGGCAGCACAGCAGGTACTACTACGAATACGGAGCCGATTGGGAAGATGAGAAGATACCTTCTACTAATAGCGGTAACCCGACACGGGAGAACAAACCAATGAGTACGTATTGCTTGAAGTCTGCGTCGCGGAAGGGCGTTGGATTCTTCGTACTGTCTCTAGTTGTTGTGATGCTCATCGCCCAACAGCTTGTGGCGCCGGCTGTCACCTTCGCCTCCGCGGCAGGTAGTGGTTATCAATTTGGGAAATCAGCAGCGCTGGACAAAGCGAGCGTCTCCGTCGTTCGCCTGGTGGCAGTGTATACCCCGACTGTTCCGGTAGCGGGCTGCCCTCTCCCTAAGATGGGCCTGGGGGTGCTGGTGGGCAGTTGGGAAACGGTTCGCGGAAGCAAGGATTTCAGCAACTGGGTGTTGACCGATGGATCGCTGATTGATCCGAATGGGATATCGTGCGGCGTAGGAAAACCGGTAGAGAATCTCAGCAGTATCCAGATCTACCTGAATAATGCGTATACTTCAGGTACCTCAGCGAGTATTTTGAAAAGCTTATCGTGCCAGGCAACGACGTGTATCGACGGGTCGTCGACAGATACGATTATCTGCCAGGTACAAAATACGTGTGCTCAAGGGGCGGTGTTACTCCCATTCCATACGCCGGTACCTGAGCCGTATATTGATTTGGCCCAGGTGAATCAGACAACTCCCGAGCCGTTTGGTATCGAATTAACTGGTCCCTCAACGCTTCCTACCAACCCGGGCCAGGTAACGCAGCTTCTGACGCCTACCCAGGTATCCATTACCAACGCGAGTGATGAACTGGGAATGCCTATGGTGAACAGTGATGGGCAATTGCAGGGTATGATTACGAAGGAAGTCGCCGATACTGGACAATTGATCAGGCCATTCGTCGCTAACCAGATTGCACCTCTTCAAATACAGAACACCAATACACTGCGTGAAAGCTGGAACCAGGGTATTAAGGACTATTACGCGCCTGATTTGGTAAGTGCTCAATCCAATTTTATCAGGGCGGGAGCAGCCAACCCGCAATTTCAAGCGCCGGCAGCATTTCTGAGGTTGCCACAATTCAAAGCCTTTGTGACCCCCACGACTTCTGCCGGTCCAGGCAAGACGCCTGCTGCAAGCACTCCCTCCTCATCAGCGACTCGGCTGGGACCATTTGCTCTTCCTGGCAGTGTGTCTGCATGGTTCCCCTGGATCATTGGCGCTGCAGTGCTGCTGATCGCAATTCTGGTCTTTGTCATGGCGATGGTGTTCCGAGGGCAGATGCGGCACGGTCGAGAACTGAAGGCTTTTGAAGAGGAGCGAACTGCGGCGGAACAGAAGGCTGCCCTGGAAGTACAGCGCCGGCAAGCGCAACAGGAAGCAGTTCATACAAATGGACCGGCCACTACCATTAATCTTAATGCTCCGACGAAAACCGATCTTCGTTGCCCCAATTGTGGACAGTTAGTACAAGCCAGCGATAATTTCTGTTCGCGATGCCGTTCTCCCTTGTCGCTTTCCGATTCTGGATTGAATGTGCGCCTGGCAAAGGCGCAGGAGCCCACGCAGGCGCCTGAACCGGCATCGCAGCCTCAGCCCGGATTGGTACCAGCGAGTTCGATCTATGAACAGCCGACGAGGGAGATGTCACCAGGTGATTTCAGCAATGGACTGGAGGATCCGGAGAAGACAAGGCCATATACGGCGGAGGAGATGGCAAGGAATGCGCCTGCTTCAGTTGAGCGCTATGATGACAACAATATGAGCCTGGTGGTAGGTACGCGCTCCAACCCTGGTATTAAACGGCAGCATAAGCCAAACGAAGACAGTCTCTTCGCTGCGCAGGGAGAGCGGGTTTTTAATTCACACTCGCAGCAATATGGCCTGTTTGTGGTGGCAGACGGTATGGGTGGGCATGCCAATGGGCAGGATGCCAGTCGACTGGCGATTCAAACCATTAGTGATGAGGTGTTGTCAAAGATTTCAGGTAATACACCATTGAACGATGATGCACTGGTGCAGATCCTGGTTGATGGAGTACAACATGCCAATAAGGCGGTGCATCAACGCAATATGGAGCAGCGAGCAGATATGGGCACGACGATCACCGCCGCCTTGATCGATGGCGCAACCGCGTACGTGGCAAATGTTGGTGATAGTCGTACCTATCTCTACCGCAAGCCTAAAGGCCTGCAAAAAATTACCAATGATCATTCAGTGGTGGCGAGCCTGGTAGAGGCAGGTATTATAAAGCCTGATGATATCTATACCCATCCGAAACGCAACCAGATCTATCGCAGCCTGGGCGAGAAACCGGTGGTGGACGTGGATTGGTTCAAGATAGCGCTGCAACCGGAGGATAAATTGCTACTGTGTTCTGACGGGCTATGGGACATGGTACGCGACCCGGCGATTGAGCAGATTCTGAACACTGTCCCCGATCCATCACAGACGGGTAACGCGCTGATTAAGGCTGCGTTGGATGGCGGCGGCGAAGACAATGTGAGCGTGATTGTGGTCTACATTACCGAGGCGACGCAGCGCACGGGCATAACGGGTGTGCAGTTGCTGGCGAGGCCGGAGGCGCCACAGTGGCCCCCGATGTAACGTTTCGGGGGTGCCCCTAAACCAAAGTATGGAAGGTAATCCTCCATCCTGTCTCATTCTCAATGCTACTGCTTATAGCAGAGTATCATTGCTCACTCTAGACCATGGAGACGTAGATCAGGGATGGATAAGCGAGTAAAGACCGTAGATGCAGAATGGAGCATGTTCAGCCACCCTCTGATCTGTCATCCTCTTAAACTTGATCGCCTGATCTTTCTCTGTGAAGAGATGCCAGTCGTTAAGATAAGGCCTCCAGCCGTTTCTCAAGTGCAGTTCACTGGCCTCGTATCCACAATCTGACAGACCACTTATAAAGCCTTCATCTGCTATGTCGTAGCCGAGGAACGCCCACTCCTTGTTCAGCAACGCAGGAGTGGTTGGAGCCAACAGAGCCCATATCTCTTGCTCTTGCAGGGTAAGCGCGTCTCGCAGTAGCGTGATACCAATCACCTGGTAAGGACGCTGAACCGCATCCCTGTTTTGCTGGAGATACTCCCGGAATTGGTGCAGGTTTTCCCACAAACCCAAATCTCTCCACTGTGTAGGTGCTCTCACGTTTTTATCCACGCCAAGCACCACCGCTGGCCAGACCAATCGATCAACCGATAGGACCTTTGTGACATCGGTACGCAGCAGATAGGTATCTTTTCTAGACTGAGACCAGGTGGCATCCATCTGAGACCACATCTCACGAATATCAAAGCCAAGGAGCTGCTCCTCATTGCTCATGTTACGCCTCCAACTAGTAAAAGGATATGAACGAATCAGCAATAACTTGTCACCCGCGCGTAATATATATATAATACCTGCAATTGGTCAACGCTAAAAGACAGGAGATCAAGATGCCAGAGCAGCACATATTGTCCAGGAACATCGTCGGTCGGGGCTCGTTTCTCAAGCAATTTCTACTGCTGCTGGGAGCCCTCCTGCTCGTCGTATCCTGTGCGGGTCCTGTGAGCAATACAGGACCCGCGGTAAATAAGGCAGTATCGCCGCAAACACCGGCATCCATTAGGGCCTGTGGTGGGACACCGACCCCATTCCAGACAGAAGGGCCCTTTTACAAGTCTGGTTCACCTGAGCGTACTTCTTTACGAGAAGCGGGCCTCGCGGGAACGCCTCTGACGGTCACCGGCTACGTGTTTTCTACCACATGCCAGCCGATTGCTCATGCCTGGCTGGACTTCTGGCATGCAGATAGCAACGGGAATTACGACAACGCTGGTTTCAGGTTGCGTGGTCACCAGTTCACCGATACCCAGGGTCGCTACTCCCTTGAAACCATTGTCCCCGGAGAATACCCTGGTCGAACGCGCCATATTCACGTGAAAGTCCAGGCTCCTGGCCAGCCAGCGCTTACCACACAACTTTACTTTCCTGGAGAACCACGTAACGACAGCGACGGCATTTTTTCACCCGAGCTACTTATGCACGTGCAAAACACACCCAACGGTCAACTGGCAACGTTCAACTTCGTCCTCACTCTTCATTAAGCAGAACAATAAGGCATCCTCAAAGGCGATCTACACTCAACTATTAACGAGCATTTAGCTTTCTTTTAACAATTTATTTAACAAATAGATGCTACACTTCCGATGATAGGGAAACTCCCTGACCATAGATGAAAGGATATGTTACTTTTATGAAGTTTTTCTTGAAAGGGATAGTCGTACTGGCTCTGGGAGTCGTACTGGTGGGCACAATATCTGCAGCCCCGGCAACAGCGAATTGGCAGGTAAATAGTCGTGGTCATACTACTACTACCACTCCCATCACACATCTTGTCGTTATTTTCGACGAGAACGTTTCGTTTGACCACTATTTCGGTATCTACCCCTACGCAAAGAACACGCCGGGCGAGCCTCAATTCAAAGCCTCGCAGGATACTCCATCAGTCAACGGGCTCAACACGGCTCTGCTGACGGATAATCCCAACTCCGCAAACCCGATAAGGCTTGATCGTTCCCAGGCCTTGACCTGCGATCAAAATCACAGCTACTTGAATGAACAGTTGGCTTTCGACCACGGCCTGATGGATCGTTTTGTTCAGAGCGCCAGCGGAGGCAGTTGCACCGACAAGTCGATTGTGATGGACTACTACGACGGAAACACAGTCACAGCTCTCTGGAACTACGCCCAGCGCTTTGCGATGAGCGATAATTCCTACGATACCGTCTTCGGACCCTCCACACCAGGAGCGCTCAACCTCGTCTCCGGTCAGACGCACGGCGCGACACCAGCAGCGATACCAAACGATGTTTCTAACGGCACCATGATCGGCGATGCCCGGCCGGTGTACGACGACTGCTCAGTCGGGGAAGGTGGTCCGACGGCGGGGATGAGTGGCTCCAACGTAGGCGATCTGCTGAACGCAAAAGGCGTCACATGGGGCTGGTTCCAGAGTGGCTTCAAACCCACTTCTATGGTGAATGGAGCGGCGGTTTGTGGCTCAACTCACAAGAATATCGGTGGCAACACAGTCACCGACTACATCCCGCACCACGAGCCGTTTCAGTACTACCAGTCCACTTCCAATCCACACCACCTGCCGCCCACTTCGATAGCGATGATCGGAAAAACCGACCAGGCCAACCACCAGTATGACTTGTCGAACTTCTGGGAAGCCGCTACCAATGGAGAAATGCCCGCAGTGAACTTCCTCAAGGCTGCAGCGTACCAGGATGGCCATGCTGGTTACTCTGATCCTCTGGACGAGCAGCATTTCCTCGTCGATACAATCAATCGCTTACAGAAACTACCTACCTGGAGTAGCACGGCGGTCATCATCTCCTATGATGACTCGGATGGCTGGTACGACCACGTGATGGGTCCCATAATTAGTCAGTCCAATGACCCGGTCTATGATGCCCTCGCCGGTCCAGGCCAGTGTGGTACCATGAAGGCAGGCGCCTATCCGGACCGCTGCGGCTATGGCCCCCGCCTTCCATTACTTGCCATCTCACCATTCGCAAAAGGGAACTTCGTGGATCATTCAATCACAGACCAGACCTCGATCCTGCGCTTCATAGAGGATAACTGGGGCTTGGGGCGTATCGGAAACCAATCATTTGACGTACTTGCCGGCAGCCTGGGCAACATGTTCGATTTCTCTAACCGTAGCAACTCTGCTCGCCTCTTCCTTGATCCCATGACTGGCAACTGACGCTGTGTGAGAAGGAGCGAGTGAGTACCCGGTTCATTTACGATCCCCTGACGACTTTCTTAACAACGTTGTATGAATTAAGAGGAGTATCCTTTATGCAAGGATACTCCTCTTAAACATTTTGAAAGGCCCGATGAGCCACAAAATGCATGTGGTATAATCCCAGAAAGTATCGGTGTTGATTGACACTGTGAGGTGACATGCGGCAACCACGATGTATCGCTATCGACGGGCCTGCTGGATCGGGCAAAAGCACTATTGGGGAAGAACTGGCGCGACAACTGGGCTATATCTATATCGACACAGGGGCTATGTATCGAGCGCTGGCGTGGCTGGCACTCAAGAATGGCATCGATATTACTGATGGGGCAGCGATGGAGGAACTGGCACGACACGCGGAGATTGCGATAAGCCGACCACTGATCAACGATGGACGCCAGTATACGGTGACCGTGAACGGAGAGGATGTGACCTGGGCTATTCGCAGTGCCGACGTGACGAATGCCGTTTCTGTCTCCTCCTCGCATAAGGGCGTTCGTTCGATTATCATAGAGCAGCAGCGAGCGATGGCGCGGCGCGATGGCGTCGTAATGGTTGGACGCGATATTGGCTCGGTTGTGTTGCCTGACGCGGAATTGAAGATTTTTCTTACGGCCAGTCTTGAAGAGCGAGCGCGTCGTCGCTATGCTGAACTGGTGGAACGTTCTGGTGGCGCTCATTCTGTATTGCCATCAATGGAAACGGTGCTGGAGGATATTCGACGGCGGGATTATATCGATCGTGACAACTTGCGACAGACGGAAGATGCCATCGTTATTACCACGGATCATCTCAGCGTTCCACAAGTACTGGAGGCCATCAAGCGACATCTGGAGAGCAAGAAATGAAACAGGAACAGGAAAGCCTCAGCACAGGAACAACGGGCGCAGACAAAGAGGTGCAAGCGGTAAAGCCTACCAGGCCGCAGAAGAATTACTACGAACCATATGTTACACCACCAATTTTATATCACGCAGTACGCTGGTTCGCGATTTTTGCCTTTCATATCACGTCGCGTATCCGCCTACGCGGGCTGTATAATGTGCCGAGAAGCGGCGCATTTATTGTCGCGTCAAATCATCTTGCGTGGACAGATATTCCGCTTATTCCCATGCATTTCCATCGTAAAGTGATCTACATGGCAAAGGAAGAATACTTTCACAGCAAGCTTGCCTGGCTGGTGCGTTTCCTGGGGTCATTTCCAGTCAAGCGGGGTGAGGGCGATCGGCAGGCCCTGCGCACTGCTGAAGAGCAGCTCAAGAAGGGGAATATCCTTGTCATTTTTCCGGAGGGAACACGTAGTCGCACACGTACTATGGCCAAAGCCCACGCTGGTATGGGGATGATTGCGCTGCGTACGGGTGTGCCTGTTGTGCCGATGGCGATCTGGGGCAGTGAGAATGCGCTGAAGAAGTTGGGTTGCCGGGTGACCATTTCGTATGGTGAACCGATGGTGCTGAAACCTAAGGGGAAGAAGATTACCCGCGAGGATATTGATGAGGCGACCGATAAGGTGATGCGTAAGATAGCGGAGATGTTGCCGCCTGAATATCGGGGTGTCTATGGTTCTCCCTCTGATTCTGTTTGATTGTAGACATGTTCCTCTTTTTCTTGTGTATTGTTCATGCTGGGCAAATGAGGAAGAAGGGGCAGGTGGGACAGATGAAGGCGTCGGGTTTCGCGGGAAACTCGTTGCGCTCCAGGCCACGGATGCTTTGCTCTAAGTCATTAAAGAGGCTCTGTTCTTTTTTGGCTGTCAATGTAATGGGGAAGATCTCGCCT
Source organism: Chloroflexota bacterium (assembly GCA_005881495.1). Next base: position 29,693 of record VBHI01000058.1, read on the forward strand.
GTACTCAAATTATGGAAGTGCAATTCGAGGTTCTGGCCTCCATGGTGTTGACGGTACGCCTGGGCGTAGAGCAACTCGCGCGTACCGGCTGAGGGCTTTTCCTTGCGTTTGGCAAAACGGGCGCGCACGAAACGGGCTGGTGTGTCGGTCTGATTGCCCGCAGGGGCTGCTTCTACGCGATCAACCGTCATATGGATGGTTTTGCCTGCTGCCTCTACTGTTAATTCATGGCGTAATTTCCAGTTCGTATCGCCGCTTGCCAGCAATTTATCGCGAATCAGAGCGGTAACCTCGTGACCATGCTGCTCATAAATAGCGGCAAAGGGCAAAGCAGGTCCTCCCATATCTTGCCAATGTTTGGTATAGAGGCTCTGTGCTTCCTCTACAGTTGGTAGGTTATTGGAGGCCGAAAGCTGCTGTTGGAGCGCTTCCAGCGTTTTTTGTGTCGCTTGCCAGAAGAGTTGGTAGGCGTCCTCCTCGTTGCGAAAACCGTAGATAGTACTGTACAAATACTGGCGTGGGCAACGTTGATAGGCTTCAATATGCGTCGCTTTTAAGGTAGAAGGTTTCACAGCGTCAAGGAAATTCTGGCTGGGCTGAGATGAGGGCGAGGCTGTAACCGGAAGATCGTCCTCTTGCTCGTCTATGTCGTATGTCTCTTCGATCATGCCCTGCCAATGCAGGTGTGTAATGCGCTCTGGCGGCAGGCCAGCCAGGAGCGCGTCCAGGTAGGCGGTGGGCCGGGCTTTTTGCTTGCCATTGCGTTCGCTATAGCTCAAGACCAGTTGGTCACGCGCGCGCGTCACTCCAACGTAGAACAGGCAAGCTTCGCCGCTCTCATGGGCTGCTTTGCCTTCGCTTTCGGCTGGAAGCATGCCGGCGGGGGCCGGCACAGGATTGGCACGCGCCTGCAAAGGAAAATTGCGCTGGATCAGTCCGGGCAAGTAGACCACGGGGAACTCCAGTCCCTTACTGGCATGGACAGTCATAGCACGGATGATATCCGGTTCCTCCGCGCCGGTTTCTGTGACTCCTTGCTGCCTGCTGTCACCTCCATCCTGACCCAGGCGTAACAGGACATGTATGTAATCGAGAAATCCTTTGACTTGTTCCGTCGCTTCGCTCGCCCCTCGATAAATCGAGGGTTTACTGTAGAGTGCGGATTTATCCAGCACGTGCTCGGCCTGCTCGCCACGTTCCGTCGCTTCCTCTTCGAGTCTCCTGCGCAGGGTCTCTTGCTGCCGGTCATAGCGCCGGGCAAGTTGTAAAAAAGCCAGGTAATCGGCCAGCAGGGCTGTCTCCTGTGAGTTGTGCGAGTGGTCATTCTCTGGTAGGGCCAGATCATCGTAGGTACTTGCTGTTATGCGCAGCAGATCACGCATGATGGATGTCTCAATAAAAAGGTATTGCGACAGCAGCGACCAGACATTGGAAGCGTACAGGCAGAGCGATTGTAAGATGGTTGCCAGCTGCGACAGCGACCGGCGGCCTGCGAAACTCATGGTGTGTGGCGCCACGCCATCGGCAATCAGCCTCCCTGCTGAACAGTGTTGATCGTGTGCGGCCAGCAAAAGGCCTTCGATATCGCTTTGTGAGAGGGGATGTTCGCGCTGGCGTGCTGCCCGTAGTATGCCCATACCGTTTTCGTCAGCGATCAGTAAAAGGATAGAGAGCAGGTCTTTGATGTGCTGCTGGGCCAGAATACCCCTTTTCTCGTGCACGGGTAAGCCCGCCTGTGCCAATGCTCGCGTAATTTTCCCTGCCCATGCGCGTGTGCGGCAGAGGATCGCCATATCTTTATAGGAGTATCCCTGGGCGTGCTTGTAGCGGATATCCGCGATCAGGCCCGCGAACTCGTTGGCGTTATCCTCCGCCTGAGCCAGCGTCACGTAGGCTTCGGGATGGGTAAGTCGCGCGGTATGCACGTTCCGATTGGGGGGAGAATATGTAGACCCTCGATTTATCGAGGGGCGAGCGAAGCGTGGTGAAGCTTCACTGGCGCTTATGCCTGGCTCTGTATCTGTGGAGAAGCTCAGTTCTAGTTGCTGCCAGCGAAATGATTCAGCCAGGTGTACAATATCCGGGCGAGAACGATAATTGCGACTCAGGGGCAACACCACCGCCTTAGGGAAGTCCTGCTGGAAGTTGGCGATATTGGCGGGCGAAGCGCCGCGAAAGCGATAAATTGCCTGGTTGGCGTCTCCGACGACCCAGACATTCCGCTTATCGCCAGCTAGCAAGCGCAAAAGCACGCCGCTCGCCCGGTTGATATCTTGAAATTCGTCGACGAGGATGTGCTGAAAGCGCTGCTGTTGCTGTTCGAGTACCTCTGGGCAGTCTTGCAGCAGCTGGACTGCCAGCATGATAAGGCCACCGAAGTCGGTATCGCCGCGCCGGAGGAGCGCTTCCTCGTACAGTGTGTAAATGGAGGCGACCTCCAGCGCTTTCTTTGCACTCAGAATAGCCTCTTCATCAGAGGCAGTTTCCAGCATGCTTTGCGCCAGTTGTCGATACTGTTCGGGTGAAACCAGCTCGTCTTTGGCGCGCGAGATGGCTTTCAAGATATCTGGGAAATAATAGGCCGGGGACTTCAAGTTGCGATAATGGTAGAGCTGCATTGCTCCCGCCAGTTGGCGCAGCAGGAAGTAACCCTCGGTGTCATCAATCAGGGCAAAATCTGGCCGCAGACCCACGCGCTCGCCATGGGCACGCAGCATTTCGGCACAGAAGGCATGGAACGTGCTGACCATGGGTGCCAGGTGCTGATCTTCCTGGTACAGAACCTGTTCCAGAACTTCCTTGCTTCCAGGCTGACCGTAGGTAGAAGCGCTAGCGTGTATAGTAGGGTTGACCCTTGCGGTCAACCTAGCTTCGTTGCCTGGATGGCTTTCAAACCGCTCCAGCATCTCCTGTGCCGCTTTTCGCGAAAAGGTCAGGGCTAATATATGTTCCGGTGGCACCTGGAGTTCATTGATTAAGTATTCTGTGCGCCCGATCAATGTGCTGGTCTTGCCGCTTCCCGGTCCGGCGACAATCAACGCGGGAGTGGGAGCTTCGATAGCTGCCTGCTGGAACTCGTCGTAGTTTTTTTTCGCAATAGTTTTTGTAGCGTTACCGGGCGACGGCGAGGGTGACCCTTGTGGTCGCCCGGTGGTTGCGAGGCCGACCAGTCGATTGAGCATGGCGGCATTGGAGACGTCGAAGATGCTGGACAGTGAGCCGGGTGGAACATGTTCGTTCAGGTAGAGGGCTTGTACACGTTCAAGGGGCATGAGTAGTTCAGCGGCAAAGATATTGGCTGCCAGCTCGCGTTCGCTGCGAGGATCATAGGATTGACCAATACCCAGTGCTTCTTGTAGAAGCTCCTGGCTGCCCTGGTCTGTCACTTCTTCCTGCACGTCAGGGCGCTGGCATGGGTCTTCGCGCCTAAGCTCTGGCATATGCAGAATGGCATGGCCTAGTTCGTGGGCCAGGGTAAAGCGGCGTAGGGATGCAGAGAGCGTGCGACAGAGCCAGATCAGGTTTTCGCCTGGCTCCAGGAAACCGTAGGTACCCTGTGGGTAATCATCCGGGTGAAATGTCTCGATGTGCAGGCCGAACCAGGATACGAGATCATCTAACGGTGTTCTATCGTCCGTCCAGTCCGGATGTCCTGCCTTATATCGTACCAGTAGATTGTGAGCTGCGGCCACAGCTGTTGCTCGTATCCGATCATCCATAACGACCCCTACAAAAATTTGTGAGCATTGAAAAGCCTGTTGTATTGTACCACAGGGAGAATCTTTTTTCGCTAAAGACGTATAACTTTGGTATAATGTGGCAAAAGGAACTATGCTGGTTGTTGCTTTTTTTCAGCGGTGCCAGATTCATGAGGAGAATACTGCGATGGAGTCATCTGAGATACTCGAAAAGGTCAGGGCAAGCTCTACACTGCCCCAGGGCTGGGTTGTTTTACCACTCTCGCGTCGCGATGTTATTATAAGCATGTTGGGGTGGGCTACCGGCATTTTGCTTGGTTTTGGACTGTTTGCGGCCATGGCGATCTCCACCATTCCCCATAATTATCATTACGGAATCATACCTGCTTTGATCACCACGATATTCCTGGTTTTTTTCCTCTTCGTTGGCTGTGGAAGCCTCTGGTCTCTTTTCCTCGATGTACGCCGTTTGATCCAGGCAGATAAACACGTGATAGTGATTACTCCAGACACGTTTGTCAAACGGGAAGGGAATACTATAATCAATGTCCCCTTGATGCATGTGCAGCATGTGACGGCTCGTGGCGCTCCACCTCCTGATCGCTCGGCAAATAGTGCTGAAAACAGGCTGAATCCGAGTATGGCTGAGAATGTGCTCAGCCTCTTCGGAGGACGAGGTATGACCTCTTCTGGAATGCGTTGGAGGCTGAAACGGATGCGCACTCCTACCACGCTGGCCTTTGTCGATACCCGTACCGAGAGCGAGGTACTTGTCGTTGATGATAAGTCGCATGGCGATCCATTTATGATCGCTGCCTTGCTCAAGCAATATGTTGCCAGTGCGCAGAGCATTGCTTAGCGCATAAAAAGGGGAGATTCTGGGGGAACTAGTGACGTCCGAGAAAAAACAGGAGCTATCCATGTTACTTGCCATCGATATCAGTAATACAAATATCAAATTTGGCCTGTATGCCGGCGAAACCTTACAGCATCACTGGGTGGTCTCAACCGTTCGTCAGCGCACGACCGATGAATACGCAATGCTGCTGAGTGACCTGGCACGGCACGAGGGCCACCGGTTGAGTGATATCCACGACATCATCATGTCGAGCGTCGTTCCACCGCTCACTCCCGTCTTTCAAGAATTGGCGCAGCGCTATTGCGGCAAAGAAGCGCTCGTTGTAGACCATACTCTCGACCTGGGCGTAAAATTGCTCATTGATAATCCCTGGGAAATCGGGGCTGATCGCATTGTCATCTCGTTGGCGGCCTATCACCTGTATGGTGGGCCTGCGATCATTATTGCTTTTAGTACAGCCACCACCTTCGATGTCATTTCGGCGGAGGGAGACTTCCTGGGAGGAGCTATCGCGCCTGGTCTGTTGATCTCAGCAGAGGCGTTGAGTAGCGCGGCCTCGCGACTTTTCCTCGTAGACCTGACGCCGCCGCTTGCAGCGTTAGGCAAAAATACCATTGACAACATGCAATCCGGGATCATCTTTGGGCATGTCGGGTTAGTGCAGGGATTGATCGGCCGACTGCGCAAGGAGATACCGGGCGTTACCGACGAACGCGAAGTGAAAGTTATCGCCCACGGTGGGCTGAGCCCCTTAATGGCCCCGATTATTCCTGAAATTCAGCATGTCAATCAATTTTTAGCGTTAGAAGGTCTGCGGCTGGCTTATACAAAGCTGCGCGAGTAAGCGGTTTTCATCTGTGCTACAATGTAATCCATAAAGCGTTTGTATCCACGCTTTTGTTCACTTGTCGTTGTTTGTTTGTATGTAACCAAGAAGGAGTTGCAAATTGGGCGTAGTTACTACGGGCGAAGTTGCACGAACCTACTGGTGGCTGGTGCTAGTCCGAGGGATTGTTGCGTTGCTGTTTGGTATCGTCGCTGTTGGATGGACTCATATTGCCATTCTGTTCCTGATTTACCTGTTGGGCGCGTATTTTCTGGTTGATGGCATCATGGGAGTGATTCTGGCTTTCCAGGAGCGACCCGTCTATTCACGCTGGTGGTTGATTCTGATAGGCGGAATCATTGGTATTATTCTTGCATTTGCGGTCTTCTTCTGGCCTGGTGGAGCTGCTCTTGTGCTGACTTACCTCATCGCCGCCTGGGCTGTCATCACAGGCATTATCGCGATAATCGCTGCCTTCTTTGTGTCCACTGGTTTTGGACGAGAGTGGTCCCTGGTGGTAGGCGGCGCACTCTCCGTAATCCTGGGTATCATCGTGTTTTTCATCCCGGTGACCGCCATTCTGGCGTTTGTCTGGCTGCTAGGTGTGTTTGCCATCATTTATGGCATCGTGTTACTGGTACGTGCCTTCCAGTTCAGGGCATTGCTCAAAGCGTAGACGAGTATACGGATGAAAGCTCACTTTGGCTTTTAGGTTTTACAGGGAGAGAGGCAGCACAAGGCGTGCTGCCTCTCTCGTTATGCTGAGGACCGGCATCCCTTCATGTGAGTTGTGTATAATAGTGGCAGGACAATCACAAGCTACACTGTTGGAAATGCGAGGAACTGATGACGAACTTGAGCTATAGCAAACTGAGAGAACAGCTTGTGCAGGCGGCGCACCTCCTCTATCAGGCAGGTGTCATGTCACACAGCGGTCACGGCAATATGAGTGTAAGATTGCCTGAAGCAGATCGTATACTCTTGACTTCAACAGGTCATATCACCCACTTGAAGCCGGAGCAACTGGCGGTAGTTACCTTTGATGGTGATGTGGTAGAAGGGACGATGGATCCGACTGCGCGCGAAATTGTTGGTATGCATGCGTGTGTTTACCGTGCACGCGATGACGCTCATGCTGTCATTCATACCCACTCCCCTCGCGTGACGAGTTTTGCGCTGGCGCATGCCCCCTTGCCCTGCGTGTATGAAGCGTTCCTGCGTTTCGGCATTACTGAGGATATTCCAATAGCAGATTGGGCGCCGCGTGGGTCACGTGAGTCCGTCACGCATATTGTGGAGCAGCTTGAGCGGCATCCGACGGTTCCGGCGGTACTGCTGGCAAATCACGGGCTGCTGGCTTTCAGCAGCGATCCGCTCTCAACTGCGCAACTGATTATCATTATGGAAGAAGCGGCTCAACTCACGCTCAACGCGCGGACGCTCGGCGGTGAACAAGCTTTCCCTGCTGACGCATTGGAGCGAGAGCGCCAGCATATGCAGCAGTTTGGCTCAACACGCTAGCGAGAAGCATCCATGCATACTCAACTCAAAGCATCCATCGTTCGCATTTTTGCTACTCGTGGTAATATTGTCGGCATGGGCTTCCTCGCTTCTGAATGCTCTATACTTTCCTGTGCTCACCCACCTCCAACCCGGCAATACCCCCTTTCTAGCATTGACAACCGCCCTCCTCCTTCTATTAGAACAGGAGATGACAGAGACAGATCGATTGATTGAGAACCGTAAACTGGCAAACTGCTCCAGGGGTGTTGCAAAGTCGGGAATAAAATCAAGAGGGTGGGAATAACAAAGGACCTTTCGCACGATATGAATGGTTGAAAC
>VBHI01000368.1 GCA_005881495.1 Chloroflexota bacterium
TAAGGCAATTGGTTGGTCAGATATTGTAGCTCTCAGTACCAATCCTCGTGGTTGGGCCGCCTATGGGCACCCAGAGTTTGGGGACTTCAAGTTCGGCCATACCCGCCCCGACGATTCCAACTCAGGCCTGGATTCAATCATCGCTGAAAATTACGCGGCAGTGGGTAAGCTTCGTGAATTATCGCTCGCTGATGTGACGAACCCAACAACTCAAGACTTCGTTGCCAACGTGGAGAGTTCAATCATCCATTATGGCGATAGTACAGGCTTTTTTGCCAATGAAATGTTCACTCAAGGCCCCAATTATCTGAGTGCGACGGTGATGTACGAGAGCCTGGTAGTGCAGGCTAACGAAGGTCAGCTCTATCCCCATCTGGCTTATCCAGTGGTAGCAATCTATCCCAAAGAAGGTACTTTCTATAGCGATCATCCTTACACAATTCTGCAGGCAAGCTGGGTGACTCCGGCTAAGAGAGCGGCAGCGCTAGCGTTCAGAAATTTCTTGTTAGCGCCTGCCCAGCAAAAAAAGGCCCTGCAATACGGTTTTAGGCCAGCAGACCTTAGCGTGGGAGTTGGGTCACCCATCAATAGCGCTCATGGAGTGGACCCAAGCGAACCCAAATCGCTCTTACAGGTACCTTCAGCGGATGTGACACAAGCTATTGAGACTTCGTGGGAGCAACAGCGCCGCAAGGTTGATGTGATGCTTGTTCTTGATCGTTCTGGCAGTATGAATGACCTGGTCGGAGGCCTTAGCAAGATCGAGAAGGCGAAGCAGGGTCTGACAGAGTTCGTTAACTTGCTGGGCAACAGCGATGGGCTCGGTTTGACCGTCTTTAGCACAAACACTAACGTACTCACTCCCGTTTCAGCGCTTGGCCCCAAGCGACAAAGTGTGCTCTCTAACATTAGTGGTATCGATGTCAGTGGCTCGACACGCCTCTTTGATACTATTGCGGAACAAGCCAATGCGTTGAAGACCCTACCTTCTAAGCATATCAAAGTCCTGATAGTACTGACTGATGGAATGGATACTTCTAGCAAGCTCTCCGTTAGTCAACTTCTTAGCCAGATTACAGCCTCCGGTGCGAATGCTGGTGAGGGAGTGAAGATATATACTATTGCTTATGGCAACGATGCTGATGTAAGTGAGCTAACGAAGATAGCCGGCGCTACTGGGGGCCAGGAATATGCTGGCACACCGCAGAACATTAATCAAGTCTACCTTCAGATCAGCCGATTTTTCTAGCAGAAAGATTGCGCACTGCCTCATGGATAATGTAACCCAACGTCTGTTTGTTCCTACAGCGGAAGGTCAAGAAATGAGGTCACATTTGAGCTATCGAGCCTTATCTCGATGCTCTTTTCCTGATGACCTTTTGACTACGTTGTAAACACTCTATCATACCTGTACTGGCTACGTGCGCCGTGTCACGCACGATGAGATTGCCGACGCAGTCGGCTAGAATTTGAGAGATGTTCTAGGAACAAGAGCTAACCTGGCGGCGAAAGCCAAAGGGAACAACAGCATGCTGCTAAAGCAAGCAAAAGGCCAAAGCGTTGTAGCCTCAGGCTTGCAAGTTCCGCGTTCCATGGTGAGGGCCACACTGCTCGAACCTCCACCCCTCGGGTTCTTCACTTAGTAGCCCGGTGGTCGTTGGAATTGGCCGGTCACTTCCGATAAGACCTTTGCTATCGCCAGCAGACGCGATTCATCCCAGCGTTTCCCTACCGGCTGTATCCCAAGGGGTAGGCCATCGCGGTCCAGCTTATAAGGTAGCACGACTGCCGGGTGGCCGGTGTAATTGAAGAGGGTGCCATGGCCACTGACCGCCCAATAGATGACTTCCTGGTCGTCAACACGCAGTGGAGACCCTGACCCGACTTATCGAATGCAATAGCGGTGCCGTCTTTCGAAATGACTTTTCCCATTAAAAACTCCTTTATCATAAGTATTATGCACGCACTTCTGGTACACGCTGCTCGTTTCTCGACTCGTCCTGGTTTGGCGTGGTCGGCACCTTGAAACGCAGCAGCGTGGCACTGAGCACCGCTGCTACGGCGGCGAAGAGAGCCCCGACGAGGAATGCGACATGGTAGCCGCCGTTGAGGGCCGCGAGATGGCTGGAGCCTGCGGCCAGCAGGCTGGTCGTGCCAGCGGCAGCGAGGCTGGCGAGGACCGCCAGGCCGAGCGCCCCGCCCATCATGAACGAGGTGTTGACGACTCCAGAGGCCAGGCCGGCTTCAGTTGGCGCAACGTCGCTCATGGCGGCAAGCAACACCGGGTTGAAGGCGATGCCGCCCCCCAATCCGAGCAGGATCATGTTCGGGAGCACATCGACGACAAAGTTCCCGTCGACCGGTGCTCGCGCGAAGAGCACGAGTCCGACGGCGGCCAGCAGCAGCCCGGTCGCGAGTGGCGGCTTGATGCCGAACCGCATGACGAGCTTGGCAGAGAGGCCGAGCGAGCAAACCGCCATGATGAGGCTGGCCGGCAGGAAGGCGAGACCGACCCACAGCGGGCTGTACCCGAGCACCAGCTGGAGGTAGAGAGCAGAGAGGAAGAACCAGCCGAACAAAGCCGCGGCCCACAGGACGCCAACGACGTTGGCGGTCGCCACGTTGCGCCGCCGCAAGATGCCAAGTGGTATGAGCGGTGCGCGAACTCGACCCTCGATCAAGAGGAAGATCGCCAACAGCACGGCCGCAGCGACGAGCAGGCCGATCGTCTGGCCAGAGGTCCACCCGGCGTCGTTGCCGTTCACGATCGCATAGACAGCGAGCATGAGCGCAGCCGTCACGATGATCGCGCCGGCGACATCGAGACGCCCGGGGGCCGCCGCGCGGTGCGCGGCTGGCAGCAGCATTCGGGAGAGAGCAAAGACGACGGCACCGATTGGAAGATTGACCAGGAAGATCCAGTGCCAGTTGAGCGTGCTCGTCAGAAGGCCGCCGAGCAGCACGCCGACGCTTCCGCCGCCGGCAGAGACGAAGCCGTAGACGCCCATCGCCCTGGCGCGCTCCGCTGGCTCAACAAAGAGGTTCATGATCAGCGAGAGCGCCACCACGGAGACGATGGCGCCGCCGAGCCCCTGGATCGCTCGCGCTGTGACGAGGAACCCTTGCGTGGTGGCCAGGCCGCAGGCGAGCGATGCCAGGGTGAAGAGCGTGATCCCGATCAGGAAGAGCCGCCGGTGGCCGAAGAGGTCGCCCAGCCGGCCAGCTAGCAGGAGAAAGCCGCCGAAGGTGAGCAGATAGGCATTCACCACCCAGGCGAGCGATGTCTCGGAGAAACCGAGATCCCGCCGGATCGACGGGAGCGCAACGTTCACGATCGTTGTGTCGAGCACGATCATCAGAGCGCCCAGGCAGAGGACCATCAGCGCGAACCAGCGCCCGGAGCTTCGCCCGGTGGTCGGTGCGAGGTCATCAGTGAGCGCTTCTCTAAGACTCAATCTATTTGCTTTTATGAGTTTCATTCCATAGCTCCATTGAATTTACGATGTGTGACGCTAGGGGACTCGATTACCCTGATTCTTTCCAGTTCACTATATTCAGTGACTGAATACTCAAACAATCGAAGGCCTTCATCTTATTTCTTTACGGGCCCGTACTTGACCATCATAGCAGGTTGAAAAGAAAAAAACTTCTTCTATCGGACTGTTTTGAAACTCTTCAGCTACCCCTCTCGCGCTGCCTGCAGCGGCCTATGCAACAGGGGAAAAGTGCGAAGACACCTTGCGCTCCGGCCGGGGTACTGGCGTCCCCCGGCACCGCCTCCTGTTGATTCATAGCAAGGGCAATCCCATCACCAGGGGTGGATCGGTCAGACGCGGCGAGTGCAGGACGAGATCGGGATCGCCAGACACCCCTCCCCGGCGGATGACCAGTGGGCTTGCGTTGTTGCCGAGCAACAGCTGCTCGCCAGGCAGTAGAGATGAGTGGAGGTCCGCAGCGACGGGAAACGCGGCTGCCCGCAGATGGTAGATGCCGTCAGGAACGTCATGAAACAAATACCAACCCGGTTCCATCAGAATGCTCTTCACAGGTCTATTCTTTTCGACCTGCTCTGAGACGGCAAACCGACATTACCCGCCAGTATAAGTAAACCTGTTCCCTATTGATGCGCAGAACGCTGCGTCGCGCCCGGCATCTGCCGGGGACGAACGCTCAGTCCCGCCATACGAGCAATGAACCGGCGAGGGAAGAAACGGGTCAGTTGTGCCGCCAGTGAATTGAAGAAGCCATCGATGACGACGCTGCGCCCCCGTTCCAGCGCGCGCAGGCCTGTGGCGACAACCTGCCCTGGCGTGCGCCTGCGGCCAAACGATGCCGCCTCTCCAGCGACATCGAAAAAGGCCGTCTCGGTTGCACCGGGGCAAAGGGCGAGTACGCGCAGGCCGCGCGTGCGATACTCCTCGGCTAATGCCTGCGAGAAGGACAGCACGAAGGCCTTACTCGCGCCATAGATCGCCCATGTAGGGTAAGGGCTGAAACCCCGCGGTGGAGGCCACATTGATGATAGCTGCCCCTGGAACACGCTCAAGCAG
>VBHI01000369.1 GCA_005881495.1 Chloroflexota bacterium
TTCCGCCTCAGTTGATTGTTGACGATCCCGACTTGCTGCCCCAGGTTGTTGCCCATGCCCTCGCTCAGCATTGACAGGTCTAAAGCTAGGTACAAGGGAGCAGAAGCGATGGATCAACAGGACCAAGACGCCCTCGAGCGCACGACCGATCAAGATGCTTCCAAAGAGCATCTGGCCATCAGCGATGAAGACGATTTTGATTTGATCCTGCTTGGACAAATGGAGGAACTCCGAGGCGGCACGCCGGGAAATGTGCGCATCCGTGTCACGCTGCCACGGCATCAGCCCTTTCACCACGTCAAGGAAGGGGTGCTTGAAGCCACTGAGGCCGCAGGAGTGCCAGAAGGGTCGCCGGCTCAGGCCCTCCATTGGCTCAAACGGGCCCTGATTGGCGTCCCGCTCGCGACGATGCAGGACGAAGGGGAGCTCTTGAGTAAATTCAAGGCCCTTGCTATCCTCTCTTCGGATGCGATTTCCTCCGTCGCCTTTGCCACCGAGGCGATCCTGATTAACCTGGTGGCAGCCGGCTCGCTGTACCTGGGCTTGACGTTGCCTATTAGCCTGGTGATTCTGGGCTTGCTCACCATCGTGACGATCTCCTATCGCCAGACCATCCCGGCCTATCCCAGTGGCGGAGGATCCTATATTGTGGCGCGCGAGAACCTGGGCATCCTGCCGGGGTTGGTCGCCGCTGCCGCCTTGATGATTGATTACGTGCTCAATGTGGCCGTCTGTGTCGCCGCTGGCATGCACAACGTGGTCTCGATCCTTCCCGCTCTGCAGCCCTACCTGGTCCCGCTGGATCTGGCGCTGGTGGTGGTGATGACGCTTCTCAATCTGCGGGGCATGCGGGAGTCCGGGTCGATCTTTGCCTTGCCGACGTATTTCTTCGTGGTCAGCGCCTCCCTGCTCATCATCGTGGGCCTGGTCAAAGCGTACGTCTTCTTACATCAGCCGCTCATTGGGCAATTCACTCCCACGGTGCAGGCCATCGAGCCGTTATCCATCTTTATCATTTTGCGCTCGTTTGCCACGGGCTGTTCGGCGATGACCGGCGTCGAGGCGATCTCCAATGGCATCCCCATCTTTCGCAAACCCAAGACCCGTAATGCGGCTATGACCCTGACCTGGATGGCCCTGATCCTGGGGTCGCTCTTCCTGGGCATCACCTTGCTGGCGATGACCTATGGGGTGCAGGCCGAGCCTTCAGGCAATCCCACGGTGATTGCGAAGATTGCGCAGGAAGTCTTCTCGGGTCCGTTGATCTTCTTGTTTCCCCTCTTCCAGCTCGCGGTGCTGGGCATCCTGACGCTTTCGGCTGAGACCAGCTACGCTGGCTTTCCGCGTCTGGCCTTTCTCTTAGCAAGCGACGGCTACTTACCCAAGCAGTTCTCCCTGCGGGGGGATCGGCTCGCCTTCTCGGTGGGCGTCATCGCCCTCACGGTGCTGGCCAGCATCTTACTCATCATCTTTGAGGGGAATACGAACGCCCTCATTAACCTGTTTGCCGTGGGTGTCTTCATTGCCTTTACGCTCTCCCAGGCAGGCATGGTGGTGCACTGGTGGCGCTTACGCACGCAAGAGCGCCACTGGCGTCGCAGTTTGCTGATCAATGGCGTGGGGGCTGTGGCCACGGGCCTGGTCGCACTGATCGTGGCCTCGATGAAGTTTCTGGAGGGAGCCTGGATCGTCGTCGTACTCATCCCTCTGTTGGTGCTGCTGTTTACAGGGATCAGTCACCATTACCGGTACGTGGAGCGTGAGCGGATCACGGCGCTTCCTCTCCATCCACAGGACATCCATCACCGGCTCATTGTCCCCGTTGCTGAACTGAATCACGCAGCGAAACAGGCTGTGGCCTATGCTCGTTCGTTCTCACCGCAGGTGACCGCTGTCCACGTGGCTGTCAATAGGAGGAAGGCTGATGCCCTGCGAGCCGCCTGGGACACGTGGCAAACAAGTCTCTCAGCACATGAGTTGTCAACACTGGACATCATCGATCCGGGGAATCGCGAGCCCCCCTATCCATTGCTCGACTATTTTGACCTGGCGCATCGAACACCTCAGGCAACCCCGCCTTCATGGAGCCAACTCCTTCCCTTGCTCGACTATATTGACGCGGTGCATCAGCAGTATCCCGAAGAGACGCTGACGGTTGTCCTGCCGGAAGTGGTGGAGTCCTCGTTAAGACGCTTGTTCTATAGTCCAAAAATTCTTAGATTGAAAGCGACGCTGTTCTTCCGACAAAATGTTGTGGTAGCCAATGTACCGCTGGAGCAGCAAACCAGCATGGGCACGCTTCCCACCCGTCCGCAGGAGGTGCATCATCGGTTCATCGTGCCACTTGGAGGGATGGATCGTGCTGCTCTCGCGAGTCTGGCCTATGCTCGCTCCATCTCCGGTCACGTCACCGCGATGCATGTGATGGTCGACGACGAGCAGGTCGAGCAGATACGGACAAGCTGGCAGCAGTGGCAACACCAGATCGCAGCAGAGGAAGAGACCCATTTGCTCATCATTGAGTCGCCGTACCGCACCCTCCTGCGTCCGATCCTCGCCTATATTGATGCGGTGCATCTGCGTCATCCAGAGGATACCTTGACGGTGATCGTGCCGGAATTTGTCGTAGCCCACTGGTGGGAATACTTGCTGCATAATCAGGTGGCGCTGCGCTTGAAGGCAGCGCTGCTGCTTCGCCCTGGCGTGGCAGTGCTGAATTTGCCCCAGCACTTGCGGGGCTAGGTGCCACAACGCCGGCCATCTCTATGAACCAGTGGTGCGAGTGAGAGGCTGTGTGAAAAGTATCCTGAAGTCGCTCCCATCACATTCTTTGACGATTTTTGGCAACACAGTCATGCGTTCAGTATCTCTTTATAACCAATGGTGCTCGTTCATAAAGAAAACTCAGCTAGGTACAAGGGAGCAGAAGTGATGGATCAACAAGACCAAGACGCCCTCGAGCGCACGACCGATCGAGATGCTACCAAGGAGCATCTGGCCATCAGCGATGAAGACGATTTTGATTTGATCCTGCTTGGACAAATGGAGGAACTCCGAGGCAGCACGCCGGGAAATGTACACATCCGTGTAACGCTGCCACGACATCAGCCTTTTCACCGCATTAAGGAAGGGGTGCTTGAAGCCACTGAGGCCGCAGGAGTGCCAGAAGGGTCGCCGGCTCAGACGCTCTTTTGGCTCAAACGGGCCTTGATTGGCGTCCCAATCGCGACCCTGCAGGCCGAAGGGGAGCGCTTGAGTAAATTCAAGGCCCTTGCAGTGCTCTCTTCGGATGCGATTTCCTCCGTCGCCTACGCGACGGAGGCGATTCTTCTTAGCCTGGTTGCAGCCGGGTCGGGTAACCTTGGTATCACGTTGCCCATCAGCTTTGCCATTGTTGGGCTGCTCGCCATAGTCGCCATCTCCTACCGGCAGACCATTCCGGCCTACCCCAGTGGGGGTGGCTCATACATCGTAGCGAAAGACAACCTGGGAACACTACCGGGTCTCGTTGCTGCTGCTTCGTTGATGATCGACTATGTGCTCACCGTCGCAGTCAGTGTGGCTGCTGGCGTGTGGGCGCTGGCTACACTCTTCCCCGCATTTTCGCCGACAGTGGTCGTTGTGACCATTGATGTGGTGTTGGTGATCATCATCACTGTCGTCAACCTGCGCGGCATGCGCGAGTCGGGTACAATCTTTGCCGTCCCTACCTATATTTTTATTGTGAGCGCACTGCTGCTCATCGTCGTGGGCTGCATCAAAGCTTTTCTCCTTCAGCATCAGCCAATCATCGGCCAATTCCCGTACGTTGCCGCTACTGAGCCATTGTCGCTCTTTCTGATCCTCAAGTCCTTTGCTGCTGGCTGTTCTGCCATGACGGGGGTCGAAGCCATCTCCAATGGCGTGCCCGCATTTAAGAATCCGCAGACACGCAATGCTAAGATCACCTTGACCTGGATGACTACTATTTTGGGCACACTGTTCATCGGCATTACACTGCTGGCAATGTCGTACCATATTGAGGCAAATCCGGCGAGCAATCCAACGGTGATTGGTCAGATAGCGCAGCAGGTGTTTACAGGGCCATTGTTATTTATGTATCCACTCTTCCAGATTGCGACATTGTTGATTTTGACGCTGGCTGCCAACACCAGTTATTCCGACTTTCCACGGCTGGCTTCACTGCTGGCGCGTGATGATTTCCTGCCACATCAGTTTGCCTTCCGGGGAGATCGTTTGGCGTTCTCGATAGGTATCGTGTTCCTGGCTGTCCTTGCCAGCCTGCTGCTCGTTGTTTTTAAGGGGAATACCACTCAACTCATCAACCTCTATGCGGTGGGCGTCTTCATCGCCTTTACGCTCTCGCAAGCAGGCATGGTGGTGCACTGGTGGCGCTTACGCACGCAAGAGCGCCACTGGCGTCGCAGTTTGCTGATCAATGGAGTGGGGGCCGTGGCCACGGGCCTGGTCGCACTGGTGATCGCCACGACAAAGTTTCTTGA
>VBHI01000370.1 GCA_005881495.1 Chloroflexota bacterium
GTACCTCGTGGACCTGCTGGCTGCTTGCCCGCAGCTTACAGTGCTCGTGACCAGTCGGGAGGTCCTGCATGTGCGCGGCGAACACGCCTTTGCTGTCCTCCCATTGGCCTTGCCCGATCCACAGCATCTGCCTGATCCCGAACAGCTCACACGTTATGGCGCGGTGGCGCTCTTCTTTGAACGAGCGCGGGAGATCCAGCCCACGTTTCAGCCGAGTTTCGAGGATACCCTGCTCGTCGTCGAGATCTGTCGGCGTCTCGATGGCTTGCCCCTGGCGATTGAACTGGCCGCAGCCCGTCTCAAGCTGCTGTCCCTGCCAGCCCTGCTGGAGCGACTGGAACACCGCCTGGCTGTCTTAACGGGTGGAGCACGCGATCTGCCTGAGCGCCAGCAGACCATGCGCAATACGATTGCATGGAGCTACGACTTGCTCTCACAGGAGGAACAGCGCCTCTTTCGCCTGGTCTCGGTCTTTGTGGGAGGCTGTACGCTAGAGGCGGTGGAGCAGATGGACAGAGCGCTCGGCGGCAAAAGGGCACTGGTGTTGGATGAGGTGACGTCACTGCTCGACAAGCACTTACTCCGCAAGGCAGAGCAGGGTAGCGATGCCCCACGTTTGCTGATGCACGAGACGATTCGTGAGTACGGCCTGGAGGCGCTCGTCGCCAACCAGGAGCTGGAGGCTACGCGCTCCGCCCATGCAGCGTACCACCTGGGACTGGCGGAAGAGGCCGAGGTCTACCTCGAAGGCGCAGAGCAGGTAGTGTGGCTGGAGCGGCTGGAGCGCGAGCATGCCAACCTGCGCGCTGCCCTGGACTGGTCGCTCTCGCAGCACGAAAGCGATCTCGCTTTGCGCTTGAGTGCTGCCCTGTTTCACTTCTGGCGGGCACGCTGGTACCTGAGCGAAGGCAGAACCTTCCTGGAGCGTGCGTTGGCGAGCAGCCAGGATGTGGCCGAAGAGGTGCGGGCCAAGGCGCTCCTGGCGACCGCGCCTTCGCGCTCTTTCTCCTGGGACGGAGCGCGTGGGTGGTCGGTGACTTCAAGGCGGCACGTTCGCACGCCGAGGAGGGGCTGGCCGTGGCCAGAGCTGGAGACGACCAGACCATCCTCGCCTCTCTGTTGGTCCTGCTGGGACAGGTCGCGTTCGATCAGGGCGAGGACAGCCGGGCGTGGACGCTGCTGGAAGAAGGGCTCACGCTCCACCGGGGAGCAGGGAACACCTACGGCATCCTGTACGCTCTCTTCTCCCTCAAGCGGATGCACTTTGCCCAGGGCGAGGTAGCCAGGGCACGCGCCCTCAACGAGGAGTACCTGGCGCTCTCCAGAGCGATGGGCCTCCGGCCTGCCATGGCCGATGCTCTCAGCTTTCAGGGGTGCTTCGCGCTTGAGGAGGGCAAGGGAGAGATGGCAGGGAAGCTGTTCGAGGAGGGCCTGGCGCTCCTGCGCGAAGTCAACGATAGCTGGTTCATCGCCATCTGTCTGCAGGAGATCGGCGTGGTCGTCGCAGCACAGGGGAGGATGGCGGAGGCTGCATGGCTCTGGGGTGCCGCGGAAGGCTTGTGTGCTCAGCTTCGAGCATCTCTCCCACCGACCGAACGTGCCCCAATGGCCCGCTCGGTCGCGGCTGCGCGTGCCACGCTGGGGGAAGAGGCGTTCACGCTCGCCTGGGCCCAGGGGCGGACGATGACGCCGGAGCAAGCGGTGGCGCGACTTTCACGCACCGCATTCACCGGTCGCTCTCCTGCGCAGACCACGAGGAGTGCCAGAGCAGCACGTCAACTACTGCCTTCCCCATCCGAGACGCTTGACCTGACCGAGCGGGAGCAGGAGGTGCTGCGCCTGGTCGCACAAGGGTTGACCGATGCGCAGGTGGCTGACGCCCTGGTCATCAGCCCACGCACCGTCAATGCGCATCTGCGCTCCATCTATAGCAAACTGGGTATTACCTCGCGCCATGCTGCCACCCTCTTTGCCCTCGAACACCATCTCCTCTAGGTGCATGCTGCTCCGCCCACGCCTCACCTATGCCCATGCGCTTCATCTCACCTGTAGTCAAGATGTCCCCGCCTGGGTAAACCCTCCACGTGAGACGTTGACACGTCATCTCCATCGCTTTGAGATAGGCAACACGAATACGTTGCTTTGCCGATGTGGAAGCCGCCCCTCTTGCACTAGACTCTTAAGTAGTAAGCCTGGATGCTCCTCACCGAGTGAGAAAGCCTCACCGGAGTCGATGAGAGCTTCGGGACTTGAGGAGCATCTGCGCCATGTTCAGGCAGCACGCGCCTCAAACCAGGCAAACATTGACACAAAAAGGAACAACACCATGAATCTACGTACATCTCATATAGGACCACCTGCATCTCAGAGCGAGCAGACACCGGTGTCCACCGCATTCACATTCCAGCGTCTGAGCCTGGCGGCCTGCATCATCCTCGCGCCGCTCTCGATCACGCTCTACCTCCTCTCTTGGGCGGGAAATGGCCGCGAGCCTCTCATCGCCAGCGCGATGGCTGGCCCGACCGGCAACATTCTGCACCTTATCGGTGCCGTCGCGGCCTCCTTCTTCTTGCCCCTGGGTTACCTGGGCATGTCGCTGCTGGGCATGCGACGCGCACCCTGGCTTGCCACCATCTCGGCGGCACTCTCCCTGGTCGGATGGATTCCCTGGGCCGCGCTCATCAGCCTCGACGACCTGGCCTACACTATCGATAGTGGCGGCAGCACCGCGCAGCTTGTCGCGCTCTGGAAGCACTTCAACGGCGACGCCGTCATGACGACCTTTCTGCTCATCTACCGCCTCGTCCCCGTCTGGGCGGCCTGGGCCTTTGCCCTCACTAGTCCACTCACCGTCCTCCTCTTTCCCGTACATAATCTCGTCTTCCAGGAAGTACTCATCTATCTGATCTGCGCGCTCTGGATCAGCAGCACCATTCCCGCCGCCTTCGCTATGTTTAAAAACAAAGAGCTGGCTCAGCCAGCTGGTAAATAAGCCGAGCTGGTATACTATTCTTGCAGATCTCCTACGACCACGCAGGTGACAGACAGATTGTGAGAAAGCGGTCACGCGACTTCTACAAAGCCATGCCCACTACTGACATAGAGCTGTCACTCCACTGAGATAGACTTCCTGTAGAGGAATACACAGTATCGATGAAGCAAAAGAAAGGAAACCCTCTATGAAACCACGCATTACCATCATTACCCTCGGTGTAGATGATCTGGAGAAGTCGCTGACCTTCTATCGAGATGGCCTTGGCCTTCCCACGCAGGGAATCATTGGCAAGGAGTTTGAACATGGAGCAGTTGCCTTCTTTGATCTACAGCCTGGTTTGAAGCTCGCTCTGTGGCCCCAAGCCTCCATCGCTCACGACACCAACCTGGCCCAAACTGACCACAGCCCTACTGAACTCACCATTGGACATAATGTCAGCAGCAGAGAAGAGGTGGATGCGGTCATGCAGCAGGCTCGAAGTGCGGGCGCGCAGATCATTACGCCTGCAAGAGAGACCTTCTGGGGTGGCTATGCTGGCTACTTTAAAGATCCCGACGATCATCTGTGGGAAGTTGCCTGGAATCCCCAACTCTTGCCAGAATAGATCTACGACTGGTCACGTGTGACCCAATGCTGCACTGATGTCGCGTTTGCCGGTGGGATCTCGTGGGCAGTTCATCCACTTGAACCACCTCGCCCTGGTGCTTGCCAGAACACGGCAGGCATCACCTACCTGCAAATGTCGAGGCTTCGATGTCTCTGCCTAGGTAATACTTCACTCGCAGGCGTTCCATATCACATGCCGAGATAGGCAATCCCAATACGTTGCTTTGCCGATGTGTTCTCCTTCTCCATAGAGTACACTCTCAAGGTATACATCTGATCATATTACATGTCAACATGTCGTCCACCGATTCTCAACATGTACCGTCTGGGAATACAAAAGAGGAGGAAAGAAGCGGAGAATGGTATGGGCAATGGAGCAAAAATTGGCTCTTTGAGCATATCCATCCTTCTGGTAGACTTCAGAAGCGGATGTTCATTTCCAAGTGGGCTTCTGGCGAGAAAACAGATGGGGAGCGCTTTCTCCAGACGCTGATCATCGCTGGTGGGAGCCGCGGCCACGCTGGTGGGAGTGGCTGTGCTGGTCGCCATGACGGCTCTCGCATCTTCCACCGATTGGTCAGATGGAGGAACAGCCATGAAATGACGAGCGCTTCATAACTAATTTAAAGAAGAGGGAAATCACATGCCAACAGTCACGTCTCAAGATGGCACGAAAATTGCTTTCGACAAGGTGGGGTCCGGCCCAGCCGTCATCCCGGTCAACGGCGCAATAGCGTATGGTGCCCTTGACCCCACTCTGGCACACCTGGCCGAACGGCTTGGCCAACTCGGTTGCTTGAGGCGGTCACTGGGTTCTTCCAGGATCTGGCGACTCGCCCTGACATGGTTCGGGAAGTCGGCTGGATGAGCCGCGTAAGTTTCACTGGTTTATGAGGAGGTTTCTCCTAGGGAGGACACGATGAGAAAAGTTATTGCATCCCCGTTTATCACTCTTGATGGCTTCATAGCGGGGCCCCAGGGAGAACTGGATTGGGCCGCCGGAGGTGGAGAATTTGACCGTGAGATGCTTCCTCTTCTCCTGAAGAGGGTGGATACAATTGTCCTAGGCCGTGTGACCTATCAAGAGCTTGCTGCGTACTGGCCCTTTGCTTCGACGGAGGATGACATCAATGCTGAACTGATGAATACCGTCTCCAAATTGGTCTTTTCACGCACGCTGGAGCAGGTGGAATGGGGAAAATGGGGCAATAGCAGGCTGGTGAAAGACGATCCGGCAGAAGTCATCGCACACCTGAAACAGCAGCCAGGCAAGGACATGGTGATCTTCGGCAGTGGCGGGCTCGTTTCGCAACTTGCGCAGGCTGGCCTGGTTGATGAATATCAGTTGCGAGTGCATCCGGTGGTCCTCGGCAGCGGCAAACCGCTTTTCAAGGACCTCAAGGAGCCGCTGAAGCTGACCCTACTCGAAGCGACGCCCCTCTCCCAAGGGGTCGTGGTCCTGCACTATCAGCGAGCCTAGCACTCAGTCATGGATGAACAGAGAGCTCTGCCCTCCCCCGCGAAGTGACAGGGCCTTGTGCCCAATACATTTCAAATAAGAGGAAAGGAGAGCAAGAGCAGACAAAAGGGGAGCCTTGCTGACATACTGTAGAGAGAGTAAATCCATACAGCAGGCAGAAAGGAAGAACCCAATATGTATAGAGTAGCGTACTTGGAGCAAAGTGACAAGATGAGCGAGCAGGTACGTCTGAGTATGTTCGAGACCGTCTATGCGCCGGAGTTGCTGCGGGACTGTGCCCAGCAAAGCCCGACGCGTCAGCAGAAACGACGGCGAGTGCGGCATTTTACGGCGCTGAGCGTGCTGTGGTTTGTGTTGGCGATGGTGCTGTGGAGCCGCACCGCGCAAGGGCGCGTGTGGGATAAATTGACCCATTGGCTCCAAGATCGGGTGGCAGGGTCACCGCAAGAGCCAGCCGGGGCCTCGGCACTCTCGTATCAGCGCGAACTGCTGGGAGTCGAACCGGTCAAGCAGTTGTTTGAGCAAGGCACGCATGTGCTGTGTGAGCAGCAGACGCCGGGGGCGTGGTATCAGGGCCATCGGCTGATGGCGTTGGATGGCAGCCTGTTCAATCTGCCTGATACGGCGGCCAATGAACACGCCTTTGGGCGCAGCAGCAATCAGTATGGCAAGGGGGCCTACCCACAGGCACGCGCGGTGTTCCTGACGGAATGTGGCAGCCATGCCACGGTCGGGCTGCATATCGGCAGATATGACGAGGCCGAACTGCATGGAGCCTATGCGCTCTTGCCGCACCTGTCGCGAGGCATGCTGCTGATGCACGATGCCAACTTCTTTGGCGGAGCCTATCTGGAAGCGCTCAACGCCAAGGGGGTCCTGGCGCTGTTCGCCCTCCCGAGCACGGTAGCGGTCCAGCGCCGACGCAACCTGCCCGATGGCAGTTACCTGGCACTGCTCAAGCCCAACGCGCGGGCGGTCTATCCTATGCAGCAGCCGGTGTGGGTGCGCGTCATCGAGTATCAGATCACCGATGAGCGCCTGGGCGAACCGGGGCAGGTGTATCGCTTAGCCACCACCTGGCTCAACCCGCGCACCGCCCCGGCCAAAGAGTTGATCGTGCTCTATCATGAGCGCTGGGAGATCGAGATTGTGGTGGACGAGATCAAAACGCACCTGCGCGTGCAGCAGAAGGTGTTGCGGTCGCACACTCCCGAGGGGGTGCGACAGGAGCTCTACGCGCTGTTCGTGGTGCATTTTGCCATCCGCGCCCTGATGTATCACTCCGCGCTGCAGGCCGAGCTGGACCCGGATCGCTTGAGTTTCACGGAGGCCGTCTTTCAACTCTGCGAAGCGGTGGCCGATGAGCGGGGCGAAGAGTCGCCAGCTCTGCGGCAGTGGCGCGCCCAGCGACTATGTCAGCGCTTGCGACGTAACCTGTTGCCCCAGCGGCAGTTGCGTATCAACCGCCGGGAGATCAAGCAAGTCTACCACAAGTACAAACCCAAGAAGCGTCAGGCCCCTCCGCCTGAACCGTTTCAGCCAGGAGAGCGCTTTGAGGATTTTGTGATGGTGCTGGTTCGACCGCTTGGCTCCAAACAGTTGGCCGAGGCGATCCCGCTGGGCCTTAATTGAAATGTATTGGTACCAAGGCCACCCTGTTGCTCAAATCTT
>VBHI01000059.1 GCA_005881495.1 Chloroflexota bacterium
GGCTGGTATCACAGCTTATAGCGAGGGCAAGTTTGAGGTGGCGGCAGACGCTTTTATAGAGGCGGAAAAACTGTTTCGACAAGTAGGCGATGTTAAACGCGCGGGAGATAGTCGGTCGCTGCTGGCAGATGTGCAGCGCGAGAACAACCTGGTTGAGCAAGCGATTAGCAGTTATAAGCGCGCGATGAAGCTGTATCGCGAAGCAGGAAGGCCATTGAACGAAGCGCAGGCGGCTCTCGCAATTGGACACCTGGAGCGGCAACTGGCACACCTGGAACTGGCGCAGGAAGCCTATGAGAACGCGGGAAGGCTGTATAGTATGGTGCAGGGTGGCTATGCACTGGGGGAGGGTAATGTAGCGTTCGCACTGGGGCATATCGAATTACAACGCGGCAACACTGATTATGCTACAGAGTACTACCAGCAGGCTATTCGTCATTTTAGCAAAGCGCAAGATAGCATCAATGAGGTGGATGCGCTCCGTAGTCTCGCCGATATACTCCGCCTGGCACGGCGTTTTGACGAGGCGATATCAGGTTATCAGCGCGCTCTTGATGTCTACCAGGCACATAAGGACAAGTATGGCATCGTTGATACGCTCACAGGATTGGGGCGTATATACCTGGACCAGCAGAGGTTAGACGAGGCGGCTGATACGTTTGCTGAGGCAGTTGAACAAGCACGCGCACTGGAATACGAATTGGGCGAAGCGGATGGAAACCTGGGGTTGGCCGAGGTTGCTCAATTGCGGGGTCAGGCAGACCAGGCCTTGACCAGCGCCCAATTAGCTCTCCAAAAATATACAGAGAGACAAAACGCTCTGGGTACGGCTCACGCAAATCGCTTACTGGGTGAGATCAATACACAGCGAGGACAACTCTCCTATGCGAACTCGACAATGGAGCGAGCATTACGGACGTATAAAGCGATCTCGTACTATATTGGACAGGCAGAAACACTGGCGGGGCTTGGTGAGATTCAGCAGCGGCGAGGCTTTTTAGCAACGGCGGCCCAGACCTATAGCGAGGCGCTGACACTGGCACAAAAGCTTCAGAATGAACTGGTAGAATGTAGAGCTTTGCTGGGTATGGGCGAGGTCTATCGCAAGCAGGGACGTACGGCCCAGGCAAGCGAATACTTTCGTGATGCTCAATTTCGTTTGGAGCAGTTGGGAGAAGAGCTGGGAGTGGCTGAGGCGCTTATTCGCCTGGCACGCCTGGCTGTCTATGGCGGACAACTGGATGAGGCAAGCTCTTCCCTGACAAAGGCCGCGGCCCGCCTTGCAACATCGACATATGAGACCCATGTATCGCCTTTCTTTTTGCTGGTGCAGGGGCAGTTGGTGTTCACACAGGGTGATTTTGCGCGAGCAGCAGCGCTTTTCAACGCTGCATATAAGCAGGCTGAGGGATTGCAAGAGCCATTGCTCGCTGCTGAGTCACTGCTAAGCGCGGCCAGGGTAAAACTGGCACAAGGGGAGATAGATTCCACGACAACACTCTTTACGGAGGCGGGGCGGCAATTCCAGGTGATCGAGAGTACGGATGGTGACGGGGCAGCCGTTCTGGGAATTGCGCAGACACTTATCGGCCAGGAGCGCTGGGAGGAGGCTATTCAGCGCTGTGAGGCGGCATTAACGCGGTTCAATCAGAGCGATGATCTGGTAGGGCAGGGCGATACCATGCTTGCGCTCGGATTGGCCCATCGCGGTGATGGTTCGTTAGAAGAGGCGTCAGCAGATTTTGACATGGCATTGAAGCTGTATCAAGAACAGCAGCAACCACTGGGTGAAGCGGATACGCGCTACGAACGAGCAGGAATACATTTAGCGCAAGGAAAGCTGGATGACGCCATCGACGAGTTGAGCAGGGCAATTGGACAGGTTGAGCAGGTCATGAAAACCTTGAGTACGCCACAGCAGTGGAGTATGTTCCTGCGGCAGTATCCGCAGTTTTATGCGCAATCAGCCATTACCCTGGTACGATTGAACCGAGATACAGAGGCGTTAGTACAACTGCAATCGTTTGCGCAGATCGTGGGAGCTGCTACCATTGTAGAGCAAATTAGAGCATATGAAGAGACGATACCTACAAGCAGCGACGATATGACGGAAGAAGAGATACGGGCGAATAAAGAACTGGTAAAGCGATTAGACCAATTACGGAAAAAGTTGAAAGGGTGAGCTATCATAGCTTGCCATGTAGACGCAAACAGCTTATGATACAGGGAAGTAAATTGCATACTTTCAGTAGGAAAAATACTATTGCCGAGAGGAAACCTTTGTAATGGATATGCGGTTCTTACGTGGTAATCCACAAGCCCCGAAGGGGCATGCCATTTTTATAGCGCGAAGTACTGATGACCCAAGGACTGTCTTCTGCACGTATTGTATTGTGCCACCAACGCCGTTATCGTTAGCAAAGTACCTCCCCTCTTTCCTGGCCGCGCAGTTGCCGCCTGAGGAGCTACGGGAAGCGGCAAATGTCAATGTGATGCCGATCCCCCCGATGTTGGAAGAAGGCACCAGCTTAGAGCACTTGCAGATGCTGGCCGATCGTCGCGATGACGACCTGTGCGACATTGGTTCTATCAATCCAAAGGATGAAGGGGCGCGGATGCAGCGAGTCGCGGAGGGCTGCCAGGAGTATGGGCAGCTGTATCTCAACTATTCACTCACCTTCGAGGCTGTAGTATCATCTCCTGCTCAGATGGATCAACTGGATGAGCCGGGTACCCCAATGGATGACCTGGACACGGAAGAGCTATTGCTTCAGACGATGACCGACCGCGAGCGGCTGACAGAATTAGGGAAGATGGTAGGGGTGGCCCGGTACGCATTGGAAGGGCACGATACCAACCTGCTGCAAGAGACAAAGCGGAAGATGCAGCGGATCGCGGGACGTTTAGCTGATAAGTATAAGGGTTTCGAGCTGACGAATGCCGCTGTGAATCCAGGTGAGCGAGGTGCGCGATTGGCGGAGTTATACCTGGAACGGGCATTTAAGCTTCTCGATGAGGAGTACGCAGATATTCCACAGATTGAGCGAGCTATTCGCGAAATGCAAAGTTAAAGACATCTGGTCCTAGATTGCGCTAGATGGGGAGAGAGAAAGAGATATGCCTACGATTGGAATGAGCGTCGATATGTCGGCGCTTGTTAACGCCACAGTTGCTGAGAATAGCCAGGAAACTATTGCGGTCGCACGTGATCTTTTACGCAGTGGCGCACCGGCTGCTGAACTCGCGGGGCGGGCGGGATTGATCGCAGCTGCTGGCGATAGTGATGGCCATGCCATAGTGACACTAAGCGCAGCTGCCGCGCTGAGCCGTTGGATGATGGCGGTCCCACGTCTTCCAGAACAAGACCCGGAAAGCCATGAAGAAGAACTGCCACTCCTGGTGCAGGCCCTGATAGCAACAGCCCCAGCACTGAAAGAAGGGAAGAAGACCGAAGTAAGGTATCCTGATCCTCTCTACCCGAGCGGACTAGCAGAGAAAACAGTTGACGATGCAATGCACGAGGCTGTGTATAGCAACGATGCGGTGCATGTTGAACGGCTTCTCCTCGGCCTTTATGGAACAGGTGCGGACTATCGCACGATGGAAGTGCGCACCTATGATGGTATTTCAACGACGTTCCAGGATGCAGGACACCCTCTGATATTTGCGGTACGAGGTTTTCAGTTGTTGGACGCGGTTGAGTGGGGAGAGCGAGCGCCACATATTTTACACTGGCTCACTCCCCATCTCCCTTTACATGGAGAAGAACCTCAGTGGGTTCGAGCTGTGCGGGCATTTCATGCTGAGCCCACCCATAGTCTTGCAAGTCTTCGCACCCGCCTGTCTGCGCCGAAAGATGTCAATGCACTGCCGCTGCGCAGCTTAATACAGAGCGATGCTGATACAACACAAATTTGTCAGGGTGTTTATGACGCGCTCATGAAGGAAGGAGCATCGTCTCTCGGTGCAGGTTCGGTAATCGCGCTGGCCGCAGCAGATCTCCTGCTGAGAGTGGGAGATGGGGATCGCGACGAGTTTGAACGGGCGGCGCATGGATTCCTCTTCACTGCTGCTGTGCGCGTTGTGTTTGGGCGCGTACAGGATATTGCAGCGCTGCCGTTGCTATATACTGCCGCAGCCCATGCCAATGCACTGTATAAAGAGTTGGGTCAACCCATTCATTCGACGGAGACAGCGTCGATGACGGCTTCTTTTGGTGGAGGTTTAATTGCTCCGGCTCTGCTGGAAACATTGAGCGAGCAAGTAGAGGCGCGGGATTACAACGGAGCCGTTTCAACCACACGACGCTATCTGAAGCTTAGTCATGACCCACGGGCGCTGTTTGCCACGATTGGTCTCATGGCTGCTCGCGCGGATGCTGCCGCAGATCAGGGACATACGCTGCAAATCGTGCAGGCGGCTGGCGAAGAATACATGGCATGGCCATCTTCTTTAGCTGACACCAATATCGATGTATTGTTATTTGTGGCGCTGCGAGCTGCTGCGTTTGCCAGGCGTAATACCGTGGTGGATAATTTGTAGGACGTTGCAGCGAGGTGCAGAGGGACAAAGGGACAAAGGGACAAGGGGACAGAGGGACAAAGGGACAAGGATATTGTGGACAAGGGGATCATGTGAATGTACTATAAGAAGCGTATTTCTGTGCGGTCTAGACTGTTGCTTATCTTTCTGTGTTTCATGAGTATTCTCCTGGTGGGCTGTGATTTGGGGATTAATCCGGCTCCTACCGTGAAAAAACTGGTGAAGGCGCCTGCTGACAAGCAGGTGTATGTAGTACCTCAAGTGGGTATCAGCGATATCACGACCCTTGACCCTGCGCTGGTACTGGCGGCTGACCAACCGTCGATGAGCGCCGTTGAGATGATTTACAGCGGATTGGTGACGCTGAACGGTAATCTCCAGGTACAACCACAACTTGCACAGTCCTGGAGTGTGTCCCAGGACGGCCTAACCTATACCTTTCACCTGCGCCATAACCTGAAATTCAGTGATGGCACACCGCTTAGCGCGGCAGATGTGGCCTACAGTATTGACCGCGCGCTACAACCTGCCACCAAGTCTACTGTTGCTCCTATTTACTTATCGCTGATAAAAGATTCCGATAAAATGTTAGGTGGATTCATACCAACACTGATCAATGATAGTTTGATTACGCCAGATGCGAATACGCTAGTGATCAGTATTAAAAAAAAGGCGCCGTACTTTCTGGCAATGCTTACCTACCCGTCTTCCTTTGTGGTTGAAAAGCGCCTGATTGATACGTATAAAACAGCTTTTACAGATCACCTGATGGAGGGGGGAAGTACCGGCCCTTTTAAGGTTTCACAGTATACGCATGGCAAAGAAATCGACTTCGTTTCCAATAGCAACTACTATGGTCTGCAACCGCAACTGCATAAAGTAGTTTTTCCGTTTTATCAACAATCGGACAATGCTTACCACGATTACCTAACGGGCAAGGTCGATACTGTAGGGATCCCGGTCTCTACATTTGCAAACGATAAGAAGCGCAACGATTTCCACCAGATTCCACAGTTATGGATCAATTATTACACCATGAATTACCTGGTGAAGCCATTCGACAATATCCACATTCGCCAGGCATTTGCCCTGGCCATCGACAAAGCAGCGATTGCCACAGATGTCTGGAAGGGAACGGTATTGCCCACAAATCATATTGTGCCGCAGGGTATGCCAGGTTTTAACCCCAACCTGACCAGCCCAGATGGTACACAGAGTTTAAAAGGGAACCCGGCACAAGCTAGAGCATTGTTGCAAATGGGATTGAAGGAAGAGAATCTTGCAGCACTGCCGCCAATCAAGCTGACGTATGCGATGTCGGCGAATGTGGCCTATTTTGACCAGGAAGTGACAGCGATGATCAAGATGTGGCATGACGTGCTGGGCGTCACAGTGACACCTATTGCCATTGATTATAATTCGCTCCTCACCCAGGTTACGCTGGCCACAGGCAATGCTGCGGGCTTGCAGTTCTGGGGGCTGACGTGGGTTGCTGAATATCCTGATCCACAAGATTGGTTAACGCGGCAGTTCGATAGCGGGGTGCCTAATAACAATATGAACTACGGTCAAAATACGAGCAGCAATGTTGCGAAACAGCAGATGCAGCAGCAGCAGTTGGAAAAGGCCGATAGCAACAGCAGCGAGGATGTACGTATTCAGACGTATCAGCAGGCAGAACAGCAGTTAGTCAACGACGTGGCGTGGATGCCGATGGAACAGGTAACGTCAAACTTCCTACGGAAAACAACGGTCATCGGTATCGTTGACAACGCCCAGGGAATTATTCCTCCCAACGACTGGGCGAATGTTTATATTGGGCAGTATGTATAGGGGAGTGGACCAGGGCAACTGCAAGGGTATGTATATGGTTTACCTAATAACATCGTAACCCCCCCATAATGTCAGTACAACGTACCATATTTAACAAGGAGAAGTCACGAATGCGATCTAGCAAGAAGTTAATGACAACGCTTCTGCCAACATTCCTGGCCTTGATGGGTATGCTGCTGGTGGCCTGTGGTGGTTCAACATCTACAACGCCAACGACCTCCGGCAAAGCAACGCCTGACAAGCAAGTAATGAAATTCCCTATTGTTGCAGGTATTTCAGATATCAAGACGTTCGATCCGGCTCTGTCGACGGACGCAGCATCCATCGCCGCTATCGACCTGGTATTTACCGGTCTGGTACAGCTTGACGACAAGCTCCAGGTGCAGCCACAACTTGCATCGTCCTACAGCCTGAGCTCTGACGGCCTTTCCTGGACATTCAAACTGAAACCCAATCTGAAGTTCAGTGATGGCACGGCATTGACCTCAGCGGACGTCACCTATAGTATTAACCGCGCTCTGCAGCCCGTTACAAAGTCTACCACTGCTCCAATCTACCTGGCCCTGATCAAAGACTCTGATAAGCTGGTGGCGGGCAAGATCTCGACCATTATAGGCGACAGTCTGTTGACACCCGATCCCAACACTGTCGTCATAATCGCCAACAAGAAAGCTGCTTACTTCCTGGATGCGTTGGCCTACTCGTGCTCCTATATTGTTGAGAAGAGCCTAATCAATAAGTATGGCACCAACTTCACCGACCACCTGAACGAGGGCGGCGGCGATGGCCCATTCAAGGTCCAAACATTCACACACGGCACGAATATCGTCGTAGTGCCGAACCCCGACTACTACGGTGCCAAGCCGCAATTGACGAAGCTGATTTACCCGTTCTATAAGCAGCAGGACACGGTGTACAAAGCGTACGAGGCAGGTCAGGTTGATTATTCCGGAGTTCCTTCCGCCAACCTCGCAGCAGCGAAGACGCTCCCGAACAACCAGTACCAGCAGATCCCGCAGTTGTGGATCAACTACTACGCCATGAATTACCTGGTGAAGCCGTTCGACAATATCCACATTCGTCAGGCATTCGACCTTGCCGTTGACAAAGACCTGATTGTCCATAGCGTGTGGAAGGATAGATACATCCCATCTAACCACATTGTGCCGAAGGGAATGCCGGGCTATAACCCCAATCTCACTGGTCCAGATGGCGTGACGAGCACCAAGGGGGACGCGACCAAGGCTAAGGCGCTCTTCCAGCAGGGCCTGCAGGAAGAGGGATATACGAGCGTGGCACAGATGCCCCCGGTTAAGCTCACCTATCCAAGGGGTTCTCAAGACGAGGATAACGAAGTCGCCGCCCTGGCACAGATGTGGCAGACAACGCTGGGTGTCAGTGTCATAGCGAATCCCGAAGACTTCAACAAATTGCTTACAGATATTACCGCAGCAATTAACAATCCAAAGGGACTACAATTCTATGGCCTCACCTGGATTGCTGACTATCCCGATCCGCAGGATTGGACCACCTTGCAGTTCGACAAGGGCGTGCCGAACAACAACATGAACTATGGTCAGAACAGTACAGCTGACGCGGCACAGCAGCAAGCAGTCCAGCAGGCGTTGGAAGCGGCCGATGTGAATCCTGACCAGCAAGCTCGCTTACAGGCGTACATGCAAGCAGAGCAGCAGTTGGTCAACGATGTTGTCTGGTTGCCAATCGAACAGTTGACGGTCAGCCAGGTACTCAAGCCGTATGTCAAGGGTTTGATAACGAATCCACAGGGTTTAACTCCACCCGATGACTGGGGCAACATCTACATTCAGGTGCACTAAT
Source organism: Chloroflexota bacterium (assembly GCA_005881495.1). Next base: position 8,215 of record VBHI01000059.1, read on the forward strand.
GTAGCCTATCTTGTGTGAGATTTAATTACGGCCTGACGTATAAATATAAGCTACCGCTTGCAGCCGTTAACATGCTGGCTATTTTCTGGTATTCTGCCCTGCTACGTGGTGTAGCTCAGATAATGCAAGGGAAAAGTGACTTCCGCCAGGCCAAAGGCAGGGAGTTAACTCGAAGCGTTGGGTGAAAGGAGGCAGAAGCGCACGCAAGAGAAGGTCCCAAAGGATCAGATAACCACACTGGTACTTTGACGATGCTATTTTGTTTTCGTCGAACTAAAATTCATTTTTTACAAGGAGAAGTCACGAATGCGACCTAGCAAGAAGTTACTGACAACGCTTCTACCGACGTTCCTGGCCTTGATGGGGATGCTGCTGGTGGCATGTGGCGGGTCATCGACCACGACGACGACCACCGGCAAAGCTACGCCCGACAAGCAAGTATTGAATATGCCATTTCAAAACCTAATTTCGGACATCAAGACGTTCGACCCGGCTCTGTCGACTGACGCACCATCCATCTCTGCTATCGACCTGGTCTTTACGGGCCTGGTGCAGTTTAACGACAAGCTCGAGGTGCAGCCGCAGCTCGCGGCGTCCTACAGCCTGGGTTCCGACGGCCTGACCTGGACGTTCAAACTGAAACCCAACTTGAGGTTCAGCGACGGCACACCGTTGACCTCGCAGGACGTTGTCTACAGTATCAACCGCGCCCTGCTACCCGCTACCAAATCCATAACGGCCCCGATCTACCTCGCCCTGGTCAAAGACTCCGACAAGTTGGTGGCGGGCAAGATCAAGACCATTATCGGAGACAGCTTGCTGACGCCCGATCCCAGCACCGTCGTCATTGTCGCCAACAAGAAAGCTTCCTACTTCCTGGACGCACTGGTCTACTCGTGCTCCTACACGGTTGAGAAGAGCCTGATTGACAAGTACGGCGCCAACTTCACCGACCACCTGAACGAGGGCGGCGGCGACGGCCCCTTCAAGGTCCAAACGTATACCCACGGCACGCAGATCGTCTTAGTGCCGAACCCCAACTACTACGGCGCCAAGCCACAGTTGACGAAGCTGATTTACCCGTTCTACAAACAAACGGACACGAATTTCAAAGCGTACCAAGCGGGCCAGACCGACTATGCTCAGGACGTTCCCTCCGCCGACCTCGCCACGGCGAAGGCGCTGCCGAACAACCAGTACTCGCTGGTGCCGCAGTTGTGGATCAACTACTACGCCATGAATTACCTGGTGAAGCCGTTCGATAACATCAAAATTCGCCAGGCCTTCTCCCTCGCCATCGACAGGGACCTGATCGCACAGAGCGTATGGAAGGGCACCGTTATCCCCTCGTACCATATCGTGCCGAAGGGGATGCCGGGCTACAATGCAAATCTGACAGGCCCCGGCGGGGTGGCGAGCACCAAGGGCAACCCGGGCATGGCCAAGACGCTCTTCCAGCAGGGATTGCAGGAAGAGGGATGGACGAGCGTCTCCCAGATGCCCGCGATCAGGCTGACCTATGAAAGTGGTTCCCAAGACGCGGATAACGAAGTTGCCGCCCTGGTACAGATGTGGCAGACAAACCTGGGTGTCAGTGTCAAGGCGAGTACCGAAGACTTCAACAAGCTGCTCACGGATATTCCCGCCTCGACGAACAACCCGAAGGGCCTGCAGTTCTGGGGCATCGCCTGGATTGCCGACTACCCCGACCCGCAGGACTGGACCACGCTGCAGTTCGACAAGGGCGTGCCGAACAACAACTCGAACTACGGTCAGAACAACACTTCTGACGCGGCAACACAGCAGCAAGTCCAGACGGCGCTGGAGGCGGCTGATGTGAACCCTGATCAGACCTCTCGCTTACAGGCCTACATGACCGCCGAGCAGCAGTTGGTCAACGATGTAGCATGGCTGTCGATGGAACAGGTGGAGGTCAGCCAGGTACTCAAGCCGTATGTCAAAGGCATGTTCTTCAATCCACAGTTGTTGATTCCACCCGATGACTGGGGCAACATTTACATCCAGGCGCACTAAATAGTAGAAGGTTGTTACGCTTGTAGCAACCGTAACGAAAAGAGGGACAGTGGTCAGTTTGATCGCTGTCCCTTTGAGCATGTATTTTTGTATCTCCGTATTTTGGCATCCCATCATAGATTACATAGGCAGTTGCCAGGGCGACCACAAGGGATCGCCCCTACTATGGACGCTTGCCTGGTTTGTCATGACGATAACGCCGGTGGTAGAATCCAAGCCAGTTGTTTCGCTTGACAATAGGGGAAATGTCACTTAAAATTAGTAAAAGTTCATTTATGTAACATCTGTTATTTTCACCTATCGGTTTTTGTCTGTGAAAAGGTGCCGTTTCATGGACACTTCTTTATATAACAGAGACGATAGATGAGCGATGAACTAATTGGAATAGAGATGGCTGAGCCAGCTAAGCAGGCTATCTTGAAGACGACTATTTATTACCTCTTTCAAGGGAGCGAGGGGCGTATTATGGTTCAATTCTTGATCAAAAGGTTCATCGGCCTCCTCTTCGTTGTCGTCGGCGTGACCTTCATCACCTTCGTCATGGGGTATTTTGCCCCCGGTGATCCAATTCGGGGGATGTTGGGAACCCATTTCGACCCGGTGGTCTACGCGCAGTTGAAGCACGATTACGGACTGGATCAACCCTTCTTTGTGCAGTACTGGCATTTTTTAACAGGCCTGTTCAGGCTTGATTTTGGACTCTCTTATCAATACCAGAACGAGCCCGTCTGGAATATTCTGCTGACCGGCATACCGATCTCGACGGAACTTGGATTCTGGGCGCTGGTGCTGAATGTTTTGATAGGCATCCCGATAGGCATAGTCAGCGCGCTGAAAGCGAACACCTGGATTGATACCACCAATATGGGTATCGTGCTGGTGATGTATTCGCTGCCGGTATTCGTCTTCGCCGTTTTCTTCCAGGTCGTAGTAGTCTGGATCGACAATCACACAGGCGCGCAGTGGCCGGTCGCAAACTGGGGCAACCCATGGCAGTACACCTGGTCGGATCTGCAGTTCAAAATAGGGCCGATCGTGATACTGGCGCTGGCCGGCATGGCATACCTGGCGCGCCTGACGCGCACAAGTATGCTCGAGGTGCTGCGGCAGGATTTCGTGCGCACCGCGTCACTATCCTCGGCCTCTCGCTGGGCCTGCTGGTGACAGGGACATTCTTCCTCGAAGACATCTTCAATATTCCCGGAATCGGCATGGTGACGCTGCAGGCGACGCAGTACCGCGACTATCCCGTCATCCAGGCCACGGCGGTCTTACTGGCAGTGGCAGTGGTCTTAGGGAACTTGATATCGGACATTCTCTACACGCTGGTAGACCCGCGCATTAAGGCAGTATAGGAGACGAGCTGATGGATACGAGGGACAAGAATCAAGAGCTTACAGGCGAAGGATATATGGCTCCTGATTCGGGGATGAGCCCGATACAATTTGATCCAGGCTTTGCGTTGCTGACAGATAATGAACTTGCTACCACGCTCAGCGAGAACGAACTGAAGGAACTGCAGGAAAAGAAGAAAAAGCCCGCAACACCATTCCAGGAATCGATGCGAAGACTGAGACGCGATAAACGCGCCATGGCGAGCGTTGGTATTATCGCCTTCTTTGTATTGCTGGCCATCTTTGGCCCGTTCATCTACCAGCACATTGGTGGTATTTATCAAAGTACACTCAACGGACCAATAGGGCCGGAAGTGTATCACACGTACTATCACCAGGAACTCGACCGGCAGGATGAATTGCCCTCGTGGGTGTACTATTTCTATTCAGACCTGAGCAAGGCTGATATGCAATCCCGGCAATTACCCTCATTCCAGTATTGGTTGGGAACAGATGAACTTGGTCGTGATTTGCTGGCACGTCTGATGCAGGGAATACTTATTTCGATCAGTGTCGCTGTGCTGGTAGAGATCGTAGATATCGTCCTGGGTATCACTGTGGGAGTGCTGGCCGGCTTCCATGGCGGGGGGATTGACCAGGTGCTGGCGCGTTTTACAGACATCATTTTCGCCTTTCCAGGACTGCTCTTCATCATCCTGGTGGCGGGAATTTTTGGCGAGTGGGCTGACACCAACCTGAGTAATATCCCCATTATCGGGGCGAATGGGAATGCACGCCTGCTGCTGGTCTCGCTGGCACTGGCCTTCGTGGCATGGCCGCTGATGGCTCGCTATGTGCGGGGCCAAACGCTGCAGCTCAAAGAGCAACAATTTATCGAGGCCGCGCGTACAGCGGGCACGAGTAATACCCGTATCATGATACGGCATATCATCCCCAACCTGTTCAGCATTGTCGTCGTCGCATCAACACTGAACATCGTGGGTACAATCATCGCCGAGGCCGGTATCAGCCTGCTCGGACTTGGTGTACAAACACCAGGCTCCAGCATTGGCCTGATGATCTCTTCAGCCCAAAACACCGTGGCAAGCCACCCCTGGGAAGTTCTGTTACCCTCCGGCGTGCTGGCTATCATTGTGCTGTGCTTTTCCTTCTTCGGTGATGGCTTGCGCGATGCTTTTGACCCTCGATCAAAAGATTAGTGAGCGGAGATAAAAAATGGCAGAGAATCTGCTGGAAGTCAATAATTTAAAGACCTACTTCTTCACGCGTTCAGGGGTGGTAAAAGCGGTAGATGATGTTTCATTTACGATCAAGCAGAGCCAGACGTTAGGTGTCGTGGGCGAAAGCGGTTGCGGCAAAAGTGTGACTGCCCTTTCAGTAATGCGGCTGATAGCAAGTCCTCCTGGCAAGATTGTGGGCGGTGAAATCAACTACAACGGTGAGAATATACTGGAAAAGAATCAAGATGAAATGACGGATCTACGTGGAAGTAACATTTCGATGATTTTCCAGGATCCTATGACGTCGCTCAACCCGGTGTTCACGGTGGGATACCAGATTGCAGAGACGGTCAAACGCCACCAAAAGGATCTGAGCAATGACCAGGCGTGGAAACGCAGCGTGGAGATGCTTGACCTGGTGCGTATCTCGGACGCGAAGAAACGGGCAAAGAGCTATCCACACGAGTTTAGTGGTGGGATGCGGCAGCGCGTGATGATTGCTATCGCGCTCGCGTGCAACCCGAAATTGCTGATCGCGGATGAGCCGACAACGGCGCTCGATGTCACCATTCAAGCCCAGATACTTGAACTGATGAGTGGCCTCTCAAAAGAGTTCGGCACAGCCGTAATGCTGATTACGCACGATCTCGGGGTGGTAGCCGGAACCTGCCAGCATGTCAATGTCATGTATGCAGGCCACCTGGTGGAGACGGCGCATGTCAGGCAAATATATGAAACGCCCGCGCATCCGTACACGGTAGGACTGCTGCGGTCCATTCCCCGTCTTGATGATAAACGTGGCACCAACCTTACTCCAATCGCAGGGCAGCCACCTGATTTATCCAAAGAGATTATCGGCTGCCCCTATGCACCCCGCTGCCCGAAAGTACAGAGCCGTTGCCGGCAGGAGCGCCCGGAGTTGAAGCCAGTTGGTCGTGGTGATCAGTTAGCAGCGTGTTTTTATCCAGACTAAGCCAGGGGGAAAGGAATTTTTATGGCACCGGAGACAACAACGCCAGCAACGACAGGGACAACCCTGGTCGATGTGAAAGGCTTAAAGGTTCATTTCCCCATTAAAGGGGGCATTTTCAATCGCACTGTTGCCAACGTGAAGGCGGTGGACGGTGTTGACATATTTATCCGGCGCGGCGAGACGCTTGGGTTAGTCGGTGAAAGTGGATGTGGGAAATCAACCACGGGACGCGCTATTTTGCAGTTGATCAAACCGACAGCAGGAAGCGTTGTTTTCGAAGGAGAAGACCTGACAAAACTCCCACCAGGTGAGATTCGGAAGAAGCGGGCCAGAATGCAGATGGTATTCCAGGACCCCTATGGCTCGCTTGATCCACGCTTCACGGTAGGAGAGATTGTCGCGGAGCCGCTGAAAAATTTCAATCGCGGCAATGCGAAGGAGATCCAGGAGCAGGTAGCCGATTTGCTGGAAGTGGTGGGATTGAATCCATTTTTCATGAATCGTTTTTCACATGAGTTCAGTGGTGGGCAACGACAACGCATTGGTATAGCTCGCGCCCTTGCCCTTCGCCCTTCGTTAGTGGTGGCGGACGAGCCAGTTTCCGCGCTCGATGTGTCAATCCAGGCGCAAGTGCTCAACCTCTTACAAGACCTACAAGGGAAGTTTGGTTTGACCTACCTGTTTGTGGCCCATAACCTCTCTGTGGTCAAGCATATCAGCGACCGGGTGGCAGTAATGTACCTGGGTCGGGTGGTCGAGCTGTCCAAGAGCGAAGACATGTATGATATGCCATTACATCCTTATACGCAGGCTCTCCTCTCGGCGATTCCTGTTCCTGACCCAGAAATCGAGTTAAAGCGTAAACGTATTATCCTCGAAGGAGATGTGCCCAGCCCTGTCAATCCACCAAGTGGCTGTAATTTCCATCCACGCTGTTGGAAGGCCCAGGCGATCTGCCGGGAGGTTACCCCGCCATTGGAAGAAAAACAGTACAATCATTACGCAGCGTGTCATTTCCCTGGATAGGAGAAGCCCACAGCAGTTACGTTACATCGGGAAGTTCGAGGCGCTTTATCCGTGAAAGCAAGCGAATACGCGCCATCAAGTGACGCGCATCGAAGGGTTTGACGACATAATCATCCGCCCCTGCAGCAAAGCCGGCTACTTTGTCCTGGAAGGTCGTGAGAGAAGTAAGCAACATGATGGGGAGATGGCGAAGAGATGGAGTGTTGCGAATAGTACGGCAGAGATCCAAACCATTTTCCTGACCAAGTAATACCTCACAGATCAGTATGTCGGGAAGATTGTTCTCCAGGATTTGCCTGGTTTCTGACAGTGACGAAGCGCACTGTACAACAAAGCCATTTCCTAATACCTGCTGTATCCTATCACGACCATTTGGATCGCCATCCACGAAAAGAATGTGTAAACGACGTAATTGCTGTGGCTCACGCACTTTTCTGTGAATACTCTACACCGAGACCTCCATCATGAAAAATGAAGAAGTACGGTACTATTAACTATAGCCATTCTTTTTCGTGAAGCATAGTCTCGAAGCAATGGCTGCGCACAACGCTATGCTTATTCTCTATCTGCCTGTGTCTGAACTAAGTAATCCATGCGGCGCTGACGATCGGTAGGCGTCAGGCGGAGTACGCGTTCAATAGCCGCGTTCAGTTCAGCCGGCTTAAATGGTTTCTTGAGATACTCATCGACGCCTGAAAGCATCCCTATGGTTTGATCTTCTTCACGCGTCATCGCACTGAGGATAATCAAGGGCGTATCAGAGGTACGAGCATCACCGCGAAGACAACGGACCAGCTGGTAGCCGTCCATGCGCGGCATCTTCACGTCAATGATCACGCAATCCGGATGTTCAATTGAAATACGTTCTAATCCTTGTTCGCCATCGTAAGCAACAACGACCTCATATGATCCCTGGAGGCTTACAGCGTATTTTATCAATTCCACGATAGTCGGGTTGTCGTCGATAACCAATACTTTCTTCATTAGCTCCCATCACTTTTGACGTCATAGTATGATGTACTGGTTACTGGTCTACGTAAGGATATATCACTGCCTGCATTGTAGCACAGTTATGTGCTGCTGCCAACTGAAGATGAGCTGGTTAGCTGGTGATTATATACTACTTGTGGGTCAGCGGTTATATGCTACAATGAACTGGGCGCATCTACACATGCGTACATTACATGAGGGAGAACAGTGCATGGTGGCAATTGATCGCTACTCACGACAAACGCTCTTTGGGCCAATAGGCAAGGAGGGGCAAGAACGGCTGCAGGAATCTACGGTTACTATTATCGGCTGTGGTGCGCTGGGCACGGCTCTGGCAAACAATCTTTGTCGCGCCGGCATCGGCCGCATAGTGATAGCTGACCGCGACTATATTGAACTGAACAACTTACAGCGACAGATTCTTTTCGACGAGGAAGACATTACGCGGCATCTCCCCAAAGCTATCGCTGCCGCGGAGAAACTACGTCGCATCAATAGTAATACAACGGTTGAGCCGCTCGTTGAAGATATCAATACTGATGGAATTGAGTCGTTAGTGCGCGATACAGACCTGGTACTTGACGCGACCGATAACTTTGAGACACGCTACTTGCTTAATGATGTGTGTGTCAAATATGGGCGACCCTGGATTTATAGTGCAGTCGTTGCTTCTTATGGCGTAACCATGAATATTGTGCCTGGTGATACTGCCTGCCTTCGCTGTGTCTTCCCTGAGATGCCTCTGCCTGGAACCACGGCAACGTGTGATACGGCAGGTGTCCTAAACGGTATCGTGGGAGCGATTACGGGAGTGGCCTCCACCGAGGCGATCAAAATTCTGCTGAAAAGCGAGAAGATGAGCCGGGATATGTTCTGGATGGATGTATGGGAAAATACGAGCGAGCGCATAGAGTTGCCACGGCAGCAGGAATGTCCTACCTGCGGGCAGCATGATTATGAGTTTCTTGATGCATTGGGTGGGAATAGTAGCACTAGCCTCTGCGGACGGAATGCAGTTCAGGTGCGGACAATGAGAAGAGGAATATCTCTCAATCTGGCAGAATTGGCCGAACGGTTGCGTCCTGTTGGGGAGGTAAGTTATAATGATTTCCTACTCCGCTTCTACGTGGATTCTTATGAACTAACAGTCTTTCCTGATGCTCGCGCGATCATTAAAGGGACAGATGATGAGCAGGTCGCACACTCTGTTTACGCGCGCTATATTGGTAACTGAGGAAACATCATGCATGAACATATTCTGGTTTGCGTAGCCTGGCCATATGCAAAAAGCTCGACGCATGTTGGACAAATCGTTGGAGCATACCTGCCAGCAGATACATTTGCTCGCTACCACCGATTGGCTGGAAACAAAGTATTGATGGTTTCTGGCAGCGATGAACATGGCACTCCGATACTTGTAGATGCTGAACGTGAGGGTATCAGCCCACGCGAATTTGTGGTGCGGTATCATCGACAGATTTGCGAAATCTGGGAGAGGTTGGGCATAACGTGGGATTTATATACTGAGACGGGAACCGAAAATCACTATCGTATAACGCAAGATTTTTTTCTCACACTGTACGATAAGGGATATATCTTCAAAGATACCATGCAGTCTCCCTATTGTCCGACGGATGCGCGTTTTCTGCCTGACCGCTACATCGAGGGAACATGTCCGAACTGTGGGTACCCAGCTGCTCGTGGAGATCAATGCGATAATTGTGGCCACACGCTCGACCCAATCGACTTGATTCAACCACGCTGTCGCCTCTGTGGGAGCAAGGACAGCGCCCTGGAGATTCGACCGACGGATCATTTTTTCCTGGATTTGCCAAAGTTGCAAGAGCCGATACTGGCATGGCTATCAGAGGGAAAACAGCACTGGCGAGGGAACACGCTCGATTTTGCGATGAACTGGCTGAAGGAGGGCCTGCGGCCACGCGCTATTACGCGCGATCTCGATTGGGGCGTACCAATACCACTGGATGGCTACGAGGATAAGCGCATCTATGTATGGTTCGACGCGGTTATTGGGTACTTCTCGGCTTCCGTTGAGTGGGCAGAGCGGCAGGGAACGCCTGAAGCATGGAAGACGTGGTGGGTTCCTGGTCAAAGTGACCCGGAGGTGAAGTCCTACTATTTTATCGGCAAGGACAATATCCCCTTTCATGCCATCATCTGGCCTGCAATGCTTATGGGATACGGCAACCGCAATTTACCCTACGATGTCCCCGCAAACGAATTTATGACCATGAGTGGGGCCAAGGCTTCCAGCAGCCGGGGCAATGTGATCTGGACACGCGATGTATTAGACCAGTATAGCGCGGACGCGCTTCGTTATTATCTTTCAGCAACTGCGCCTGAAGGACGTGACACTGATTTTACTTTTGAAGAGCTGATTCGCCGCAATAACGATGAACTGGTGGCGAACTATGGGAACGCAATCCATCGAACGTTGACGTTCTTACAGAGCAAATTTGGAGGAGTGGTACCACACCCTCAGGCCCTCCGGGAAGCAGATCGCGAGATATTAGCGGAGGTTGACCGCGGCTTTTCTTTGGTTGGACACAACATCGCCAATTGCCACATGAAGGACGGGTTGAACGCGGCTATGGCTGTGGCGCGGGCGGCAAATCGCTACCTGGATGAGCAGGCTCCATGGAAACAGATCAAAGTTGATCGCGAGGCGGCTGGTACGACTGTCTACGTGATGCTGCAGGTAATCAGTGGTTTGCATGTGCTCTTCAGCCCCTATTTGCCCTTTTCATCACAAAAGCTGCACCATTTGCTCGGCTTTGAGGGTGACGTGAGCGCGGGCAGATGGAGGACTTCTGAGGTACCTGCTGGCATTACACTGCCAGTTGCCTCACCGCTGTTTCCCAAGTTGGAAGAAATGGCCACCGTTTAGACAAAGAGAACGAACACAGTGCCGAGGTAATGTGTTCGTTCTCTTTGTCCAGGAATATTTATGGAGCAGACCACAGTTTTTTGCCCATAAATATGGCTATTTCATGTTCAACGGAACCGGGAGGGTAATACTGTTGACTGATGCTCCATACTTCCAGGCCATTGCGTAAATAAAATTGAATGGCAGGATAATTGACATTCTGTGTTTCTAGCAGTATTGCCCAACAATGAAGATTACGCGCCCAGTCTGAAGCGCAACTGAGCAGTAATGATCCAATGCCATAGCGTCGAAACTGGCGCCCAACGATAATATGCTCAATACGAGCTACCGAGCGCCATTCTTCCACGTTCAATAAGATTACTCCCGCCACCTGCCCATTTGCCAGGGCAACAAAGCCTCCTTGAACGCTGCGCAGCGTGGCTTCAACATCTGCTAGGGTGTGTTCAAATTCGCGGTAGCTCTTATAGAGGGGTGGATCAACAGGTGTCTCGAATAATTCAAAAGCAAGGACAGGTTTTGATGCCGGATGAAAACCGGCATCTGCTGATGTTAGCGTTAATCGCCCCTGCACGTGTAGCGTATAGATACGATCGGTTTCAAAGCTGTCTTCAAGCTGGTGTAATGCTTGCGCATCGTCAATGCGTACAGTTCGTACCTCTATCTGTGGAGATTCTGCGTACATACATTCACCACGATCTGGCACATTTAATGAGTGCCTCTATACCTGGCACGCTTTATGAAAGGGGGAAATGATATCCCGCGGCCCCTGCACCCAGACACGCTGCGCCAACAACCCCGGAGAAGTCGCCTAGCTTGACACGGAGTATTTTTGTTTGGAGTGCGGAAGCAGATAAGGCCGTATTTCGAGCACGGTTGACAGCACGTTCAAAAAGCAGGTCGATAGCCTCGATTACGCCACCGCCGAGAACGATAGCTTCGGGGTTATAGAAGTTCATGATTGATGCGAGACCGTAACCGAGGTAATCTGCCGCCTCGGTCACGACCTCAGTGACAAGACTATCCCCTTGTTCAATAGCTTGAGCGAGTAATCCCGAACGGACGATGGTCTCTCCCTCTTTGATTTGGAGGGCCACTTCAGCGGCCAGCACTGAAGTACGTCCGTGGTGGATTTCCGCCATAATGGCTTTGGTCATTGCAGTACGTGAAGCATACGCTTCGAGACAGCCGCGGCTACCACAACCACAAATGCGCCCCCCGGCATGGATGATCATATGGCCGATTTCGCCTGCTGTACCGCTCAATCCTGTATACAAACGCCCGTTTTGCACAATGCCAGAGCCGATGCCAGTACCGACGAAGAGGCAGACGAAATTGTTGAAACCTCTGCCCGAACCATACAGGTATTCGCCTAGCGCTGCCACCTCAACATCGTTGCCGACACGCACCGGTTTGCCGAATTGCTTGCTGAGAATATCGGCCAGGTGCATATCTTTAACGCCGAGGTTGGGAGCATCGACGAGGATACCGGCTTTACGATCGACCTGCCCTGCTGCTCCGACGCCAATAGCAACGAGAGATGCATCCTGAGGAAGATTGGCAGCGTTGATGGCCCCCTGTGCGAGTTCAATGGTGCGCTGTGCTACGAAGACCTGCCCTTTCTCGGCACGAGTGCGTTTGCGTGCTGAAGCGATCACTTCTCCACTTGTTATGTCAACAACAGCGGCGAGGGTTTTCGTTCCTCCAAGGTCAATACCTAAGGCATATGTTTTTGGTTTCGCCATAATACTCCTCACTTTACACTGATGGTATTACTCTACTACTACTGAAAGGCAAGCTTAAACCAGGATGGACATCGAGGTCAAGCCCACTCGTATCTCCCTGGCAGAGATGGAAGTAAGCCGCGCTCGCTATCATGGCTGCATTGTCGGTACAAAACTCGATGGGTGGATAGCTGAGACGTATTCTGAGAGGGAGAAGTTCTTGCTCAAGCCTTGCGCGGAGGCTGAGGTTAGCAGCTACGCCACCAGCTAAGACAACCTGTTTCACGTGATACTCCTGGGCGGCAAGACGCGTTTTGACTGCCAGAACATCAACGATAGCCTCTTGAAAACTGGCAGCTAGCTGGGCTACATTCGGCGCGCCCCTCTGTGCTGCCTGCATACCCATTCGTGTATACTGGCTCTGCTGTGTGCCTTCGCTTCCTGTGTTCTTTTTCCCATCAATTGCCCGAGATGGGAGTTGATTCCCGGTGGCACCTTCTGCAAGATGGAGCATTGCGGTTTTTAGGCCACTAAAGCTGAAATCATAGGTACCACGCAGCCAGGCGCGCGGAAGGCGATAGGCAGAACGAGCTAACTCAACCGGCTTCCTTTGCCGCCGCATTTCTTCCTCGGCACGCTGTGCGGCCTGCTGGATGGCGGGTCCACCTGGGTAATCAAGCCCAAGAATACGCGCCACCTTATCAAATGCTTCTCCAGCAGCATCATCGCGTGTACGTCCGAGTAATTCGTAGAGTCCATGGCCGCGCACGAGCACAAGCTCGCTGTGCGCACCGGAAATGACAAGGCCAATCAGGGGAAAGGTAGGATCACCTTCTCGCACATCCCAGGAAGCACCTACCGTATCACGATCCTGTGAGGTTTCATCTTTACGCAGCCAATTTGCATAAACATGGGCTTCGAGGTGATTAACGCCGATAAAGGGCAGGTTTTGCGCCAGAGAGAGAGTTTTTCCAACGGTTAATCCTACCAGTAACGACCCTGCCAGCCCTGGCCCATAGGTAGCACCAATAGCATCAATATCCTGCCATGAGCAGGTGGCTTTCTCCATTGCAGTTTCTATGACGGGAATAATGGAGGAAAGTTGTTGACGTGAGGCAACTTCAGGTACAACCCCACCGTAGCGGTTATGAATTTCGACCTGGGAGGCCACGACATTAGAAAGCAAATAGCGGCCATCTTCAACGATGGCTGCTCCAGTTTCATCACATGAGCTTTCGATTCCAAGTACACGCATACTACAGATTCCTACGCTACCTGACTGTCAGAAAGCAGTTATCGCTCTTCCAGCTTCCTCAACAGCGCTGTTTTCATTTCTTGAAAGTGTTGTTTATAACTTATCGAGCTAATTTCATCAGTCCACATAATCAGGGCGTCTTCCTGATTGTCACTATAGTAACGACGGCGGAGTCCGGCCTCACGAAAGCCATATTTGCGATAGAGGTTTTGCGCACTATGGTTTGAGACACGTACTTCCAGGGTTACCCATTTAGCGCCAATGGAATAGGCAATATCGATAAGGCTTACCAGCATATATTCTCCCAATCCAAGACGACGATAATCGGGATGCATAGCGATTGTGGTGATATGGGCCTCATCAACCATCAGCCATAAGCCCGCGAAGCCAATGATTGAAGCCTGGTCTGGCGTTGGTACAGTAACCGTAGGACGAGCAGGCAAAAGCGATAGAGGAAAAATGCGACGCGGTTTCTCGAATTCCTGGGCGGGGACAGTCGCTTGTTCTTCAAAAATCTTCTTATCGCGCAGCACAACATAATGCGCCCAACGATTATCCTGTAACTCCTTACGATACGCGCTAGGAGGCCATGTCGATGGATACGCTAAGCGCTCGATTTCGACGACGCGAGGTACGTCTGACATCGTCATACGGTCAATGACGTAACGCACCCTCTTCCCTTTCTGTCTGGCCTGGTCCTTCCGGACTATGACCCACTGGTCGATGTGATTTACCGCCAAGTAGCGGATGTTTACGAGTACTGGTCGTAATTGAAGGACGCCGAATATATAACGGTTCGAGTAGCAATGGGTCATCTTCTTTCCCGTCATGCAAACGTTGCAGCGCCAGCAATGCCAGTACTGAAGCATGCCTGGCCGCTTGAACACTGTTGACGAAGACGCATTTTTCTTGCATTTGCGTAAACAACATTTGACGAGATGTAAGATTTATTTCACCACAAAAAAGGAAAAAAGGCAATTCTCGCTTACCTGGGATACCAAACCAGGTGTTGGCCTGCTCCCGAAGATAGCTCGCTAAATGTTGTGGGGACAGTAAGAAGAAATCGCTGAGTTGCCGCATGCTATAGCTCATTTCACCGTCACTGTTGAGGGTCTTGTCGAAAGCATAGCAAGCAGCATAGAGTTCAGAGCGTCCAGCTTCCAGGATGGAGCAGACAGGGCCCTGCCATTGCTGCTGCTGAGCGGCAATGATATCCAGGGTACTGACCCCGACGAGAGGCTTTTGCAGTGAAAAAGCAAGAGCTTTAGCGGCAGATAATGCGACGCGCACCCCATTAAACGAGCCTGGGCCGGTAGCAACAGCCACTGCGTCAATTTCTTGCATGGTTTTATTACATTCAGCGATGATGCGCTGAATGCGTTCCAACAATTCTACGCTATGGTTATTGCCAACATGCCAGGTATATTCGCCAAGTAGTGCATCCTCGGTACAGAGAGCGAGGCTCGCCTGACGCGTTGAAGTGTCAAGAGCTAATAGTAGCATAGGTATTTTTCTGGAATGCATGCAACAGTTGACAGTAACGAAGACCTGTTGCAGTTAACAGTAGGCCACGCTTGGTTTCACTCATCATTTTCAAGTGAATACGTAGATGTTGATCTGGCCAGAGCAGATCGGCTTTATCCGCCCATTCAACAACGCTGACACCTGAGCTATTGAAATAGTCCTCGAAACCAAGGTCTATTATCTCTTCGGGATCTTCCAGCCGATACAGATCGAAGTGATACAGTGTTAATCCTGAACGCTGCTGTGAGGTTTGAGCCGGTAACGTATCTTGCCCGGGTTGTGTCACGGGAACTGGATGACGGTGGTACTCTTTGAGTAAGGTAAAGGTCGGACTACTGACGATCTCAGCGATACCCATACCTCTAGCTAGACCCTGGGTAAAGGTTGTTTTTCCCGTTCCCAGTTGCCCGTCGAGCAAGAGCAGTTCTCCGCCACGCAATAACTCACCCAATCGCGTACCCAGGCGTTGCGTCTGTGAAGAGCTATGGCTGATGATATCGAGTTTGCTCGTCGCTACTTCCTGAGAATGCCTGGTCACTATGCCACCTTTATACCCATGTTGCATCGCAAGTATTTGTTACCGATCAATCACCTTACATAAGAGAAAAAATGTTGTTCACTCTCTAGAAAGGAGCGCGATGATTCTTATTATAACATGTTCTGTCCATCGAGTTAGCGCAGTTTGCTGCCACAGCTGCGGCAATAAAGCGAATTGGCGCGCACCGTGCTGCCACAGGTGGGGCAGATAGCCTGGTTCAGGTTGGCGGGGCCAGCTGGTTTGCCAGGTTGCTTCGGTGCCGCTGGTGAAGATGGCGGCGTGAAAGGTGGAGGTGCATAATCTGCGACCGGGGCAGGTTGCTCTGGAGTATAGGCTTCTTTCTTTATTTCCTGGAGCTGTGCCTCCCTGTTATTGACATCGTGATCCAGCTCCATAATGCCTGCACATATCCGTGAAAGCTGTGGATCGGTGAGTGTTCCCTGTTGAAATTGGGTCATAGCTACCTGTCCCAGTTCGTCGAGCAACTGGCGTCGCTGATCCATGAGTTTGTCTATTTCGCTTTGTTTGCCGCGAACGCGCAACTGTTTCTGGGCTTCCCAGCTTGTGCGGCTGACAGCTGAACTGACGAGGTTTTTCGCGGATTCTACAAAATCGGCCATTTTCTCTGTCTCCCTTTGTTGTTTATGCTGGTAAATGTATTTGTTACGTAAAGTTATTATCATATTCACCCGGTGACGGCGTGCTGATAGACACGTATCTCTTCGGGCTTGCCGCCCTTATCCAATTGTACAGCGACGACATCTATTCTCCAAGATCGTTCTGAGCAAGTGTGCAGATCGAGATAGTAGGATGCTACCTGGACAATTTTCCGTTGTTTACGCAGTGTTACCGCTTCTTCTGGAAGGCCGTAGGCGCTGCCCCGGCGCGTTTTTACTTCTACGAAAACCAAGTCTTGTGCATCTTCAGCCACAAGGTCTATTTCTCCATAGGAGCAACGGAAGTTCTTTTCCAGGATATGGTAACCCCGGCGTGAGAGTTCTTCGGCAGCCAGCCGCTCACCAGTGCGACCCAGTCCCTGACGGGCTGCGTCTGGTTTTTTCCGGTTGTTGGTAGCTGATGTAGTGACTTGCCTCTTCGTCATAGTATATTACGGGATTCTGTCTATTTGTGTTGTACTCTACAGGTTCCTGGGTGTTTCGAGGTTGTACAATGTGACAACTCCCCACAGCTAAAGCTGGGGGCTTCTCAGTTCGACCGGACTCCCAGCGGAGACCGTCCCTGAAGGCCATGCCCTGGCCTTTGACAAAATGTTTTTCGCGGCATTGACATCACGGTCTGCTACATAGCCACAGCAAGGACAGATATGGGTACGCACCGAGAGTGATTTCTGCACGATTTCGCCACACTGGTGGCATTTCTGGCTGGTGAAGCGCGGATTGACTCGCATGACTTGATGTCCAGCATTCGCAGCTTTGGCTTCAAGGATGTCAAGAAACGCGCCCCAACTGGCATCACTGATGGATTTGGCCAGATGCTGATTTTTGAGCATGCCACCGATGTTCAAGTCCTCCACGGCAATCCTGCCATAGCGGGTGGCATACTGTTTGGCCGTTTTGAAATGGAAATCACGGCGTTGACGCGCAATCTTGAGATGGGTTGTGGCGACGTTCTTGGCCGCTTTCCGGCGTCGGTGACTGCCTTTCTTGCGACGACACAAGACCCGTTGCTTGCGTCGGAGGGTCTTCTGCGAGCTGCGATAATAGCGCGGGTTCGCAACGGTCGTGCCTTCCGAGTCCGTCAGAAACGACTTCAATCCCACATCGATGCCAATATCAGGGTGGGGACAAACCGCAGGCAAGTGTTCTTGTGGTGGTGGTGTTTCGCACACGATGAGGGCGTACCAATGCCCATCAGCACGCAACACCAGATGCACCGTCTTGGGGGTGCCCTCTAGCGGGCGATGCAACTTGATCTTGAGGCAATGCCCGATCTTCTTGGGCACGATAAGATGTTTTTTGTCCTCATGCAAGTACACGTCTTTGCCGTACTGTCGGAGTTGGATGGAATGCCATCGGTTCGGTTGCTTGAACCGGGGGAAGCCTACACCAGGGATGGTATGTTGCTTGGCGGCAAGAAAGCGCTTGAGAGACGTACTCAGGCGATCAGCCAGCATTTGAACGGTGGTGGCAGGAACAGGTGCCCCTTGTCCCTTGAAAGCCATTTCCAGGTCATACTTGCTGGGGAAGGTGCCTTTTTCCTCATACTGGGCCTTGACGGACTCAAGCATCTCGTTATAGATGACGCGCGTCTCTTTCAAGCACTGCAGGAGCAAATGGGCTTGGTGCTTCTTCACGAACAGGCGATACTCAAAAGTTCTCATGCAGCTATTCTCCCATAACCAATGAGAAGTGTCAAAGGGATATTACCGCCTGCGGGCGGGCGGCAATTCACCCACATGCCTGAAGGCAGTGGCCCTCTTGCCGCATTTTTGGTAGTATAGCAGCATTGGTCAGAAGACATAGTAGAAAAGGATTGTATAATGATGCATCCTGTTGTTTTCATTCACGGCTCGGGTGATAGTGCACGCATATGGCGTCTGCAAATGGAAGAACTCGGTAAAGATCAGCAGGTAGCTGCGATTGATTTGCCGGGACATGGAGAGAGAGCGGATACGTTTCTGGAGAACGCCACGGTGCAGGATTTTGCGAAGGTTGCTCATGACATTATTCAGGACGAGTTGCAGCTTGACCACCCGATCATTGCGGGCCATTCGTTAGGTGGAGCGATTGCACTGACAATGGCATTAGAATATGGCGCTGAGTTGGGAGGGCTCATATTAATCGGGACGGGTGCGCGTTTACGGGTTCATCCTTCTTTGCTTGAAGCGGCACAGGCAACGCCACTGCAGGCCAAACGTCAATTGACAGAGTTGGGCGTCACGCAAGGCAATGTGGGTACCGTAGCACAAACAGTGCTTACTGAGCAGGTTACACCTGGGCCGAGCATTCTCTACCGTGATTTGGCAGCGTGTAACGCTTTTGACTGTATAGCACGTATACACGAGATTTCTTTGCCAACGCTGATTATTTGTGGGGCCGAAGATCGTTTGACGCCAGTGAAGTATAGCAAGTTCCTGCACGATCATATGAAGAGCTCGACTTTGCGTGTTATACCGAAGGCAGGGCATTATGTCATGCGAGAGCAACCAGAGCAGGTGAGCCGGGCGATAATGGAGTGGTTGGAAGAGATCTAACGAGTTGCTTCCTCCTTATTTAGGGCATGTTAGCTATAGACAGAGCATCCTGGCC